>NZ_JAYWDT010000251.1:0-12784 GCF_043779715.1 Flavobacterium sp.
TACTCCAAGTTGCCGATTTTACTCCCAAAACGCCTAAAGCTGCTTTTTGAATTCGTTTCTGACATTGTTCGCAATTGCCATTTACCCCGATAGCATATTTGGCATTTTTGTTCTTTTTAGTTTCTTGTGCATTCATAGAAAATCCAAGAAAAGAAACCATTAGTATTATAATTATATTCTTCATTTTTACATTTTTTTTTAATTGTTATTGAGATTCATTTTTAACATTGTTATTGAAACCTATTTAATCTTAAATCGCAAACCTGCATAATACATTTGTCCAAAAATTGGAGCATATACAATACTACTGTCAAAACTTGTTCCAAAAGGATTATCTGTTCCTAAAATGGCTTTTTCCTGTTTGTAATTACCCATATTTTCGCCACCAATATACATTTCGAATGTTGAAGAAAAAGTTCTTGTAATTTGCGCATTCATTAACGAATAAGATTTAGAAAAATCAGACAATCTATCTTCGATAGGATTTGTTGTCGTGTTTGGCAATTGTTGTTTTCCAATCCAATTGAAAGTGTAATCAAATCTCCATTGTTGCCCTTTTTCTTTGATATGTGTTTCAAATTCTAGATTTCCAAAAAAGCGTTGTTGTGCTTGCAATGGTCGTTGAAAATTACCTGAATTGTAATCGGTTTTATTGTCATAAAATTTATATGATGTTCTCAAATTTAGATGTTTTATAATTTCTAAATTAAATTCGAATTGCAAACTATTGGCAAACGATTTTCCTTTCAAATTATAAAAATCAACTTGTTGCGCGCTTTGAAATAAATCGACCACGACTTGATTCTGAAAATCGGTTCTATAAAAATCGACAGAAACATCAGCACTTTTTGTAAAAATCTTAAATTTCTGCAAAAAACCAGCACCATAATTCCAAGCTATTTCAGGATTCAATCCATAAATTTTGCCATTAGTATCTAAAACATTAAAACTTCTAGAACTTCCGAAAAGTTGTTGGTTTTCGGCAAAAATATTAGCAGAACGTTTTCCTCTCCCAGCAGAAAATCGCAAAACACCACCTTCCCAAGGATTGTATCTGGCATGAAGTCTTGGCGTTGCAAAAAACCCGAGTCGGTTCTGATAATCTAATCTTCCACCTAAAATAATACTAAAATTATCGGTATTATCATACGTATATTCGAAAAAAGCACCGAGTGAATTGTCTTTTCGACTGTAATCAGTAATATTTACAAACTCCTTATATTCATCGGAAGTGAAATTTAATCCTGTCGAAAATTTATTCAACGTATTGCTAATTATCGAATTGAAAATCAAGTTCGAATAAAAGCTGTTTTGCTTGATATCATATTGTTTCAAACCAAAATACGATTCTTGATTATGCGAATTATAAGCATTCTGAAAACCGATGCTTTGGTATGGCATTTCTGGCCAAACGTATCCAATTTTTGAAGAAAAATCGAAACGTTGGGTGTTTATTTCCGAACCCCAAGAATTCATCGTTAATTTATCTGTATTTGGATTAAAATTAACTTGACCAGTTTGTTTTTCGTCATTCATATACCTAAAATTCAAAAAACTAACCCACCCTTTTTCGGCATTCGTATATTGCCAACGATTCAGAATATTTATCTGATTTCCCAACGGATTGTCCAAAAAACCATCATTATTCATGTCGTTTTTAGACAATCGATTATTCCCATGAACAAATAAACTAGTTGCCCATTTGTCTGACAACTTCTTATTCAAATGCGCATTTATTTCCATTCTAGAATCAGAAGAACCATATATATTCAAGAAAAACGGAATGTCTTTTATGGGTTTTAGTAATTCGGTATTTATTTGTCCTGATATACTTTCGTACCCATTTATTACGCTTCCCGCACCTTTCGTTATCTGAATACTTTCTACCCAAGTTCCAGGCGTAAATGACAATCCGTAAGCTTGTGAAGCACCGCGAACAGAAGGAATATTTTCTTCAGAAATTAATAAATACGGACTTGTAAGTCCAAGCATTTTTATTTGTTTGGTTCCTGTTAAAGCGTCGGAAAAATTAACATCGATTGATGGATTTGTTTCGAAACTTTCGGCGAGATTACAACACGCTGCCTTAAGCAATTCTTGGCCAGACAAAACCGTTGTATTAGTTGTTTTGAGTAATGATTTTTGAAGTTTTTTTCGTCCTGCTTCTATTTTTACGATTTGCAAAGTGTCTTGTGCAAAAGCAGAAAACGAAAATAAAACAACAAAAAACAAAATTGTATTTTTCATTGTAAATTATTTAATGTTTAAATTCGATGAGTTCGAGTTAAAACATTAAAATTAGGTGTAGAAAATGAGTTGACAATTCCGTATAAAAATTGGCGGTGAATTTGCATTGCAAGTATAAGAAGATACTTTACAGTTTTTTAAAATAGTTTTTTTACTAAAAACAATAGGCTTCCAATCTTGGAATATAAAAGGAGCATGAATTTGAAAGCCAACTATTTTTACAACTGAATTATCTGATTTTTTATCAAATTTAATAACTTTATCATTACAACAATTTGATTTTTTTTCGGCAATTCCGCAGCAATCATCTTCTGAATTTTTATTAAAAAACGGATTGTCTAAAGAAACCGAAGCGATTTCATCTCCACAATAATGCACGTTAAAAGCCAACCCAACATTGGAAACCAATAATAGCGTAGCTAGTAAAATACTGATGTGCTTTGTAATTTTCACTTTGCAAAGTTAAGTAATTAATTGAAGGACAAAAGCCAATGATTTGTTATTTTTTATTTCGATTTTTTCTGAAAATAAAATGCTGGAATAAAAAGTAATATAAAAATAGGCTGAATAATAAATCGTCTGATGTAAAAAAGTGTCGTTCTATGACTTTCGTCAAAAAAATTTAAAATAAAATAAAATAAAATTATTAATACTAGAAAAAACAAAACATATAAAATTGATAAAAATTTAATCAAATTCAAATCTTTAAAAATAACATTCAAAATAACTAACGAAATTATTGTATTGATAAAATATCTTAAAACCAAACTTGAAAAAAGATTAAAAGGTTCCGTTTCAGGATAAATCGAAGTATTTTCTTCTTTAAAATAATTCAGAAATGGGTCGTAAAACAAATCGTTTTCGAAAGCACGAATTAACACCAATAACCCAACTAGAAAAATGAGTTGAATGATTTTAAGTTTATTATTTAGTAGTTTTTGTAGCATATTTCGAAAATTTATTGACCCAAATTACCCACAAAATAAATACTGCTCCGTAAATTATTAAAGGAAAAATCACACCATGCAAAATATGTTCTTGCGCTGGATAATAATACATTAAAACACTTAAAACTACGATTCGCACTATATTTAGAATATAAATAAACAAACTTCCGCCCAAAACAAAAAGTAGCGTTTGTTTTAGTTTTCCTGAAAAAGCAATCACAAATGAAATAAATAAAATAATGACACTAATTGCATTACAACCTTCAATAATTCTGGCAGTTACTTTACCTCTGTATATTATATTGTAATGCATATAATCTTTGATTGTAGTAATTTTTACACCAAAAAAATTAGCTGTATTTTCGGTTAATCTTGCAACATTTTCGGTTATTGCATCAATAGAATCACCAACAGTATTTAAATAAAATTGATATATAACCGTCAGCATCAAATACGCCAAGAAAAACTTCCCTAGAAAAAGTAAAAATGGTTGGTATTGAATAAAATATTTTTTCAAATTGAAATTTTTAACAAATTTATATAAAAATTAGAACCAGCTTTAAATACTTTTGTATAAAATTAAAAATTATGACTTTCGAAGCGTTAAGACCAAAAGTAACTGAAATTACAATAAACACATCACTTTCTAGAGATGAAAAATTACTCAAGATTTGTGAATTGTTAGAAGCAAATATAACTTATTATACTTGGGTTGGTTTTTATTTTGCCAATCACGAAACAAAAACGTTACATCTTGGTCCTTATGTTGGCGCACCAACGGATCATACTGTAATCCCATTTGGGAAAGGAATTTGCGGGCAAGTGGCGGTTTCTAACGAGAACTTTGTCGTGCCAGATGTTTCTGCCCAGGACAATTATATTGCTTGTAGCTTTACTGTAAAATCTGAAATTGTAGTTCCGTTGTTTGTTGACGGAAAAAATATTGGACAAATAGATATCGATTCTAATGTTTTAGATCCGTTTACCAATGCTGACGAAATATTTTTAGAATTTGTAAATGAACAAGTAGCTTCACTTTTTTAAGAAAACTATCTATTATTTTCAAAATCCGTTGCTTAAATTTAAGTAACGGATTTTTTTTATTCCTAATACTTAATGGAATTCTGAATTAAATTATTTAATTTTGTTTAACTTTATTTAATTTTAATTAAACAAAAATGATGCCCATTTCACAAAAAACAGAATTAGACGACATTGCTATTGACAGAATTATCGAAATGGCCTGGGAAGATCGTACGCCATTTGATGCCATAAAATTTCAATTCGGATTAGCCGAAGCCAACGTAAAAGCTTTGATGAAAAAAGAACTAAAATTTTCTAGTTATAAACTTTGGCGAAAGCGTGTTGAAAATTGCAAAACCAAGCATCTTGCAAAACGTGTTGACGGCATAGACCGTTTCAAATGCAAACTACAAAGAGCGATATCTAATAACAAAATATCAAAGCGATAAAAAAATGAAAAATAAAATACCCGATAATATAGTTTTTTCTAAAGAAAAGGGATACAACGCTAATATTTTACCTTATGCAACAACTGTTGGGGCGCCAATAATTAAAACCGATGATGTTGTGGCTTGGAAAAACAGAGGCATACATACTGTGAACAAAGAGTTTGAAAACAAGTTTAACGAACTTAAGTTGCAATATCAACAATTAATGGAAGAATACGAATGGAATGATATGGTATATAATGCTAAATTTTCATTTGAACCCGTTATTGGCGAAATTTATCATTTGTATACTGGTCATGACGGAATTAACTTTCTATCATTAATTTCTCCGCAAGAATGGAACAAGGAGCATATTGCTACTTTCAAACTAAATAGCGATAAAAAGTGGTTAATTTTTAAATAAAAAAGATGTCTTGTTTTAATATTTACCTGTTTTCTAATATAAAAATTATAATGCAAAAACACATTTCTTTTTCAGAAATAATGAACATGGAGAAACAAGAACGTGTTCATTTTATTAACAGTTTAGGTGGATTTAAAAGTGTTTCGTTGCTAGCAACTGTGAATAATTATGGACAAACTAATTTGGCTATTTTTAGTTCCATTTTTCATATTGGTTCCAATCCTCCATTAATTGCTGTAATTTTTCGTCCAAATCCGCCAGAACGTGATACGTTAAGAAATATATTAGAAACTGGTTTTTATACCATCAATCATATTAACGAAAATATATATAAACAAGCACATCAAACTTCGGCTCGCTATGATGCTGATATTTCCGAATTTGATGTGTCCAATTTGACATCAGAATATAAAAACAATTTTAAAGCGCCTTTTGTTAAAGAAAGTAACATACAACTTGGTGTTGAATTTAAAGAAAAAATAGAGATTACTATCAATAACACTATCATGATTATTGGCGAAATTAAAGAAGTCTATTTTCCAGAAAATTGCCAATCCGAAGATGGTTTTTTAGATATTGAAAAAGCAAATACTATAACTTGCTCTGGGTTGGATAGCTATCACAAAACCATTAGATTAGATCGTTTAAGTTATGCAAAACCTAATAAAGAACCCACATCAATTCTTTAAAATTGAATAAAAAAACTATAAATATTGTTTGGTTTAAAAGAGACTTACGTTTTACAGATAACGAAGCACTATTCCATGCGCATCAATCTGGATTGCCTTTATTATTAATTTATTGTTTTGAACCATCGGTTATGAATTATGACGATTCCGATGTGCGTCATTGGCGGTTTATTTATGAATCCATTCAAGAATTACAAGGCAAATTAAATTCATCCAATAACAACATCTATTTTTTTCATAATGAAGCGGAATTTGTATTTTCTGCAATCATTAAAAATTTTGAAGTAAAAACTATTTTTTCGCATCAAGAAATTGGCAACAAAATCACTTTTGATAGAGATATTAGTATACAAGCACTTTTTCAAAAAAATAATATTTTTTGGAAAGAGTTTCAAATGCACGGTGTGATAAGAAAATTAAAATCTAGGGACAATTGGGACAAACGTTGGGAAGATGTAATGCGAGCAACTCCAAAAATCATAAAAGAAGCGGATTTAAATTTGATACAATTAAATGATGGTTTATACGATGAAATTAAAGGTGAAGCTTTATCAGAAGAAATTACAACACCCAACAAAAGTTTTCAACAAGGTGGCGAAAATTTAGCCTGGCGTTATTTAAACAGTTTTGTAAAAGAACGTTATGTCAATTATAGCAAGCATATTTCGAAACCCGCATTGAGTAGAAAAGGTTGCAGCCGATTATCACCTTACTTAACTTACGGAAACATTAGTATGCGAGCCGTTTACCAATACACCAATCAGTTTTACGAAGGTTCTAAAAACAAACGAGCCATTCTAAATTTTGTTTCGCGTTTGCATTGGCATTGTCATTTTATGCAAAAATTTGAAGACGAATGTACTATGGAATTTGAAAACGTAAACAAAGCATACAATGCATTAATAAAACCCAAAAACGAAACCTATATAAAAGCATGGCAAGAAGGCAAAACTGGTGTTCCAATTGTGGATGCTTGTATTCGATGTTTAGTCGCAACGGGTTATATCAATTTTAGAATGCGCGCTATGGTTGTTTCCTTTTTTACCTTTAATTTATGGCAAGATTGGCGAGAACTGCAATTTTTAGCCCGACAATTTTTAGATTACGAACCAGGAATCCATTATCCGCAAATTCAGATGCAATCGGGAACAACTGGAATCAATACAATCCGAATTTACAATCCAATAAAAAACTCAGAAGAACATGATTCGGAAGGGGTTTTTATAAAACAATGGTTACCTGAATTAGCCAAAATTCCAATTCATTTGCTCCACGAGCCTTGGAAAATGAACAAAATGGAACAACAGTTTTATAATTGTGAAATTGGTAATAATTATCCAGAGCCAATAGTAAATATTGAAGAAACCAGAAAATATGCTAGTGATATCGTTTGGAGTTTTCGAAAAAAAGATGAAGTAAAACAAGAAGGTAAACGAATTTTAGACAAACACGTAAACAATCCTACTAAACCTAAAAATGCGAGGAGTAAAAAAACAAAACCTACCCAATAAAAAATGTTTGGTTTGCCAAAAACCTTTCACTTGGCGCAAAAAATGGGAAAAGGTTTGGGATAAAGTGAAATATTGTAGTGACAAATGTAGAATGAATAAGTAACGAAATTCTAGCCAAAGATTAAAAATATTTTTACAGATTATTTTTAATTAAAATTAAAAAATCATTTAAATCCGAAGTAAAAAACATGAAAACGGCAATAGTTTGGTTTAAAACCGATTTACGATTATCCGATAACGAAACACTTATCAAAGCCATTTTGCAAAGCGAACAAATAATTCCTGTATATTGTTTTGACGATTCACATTTTGAAAATACCAAATATGGCTTCAAGAAAACGGGTAGTTTTAGAACACAATTTCTATTAGAATCGTTACAAGATTTAGATAATAATTTACGAGCGATTGGTTCTGGATTACTAATTATAAAGGGGAAACCAGAAGTTGAAATTCCAAAAATTGTACAAAAATATAAAGCCCGTAAAGTTTTTGCCAAAAGAGAAGTTTCATTTGAAGAAAAACAAACCGAAAAACGAGTTCAAGATGAATTATTTAAATTGCGTTGTGAACTAGAGACTTTCAGTACTAGTACTTTATATCATGCTGAAGACTTACCTTTTTCTATCAAAAACATTCCAGATATTTTTACCAATTTTAGAAAAAAAACCGAACAAGATGCTACAATTAGAGCAGTTTTCAAGAAACCCGAAAATATAAATTCTCCATCAATCCCATCTCTAAATTTGCCAACTTTAAAAACATTAGATTTAGAATTTTCCGCAATCGATTCTCGTGCTGCCATTAAATTCAAAGGTGGAGAAACCGAGGCAATGAATAGATTAAATCATTATTTTTTTGAAACAAATAACCTATCTATTTATAAAGAAACTCGCAACGGAATGATTGGAGCAGATTATTCATCTAAATTTTCTGCTTGGTTGTCTTTAGGCTGCATTTCTCCTAGATTTATTTACAATAAAATTAAAAAATATGAATTGCAATTTGGTGCAAACGAATCAACATATTGGTTGGTTTTCGAATTGCTTTGGCGCGATTTCTTTCGATTTATGTTCAAAAAATACCAAACTAAATTTTTCTTGTATTCTGGTATAAAAACCGAAAAAATAAATTCAAAATCATTAAATGAAAAATTGCTTTCTCAATGGATTAACGGAACAACAAAATCCGATTTTATAAATGCTAATATGCTCGAATTAAAGCAGACTGGTTTTATGAGCAATCGCGGACGACAAAATGTAGCGAGCTTTTTTTGCAATGAATTGAATATGGATTGGCGTATCGGAGCTTCTTATTTCGAAGAGCAGTTAACAGATTATGATGTTTGTAGTAATTGGGGGAACTGGGCCTATTTAGCGGGAGTTGGTAATGATCATCGAGGACATCGCTATTTTAATATAGAAAAGCAAGCCAGTGATTATGACAAAAATAAAGAGTTTAGAAAATTATGGTTGGAATAAATAAAACTTTTAAACAATGAGAATCCTACTAACAGGAGCAAACGGTTATGTTGGAAAACGTTTGTTACCCGAATTATTGAAGCAAGGTCATGAAGTAGTTTGTTGTGTTCGCGATAAAACTCGATTGGGACTAGATGCAATTATTATAAATAGAGTTAGCATTTGGGAAGTAGATTTTCTAGATGATGTAGATTTTAAAAAATGCCCAGAAGGAATTGATATTAGTTATTTTTTAATTCATTCCATGTCGAGCTCAATCGGTTCATTTGATAAAATGGAAGCTATTGCTGCGCAAAATTTTAACAAATATTCCAATCACATCAACATTAAACAAGTGATATATTTGAGCGGAATTGTTAATGACCCTAACCTTTCCAAGCACATGCTCTCTAGAAATAATGTAGAAAAAATATTAAACTCAGGTCTGCCAAAACTTACCGTACTTAAAGCCGGAATAATTGTAGGCTCTGGAAGTTCCTCCTTTGAAATAATAAGAGATTTATGCGAAAAGCTACCTTTAATGATAACACCAAAATGGGTTTTAACCAAAACACAACCCATAGCCATTCGAGATGTAATTCAATATTTAATTGGAGTTCAAAATAAACAAGAATGTTTTAATGAATCATTTGACATTGGTGGTCCTAATATTATTACCTACAAGCAAATGATGCAATTATATGCCAAAACTCGAGGAATTAAACTAGCTATTTGGACAATTCCTGTTATGACACCTAAGCTTTCTTCGTATTGGCTTTATTTTGTAACTTCAACATCATACAAGTTAGCTATGAATTTAGTTGATAGTATGAAGGTTGAAGTGATTTGTAGCGACAATAGATTACAAAAAATACTTAATATAAAAACTATCTCTTATGTTGATGCTATAAAATTAGCATTTGAAAAAATAGAACAAAACTTGGTAATTTCGAGTTGGAAAGATAGTTTGTCTAGTAGTGAATTCAAAAACAATTTTTCCAACTATATACAAGTACCCAATTTTGGTTGTTTAAAAGACAGTAAAAAAATTAAAATTACTGATTCAGAGCAAGTACTGGAAAACATATGGTCAATTGGAGGAGATAAAGGTTGGTACTATGGGAATTGGATGTGGAAATTAAGAGGATTTATAGACAAACTTTTCGGAGGAGTTGGGTTACGTCGCGGCAGAACAAGTCCAACTCATTTAGATAACGGTGATTCATTAGATTTTTGGCGTGTTTTATTAGCTGATAAAGGAGAAAAAAGGTTACTTCTATTTGCCGAAATGCGAGTTCCTGGTGAAGCCTGGCTAGAATTTCGAATTGATGAAAATAATATTTTACACCAAATCGCAACCTTTAGACCAATAGGGATTCTAGGTCGAATGTATTGGTATAGTATGATTCCTTTTCATTTTTTCATTTTTGATGGAATGATTAAGAATATTGCTAACTCTAAATAGTAAACAAAAATATTGGTACTTCAAAAATAAAGTGTACTTTTGCACTCGAATCCGAGAAACGGAATTCATACATAAAAATCATTAAACAAATATTGGAATGTATTTAACTAAAGAGATTAAAGAAGAAATCTTCGCTAAACACGGAGAAAAAACAAACACAGGTAAATCAGAAGCGCAAATTGCTTTATTCACCTTTAGAATTAGCCACTTAACTGAGCACTTGAAAAAAAATCGTCACGATTATAACACTGAACGTTCATTAGTACTTTTAGTAGGTAAAAGAAGATCTTTACTAGACTACTTAAAGAAAACGGAGATTAACAGATACCGTGAGATTATCAAAGAATTGGGTATTAGAAAATAATCAATAGTAAAGAGGTGCGAAAGTGCCTCTTTTTGTTTTTAATAAAAAGGCAATAGGCATTAAGCCAATAGCCAAAATAAAAAGAAGTATTATACTTCGGACTAATGCCTTTTGCCTCGTTGCTTTTGGCAGTTTTTAGAAAAAAGTTAGTTTTTCATTGGGTTTTAGGCAATAACTACGCAACAACAACACAACTAGAACCCATGTTAAACTTAAAAAAGGAAAATTTATGATTCCACAATTATTTGTAGAAAGTATCGATTTAGGTGATGGAAGAAACATCACAATCGAGACAGGTCGTCTGGCTAAACAAGCTGACGGATCTGTAGTAGTTAGAATTGGAAAATGTATGTTGCTTGCAACAGTAGTTTCCGCAAGAAAAGCAAGTCCAGTAGATTTCTTACCACTTACGGTAGATTATCGCGAAAAATTTGCAGCAGCAGGACGTTTTCCTGGAGGCTTCTTCAAAAGAGAAGCGCGTCCAAGCGACAATGAAGTGCTAACAATGAGATTGGTTGACCGTGTTTTGCGTCCGCTTTTCCCGAGTGATTATCACGCTGAAACACAAGTGATGATTCAATTAATGTCACATGATGACGATATTATGCCAGATGCATTAGCAGGATTAGCAGCTTCGGCAGCTTTAGCTTTGTCTGACATTCCATTCGCTACATTAATTTCAGAAGCTAGAGTAGGAAGAATCGATGGAAAATTCATCATTAATCCTTCTCGTGCACAATTAGAATTATCTGATATTGATATGATGATTGGAGCTTCAACAGATTCTATCGCAATGGTAGAAGGAGAAATGAAAGAAATTTCGGAAGCAGAAATGGTTGAAGCCATTAAATTTGCTCACGGACATATCAAAGTACAAATTGCAGCGCAAGAAAGATTACAAGCAGCATTTGGGAAAAAAGAAGTTCGTACTTACGAATTAGAAAGAGAAGATGAAGCTATTTACGCTAAAGTAAAAGCTGCAGCTTACGACAAAATATATGCTATTGCAAAAGTTGGATCTTCTAAACAAGAGAGAACAGCTGCATTTGCTGAAGTTAAAGAAGAAGTTAAAGCTTTATTTACAGAAGAAGAATTAGCAGAAAATGGTGATTTAGTAGGAAAATATTTCTACAAAACCAACAAAGAAGCAGTTCGTAATGTAACTTTAGATTTAGGAACTCGTCTAGACGGAAGAAAAACCAACCAAATCAGACCAATATGGTGCGAGGTTGATTATTTACCATCAGTTCACGGTTCTGCTTTATTTACAAGAGGTGAAACTCAAGCATTAGCAACAGCAACTTTAGGAACTTCTAGAGAAGCAAACCAAATAGATTCACCATCTGAACAAGGAGAAGAAAAATTCTATTTGCATTATAATTTCCCACCATTTTCAACAGGAGAAGCAAAACCTTTGAGAGGAACTTCAAGAAGAGAAGTTGGTCACGGAAACTTAGCGCAAAGAGCATTAAAAAATATGATTCCTGCAGACTGTCCTTATACAATTCGTATCGTTTCTGAAGTATTAGAATCTAACGGTTCATCTTCTATGGCAACAGTTTGTGCTGGAACATTATCATTAATGGATGCTGGTATTCAAATGATTCGTCCAGTTTCTGGAATTGCAATGGGATTGATTACTGATGGTGATCGTTTCGCAGTTTTATCTGATATTCTTGGTGATGAAGATCACTTAGGTGATATGGATTTCAAGGTAACTGGAACTTCAGAAGGAATTACAGCTTGTCAAATGGATATTAAAATTGACGGATTGAAGTATGAAATCATGGAAGCGGCTTTAGCACAAGCTAGAGATGGGCGTTTACATATTCTTAATATTCTTACTGAAACTCTTGCAACACCAAAAGCTGATGTTAAAACATATGCTCCAAAAATTATCATGAGAACTATTCCTGGTAACTTTATTGGTGCGTTAATTGGACCTGGAGGAAAAGTGATTCAAGAATTACAAAAAGCTACTGGAACAACTATCGTGATTAACGAAGTTGACGAAATGGGTGTTGTTGAAATTCTAGGTACAGATCCTGCTGGAATTGAAGCAGTATTGGCTAAAATTGAGTCAATTACTTTCAAACCCCAAATGGGAGAAGCTTATGAAGTGAAAGTAATTAAAATGCTAGATTTTGGCGCAGTTGTAGAATACACTTCTGTTCCTGGAAACGAAGTTTTATTACACGTATCTGAATTAGCTTGGGAACGCACAGAAAA
>NZ_JAYWDT010000252.1:0-2591 GCF_043779715.1 Flavobacterium sp.
TATGAAAGAAATGAGCCAAAGCGGCGGTGGCGGAATGTTCGGAATGGGCAACATGCCAGAAATGTACAATTTAGTGGTAAACACCAACTCTGAATTGGCCACCAGCATCCTGAACAATAAAGACAAAGACGCTCAAGAAAGCCTAGTAAAACAAGCACTTGACTTAGCTAAACTTTCTCAAAACTTGCTAAAAGGCGAAGCCTTAACTGCATTTGTAAAAAGAAGTTTTGAACTAATTAAATAAGTCAAAAACCCATTTTATTGCAAAATGGTGTAAAACGCGAACCCCGAACTTGTTTTGGGATATTCCATACAATTGAGCTGTCCAACTTTGGGCAGCTTTTTTTTGATAGAAAATGTAGGGAGCAGCAGCAACGTTTTTACAAGACGCCTGCTCCCGCTTTCTACTGTATCTTTAAGCCCGAAAAGAATCGGGCTCAAAGGATGTTTTTGTTTTCATAAAAATACTCCTTAAACCAATTCACTTATTAAATAAAGCATTCAACTATTTGTAAAGAATTATTTATATATTTGGATTTAGTTATAGTATGACTTTTGCCATCCGTATCTACCCAGTATTGGGTGGCTTGATATAGTTTTGTAATACATCTAGATGAGTTGTGAGCAAGCTTAAAAAAAGAAAATGATAAATATAAAATATCCGCAATTTGAAGAATCCGCATTTAATTGTCCTTTTTGTGGGGCTTATGCTAAACAACATTGGTACATAACAGCTAAAGCTTCTAGAAATATCAACGGAATACATTTAAGTGGAACAATAGAAAACAATTATATTTCTGAATGTTCTCATTGTGGTGAACAATCTTTTTGGAAAGAAAACAAAATGATATATCCATATAGTGGAACCGCACCTTTACCCAATCCTGATTTACCTGTAAATATAAAAGAAGATTATAATGAAGCTCGAAATATTATCGAATTATCCCCAAGAGGTGCAGTTGCTCTTTTGAGATTAGCAATTCAAAAACTATGCATCCATTTAGGTGAACCTGGAAAAAATATAAATACTGATATTGGAAATCTTGTGACAAAAGGGCTTCCAGTAAAGATGCAAAAAGCATTAGATACAGTACGAGTTGTTGGAAACAATGCTGTACATCCAGGCGTTATTGATTTAAAAGATAATATTGAAATTGCACGAAAGTTATTTGCCTTTGTTAATATAATATCTGATGTTATGATTACTCAACCGAATGAAATTGATAAATTTTATGAAGAAACTGTCCCAGAAAATCTTAAACAAGCAATTAATAAGAGAGACGGTAAATAAAGCCAGTTCACAACAGCTGTTTTAAGCTAGCTGGAGTTTAGTGGAATTACCATTTCGCATCAAGTTTTCGTTAAGCCTAAAATTGAGCGGTTACGAACTTCCAGCCATCCCAAAGCAGCAAAACGTCAAACTGTCTAATAACCTTCATTTTGAGTTTTTGTTCTCGCACTCCTATCTTTGAAAAATCTCAAATATTGGATTCTCAGAGACTTATTTTAGGTTTTTAGATGAACTGACGTTATGCACAATTTCAGCCAAAAACCGAAAGTCAGAAAAAATAAATTTTAAAAAGAAATATGGTAGACTTTTATACAGAAATAGTGAAATTTATTTCAGATAACATAATAAATGGAATTTTTTTTAGTGTCCTTTTAGTCGTTTTGACTAAACTAATTTTAAAAAAAATAGATGTTTATAATGCTAAAAATATTCTTAAATGGGTGATAATTGTTTATTCAATCGGAGTTATAATTGGTCTGTTTTTATTGCTAATTTTTCCTCACTCAGAAAAATATTCATTTATAAATAGAGCGACAGGTCCATATTGGTGGGCATATTGGTTGATGCTAACTATGAATTCTATTTTTCCTTTACTTTTACTTTTTAAAAAACTTGGAGACAAAATATATTTTTTATTATTTGTATCAATGTTGATGAATATTGGGTGGTTTTTCGAATCGTTTGTTAGTCTTATGACAAGTATGAATTATGATGATGCAAACTATAATCCATATTTTCTTAATAGTAGGGAAATATCAATAATTATAAAAGGTTTGGTTTTTGGCTTAGGAACTTTAGCTATGGGAAATATTATTGAATGGAAAAAGACCGAAACTTATATGAAAGAGATTAGACGAGAAAAATCTAATTGAAGACAAGAAACTGTGCATAACACCCAGCTGCTCGGAGTGTTAAAAAAAACGTTATTTAAATTCTGGGCTGCTGTGAGAATGTCTCCGACTTCGCACCCAATCCAATAGGCAACAAACACAATTGTTTACTAATACGATAAATAATTATATTTGATATAAAGAAATGTCAGAAGGATATAAAATAAGAGACCAAACTTTACCGCATTTTATTACTTTCACCGTTGTAGATTGGATTGATGTTTTTACCAGACAAACTTATAAAGATGTTATAATTGAAAGTTTAAATTATTGCATCCAGAATAAAGGAATGATTTTGTACGGATATGTCATAATGAGTAATCATATCCACATGATAATACAATCACAAGAAGCAACACTATCTGACTTGATTCGAGATTTTAAAAAATTTACAGCGAAATCAATTTTAG
>NZ_JAYWDT010000253.1:0-5640 GCF_043779715.1 Flavobacterium sp.
CAATATCACTAATTTTAGTTAGAAAACAACTAACCATAAATAGTTAATATTTAATTAGTTATGCTTTTAATCGAAAAAATAATACTATCAACGATTAAATAATTTTATAAAAAGAGTTATAATTAAATTTGCCTCGAAATTAAACAATAACACATAACGAGATGAAAACTATTTATTTTTTATTACTATTAAGCCTTAGTTGTATAGCAAATACTACTAACAAAGAAATCGCTATAAATGTAAATCCAACCAACACAATCGAAACATTTAGTGATGGACCTATACCAAAAAATAACTATATATCAGGTCTGAAAATTATTAATGATAATTCTCGAAAATATGGAAAACTTATTTATATAGTTTCTGATATATATACTACGAAAAAAATTTCGCTCTTTAATAAAAAAGGTAAAAAGGTTTTTACGATATCAACCATTGGTTCTCCAATATATCTTTCGAAATTTAAAAAAGGAACATATACCATTAAAGTTGTTGAAGATGGAAAAACAGAAATAAAAGAATTTACAATAAATTAGCATATTACTAATAAATCATAAAGCCCCACAATGTAGGACTTCATGATTTTATGTGCTTTTACAAAAAAAGGGGAGTGTTTAAATTTAAACACTCCCCTTTTTATAAATAATTTGATTAAAGTTACACTTTCAACTTTTTAGCCATGTCTGCAGTAATCGATTTTTTGTGAACCATAAGAGCCGTAGTTTTGTATTTTACAAACTCTTTACTCATATACAAATATCCTTTGTAATCGTTTGTTGTTCCCCAAGAATTCTTAACAATATAATATTCTTTACCAGTTTGGTCTTTAGACATACCCACAATGTGCATACCGTGATCGTCTGTAGTATTGTAATTATCAAACCCTTTTTGACGCATTTCTTCTGTAACTACAGGTTCTTTTTTAGGCCCATTAAACAAATCTGCTTTTTCTTCGGCATTCATGTCATCAAATTTCTTTTCAGAAACAAAGGCCACACCGTTTTTCCAACTAAATGTTTTTTCACTCACATCGCCAGCCCAAGCAACAGTATAACCGTTTTTTAAAGCATTATCTGTAATATCTGTCAATTCATTAATTTGTACATTATATACTTGGTCAAACGACCAGTTGTCTGGAACCATCAATACAAATTTCGAATAATAAGGGTATTCTTGTAAAGACGAAATTTCTATATAATCGTCGGCATTTATACCTACAACCTCTTTTGCAAAAGTCTCAGGCGTATATTTTTTCCCGTTATAATCGAAAGTTTTTGGTACAATTCCTAAATAAGAATCGATAACTGCTGCGTAAGCTTTTTCCCAGTTTGGTGTTAGTTCTCCGTTAGGATTTTTTACAACCGCAGCAAGTAAAGCTTCACCTAAAGCTGCCATTTCTCCAAATTTATTTTTCTCGGTTCCGTAATTTAAACCCGTATAAACTGATTGAGGAACTGCACCATACTTGCGATACATATTCATCACATCATGAAAAGCACCACCATCACCAAGTGTAATTGCACCATGCATACGAACGTAATTTCTACCCTTTTCTACATAAGCATTACGCGCAGAGAAAATTTGTGATAATTCGACTGGTTTTTTTCCCATACGTATCATTTCTGATTCTAAAAATGAGTTTGCTGAATAACTCCAACAAGTTCCTGAAGAACCTTGTGTTTTTACAGAAGTATTTTCTAGATTAATTACATCGGTAAATTTGAATGCTTCTTTGCTTTTTTCGCTAGCATTTATTTTTAATGAATTCACTAAATTGTCTTGTGCAAAACTTGAAGCACTAACGATTAATGAAGTCGCAATAAATATTGATTTAATTGTATTCATAGTTTTTATCTTTTAAAGGTTTGTAAAATTAAAAAATGTTCTTTCTTATTTTTTAATTTTACAACAATTTAGGTTTTAATTAAGAAATAAAAAAACCTTCAATTTTAATTGAAGGTTTTTAATATTACAACGTTTCTTTCAACCATTTGTAAAACTCTTTTTGCCAAACTTGTGCATTTTGAGGCTTCAATACCCAGTGGTTTTCTTCTGGAAAATATAAAAATCTGCTGTTTATTCCTCGCAATTGTGCTGCTTGAAACGCTTCTTGTCCTTGCCCGATGGGTACTCTAAAATCGTTTCCGCCTTGTATGATTAGAATTGGAGTGTTCCATTTCTCAACATAATTTATAGGGTTGAATTTAGTATAGGTTTGTTGTGCGATTCTATTGTCTTTTTCCCAATAAGCACCACCAAAATCCCAGTTATTAAAGAAAACCTCTTCCGTTGTGCCAAACATACTTTGAGTATTGAAAACCCCATCGTGGGCAATAAAACTTTTAAACCTGTTGTTGTGAATTCCCGCTAAATAAAACACTGAATATCCACCATAACTAGCACCAACACAACCCAAACGCGTTTTGTCTACATATTTTTCTTTAGAAACATCATCA
Source organism: Flavobacterium sp. (assembly GCF_043779715.1). Taxonomy (GTDB): domain Bacteria; phylum Bacteroidota; class Bacteroidia; order Flavobacteriales; family Flavobacteriaceae; genus Flavobacterium. The sequence goes on from NZ_JAYWDT010000253.1 coordinate 2,457, forward strand.
ATTGCAGAAAGATAATCTTGCATTACTTGTCCGCCCCAATCGCCAGAAATTTGCTCGTTCCAAGCTTGTCCGTGACCATACATTCCTCTTCTGTTTGGCGCTACAACGATATAACCTTGTGATGCCATAAGTGAGAAATTCCAACGGAAAGAATATGATTGTGTCAACGGACTTTGTGGTCCTCCTTGACAATATAACAATGTTGGATACTTTTTAGTTGCATCAAAATTAGGAGGAAGAATCACCCAAACCAACATTTTCTTGCTATCGGTTGTGGTTACATAACGTCTTTCGTACTTTGGTAAACTTAATTTAGCATAAGCGTCATTATTTACTTTTGTGAGTTGCAACCATGTTTTTTTCTTCAAGTTGTATGAATAAATTTCTAATGCGTGATTCATGTCTGTTCTTGTAACAATCGCATTATCGGCAGTAATATCTACAATGTCATGCACATCGAAATCGCCAAAAGTAAGTTGAGTTACCGTAATTGCAATTTTTGTTAATCCTGGAAAATTAACTTCAAATAATTGTTGTGTTCCATCTATTGCCGCAAGAAAATATACTTTTTTACCGTCTTTACTCCAAGAAAAACTAGAAACTGAATTATCCCAATTTGCAGTTAGGTTCATTTTCATTCCTTTAAAATCGACAATAATATCGTTTTTATCGGCTTCGTAACCATCACGTTTCATTTGTAAATAGGTTAAATTTCCTTGTGGTGAAAAAACCGGATTCGTGTCGTAACCTAAATTGGCTTCGGTTCTATTGATGGTTTTTTCAGTTTCAAGATTGTATTCATAAATATTGGTATTGGTCGAAATCGCATATTTTGTTCCCGCTTCTTTTTTGCATACATACAAAATACTTTTGCTGTCTGGCGACCAAATATAATCTTCGTCGCCACCAAATGGTTTTTGCGGTGAATCGAAATTTTCGCCTTTTAGAAGATCTATTCCGACTGATTTTTCTTTGTTTTCTTTATAAAAAACGTGGTTAAATTTTCCTTCGTTCCAAGTATCCCAATGACGATAATCTAAACCGTTGTATATTTGAACGTTCGATTTTTCTAATTCTGGGTAATAATCTTTTCCGTGAACTTTATCGATTTTTACTTCTTCGTTATAAACGATATATTTTCCGTCAGGAGAAATATTTTTGTCTATTAATAAATCTTTCGTGTCTTTTACTTCTGTTGCGTTTCCTCCAATTACTGGAATGGTATAAAACTTCGAGCTAGATTTATTTTCTTCTATTGATGGTGTCGAAACACTATATATTACGTTTTTCCCATCTTTAGAAATTCCTAAAGCCGTAACTCGTCCTAGTTTCCATAATAATTCTGGAGACATTGTATTTTGTGCAACAACGTTTAAACTCATTGTGAATAGTATTAAAATCAGTATTTTTTTCATTTGTTATTAAATTAAAAAACCATCAGTAATAACCGATGGTTTGATGTAAATAAAATTTATAAATTTCCTTGAATTTCTTTAACCAAAGCTAAAAATTCTTCTTGTGTAAGACTTACTTTATTCTGAAAACGCATTTCGTCCATTTCGTTAAGCGGAATAAGGTGCACGTGAGCGTGAGGAACTTCTAGTCCTATAACCGCCATACCAATTCGTTTGCACGGAACCGATTTTTCTAATGCGACTGCGATTTTTTTGGCGAAAGCCATTAATCCCAAATACAAATCATCGTTTATCTCGAAAATTTTGTTTATTTCTTGCTTCGGAATACACAAAGTATGACCTTTTGCATTGGGATTTACATCGAGAAAAGCTAAAAAATTGTCATCTTCTGCAATTTTGTAACAAGGGATTTCTCCGTTTACTATTTTGGTAAAAATACTTGACATTTTTTTCAGATAGTTAGATTTCTGGATTATTAGATAGTTAGACTACTTAGATTTTTAGACTTTTCGTTAAATTTTAATCTAAAAATCTAATCGTCTAAAAATCCTCTTTAATCTCTTGTAATTTCTAAGATTTCAAATTTTAAAGTTCCATTAGGAACAGTAATTTCGGCAATTTCCCCAACAGATTTTCCTAGCAATCCTTTTCCGATAGGAGAAGTTACTGATATTTTTCCTGTTTTAAGATCTGCTTCGCTTTCGGCAACTAAATGGTAAGACATTTCCATTCCGTTAGATTGATTTTTAATCTTCACATGCGATAAAACCAATGCTTTTGAAACATCTAACTGAGACTCGTCTATTAAACGAGCGTTAGAATATACTTCTTCCATTTTTTTTATTTTCAACTCTAAAAGACCTTGTGCTTCTTTTGCAGCATCGTATTCGGCATTTTCAGACAAATCACCTTTATCTCTAGCCTCTGCAATATCTGCCGACGCTTTTGGGCGCTCAATTGCTTTGAGTTGTTCTAACTCGTCTTTTAGTTTTTTTAATCCTTCGGCTGTATAATAAGATACTGTACTCATAATTTATTCGTTATATATAAATAGAAAAAATCCCATCGCGACGGGATTTCTTTCGACAAAGATATTATTTTTTATTTCAGTTTGTAATTTTATATGACAATCATACTATTACAAAGTTAATTAAATTAAATTTGTTCTAACGAAATAGGCTAAAAAAAATTTAAAATGAAACGATATTTCCTTCTAATAATTACTATTCTTACTTTATCTTGCCACAAAGACAAGGTGGTAAATGACAATCCGTATTTGCCAAATTATTCTTTTTCGGTAGTTATAAACACGAACTTACCTTCTTATAATAACCTTAATTATCCTAGTAATCCAGTTTTAATTACTACTGCTGGAGCAGGAATAAAAGGAATTATTATGATGAAAGTAGGCACCGATGATTATCGCGCTTTTGAAGCCAGTTGCCCAAATCAATACCCTAGCGATTGTACACAACTTACTATAAACGGAATTAACGGAAAATGTTCTTGCGATAATGTAGAATACAGCTTGTATACAGGAGTTGGCGCTGGGCAATATCCTTTAAAACCCTATAGAGTTGAGGTTAGTGGTGCTAATTTGAGGGTTTATAATTAAGGGTTTAACTACAAAACTCACACCAAGCTACAAGATGCTGGGAAATCCTTCGTCTTTCCCAGCATCAAGCCTCGGCTACGCCGAAGATGCGAAAAGCCCTTTCAGGACTTCCCACATCTTCAGCTTTGAGGCATTTCTCTCGGGAGAAAATCTC
>NZ_JAYWDT010000254.1:0-28504 GCF_043779715.1 Flavobacterium sp.
CCTAAAATAACTTCCATTATATTTTGGCTTGATATCGGCTTTACCAAATAACCTGACAGTGCGCTAATACTTTTAGCTTTTAAAACATCTTTTTCATCAACAGATGAACTCACCATATAAATTACTACTCTTTTAGGCATCATGGGCTTGATAAGCAGGTATTCCTCCAAAAACTCCCACCCATCCATAACAGGCATGTTTACATCTAAAAATAGAATGTCAGGAATGTTTTCTTTATTGCCCATCTCATCCTTTAGGAAATTAATTGCTTTCAGCCCATTTGAAAACACGATAATCTTATTTACTAGGTCAGTCCTTTTCAGTAAAACTGATGTAGTTAACTGATAGATGTCATCATCGTCTATAATGCAAAAAGTATTTATCTTTTTCATAAATGTTTTTTTAGGAAATGTTCAAAAGTCTACGTCAATTTCTTTTTAAAATTAGTACATTTTTTTTAATTTAAGAATTATTGACATTGAAATAGATAATAAATTTTGTTCCTTTATCTACTTCACTTTCAGCAAAAATCGTTCCCCCCATTGTTTCGATTTGATTCTTAGTGATGAACAAGCCTGTCCCTTTCGCATCAGGATGCTCGTGAAATGTTTTATTTAGCCCAAAAAGTTTTGCTCCATGCTTTTGTAGATTAATACCCGTTCCATTGTCTTCGCAGGTTAAGCTAATCATTCCATCTTTATCGATGTATGATTTAAAAATTATTTGTGGTGCTCTTTTTGGCGATCTATATTTAATCGCATTAGTTAATAAGTTTAAAAAAATGCTTTCAAGGTAAACTTTTGGATAATTAATTTTCTCACAAGCATTGAAATCGTAAGCAATAGTGGAAGCCGTTTCCTTAATCTGCATTTCCAGATTTATTATATGCCTTGATACAATATCCTGAAAGAAAAGTTCTTCTTTCGGTATTTCAGTATCTTGTCGGATTCGAACAGCATTCGTCAGATCCGTTACCGTAGTAGAAAGATTTTCAAAGGCGATGTCGATTTTTTGAATGAACATGTTTCGCATATCATCATCTGTCTCCTCTTTCAACAGATTTAACAAAGCCGCCATATTGGCAACTGGTGACCTTAAATTATGTGAAACAATATACGTAAAACTTTCTAATATCTCCCTCTTTTTTTCTATCCGATCTGCCAATAATTCCAGATTATCAATATTACGTTTAAGTTCCAGCTCATACAGTTTCTGATGCGTAATGTCTCTGGTTATTGTTAAGACATCTTCAGGCATTTCATCCGCTTGATTTTCAAGCGGTATGATTGATAGTTGAAAATAGTTATGTTGATTGATATTAGTATTGGTTTCAAATTCAAACGTTTCGGTTTTATTTGTTTTGAAAGCAGATTCTACGTGGCGAATGAATGATTCATTGATCTTGTTATCACCTTGGCCCTGCACTTCCCGCATATTCTTCCCAATAATATTTTCAGCTTCCACGTTCCGTACTTTTCGAATCGAATCATTGATGAATTGATAGGTTAAATTTTTGTCTATACGCGTAATGATATCCGGATTACTATTTACCAGTGTTTTGAATTGATTCTCACTGATTGATAACTTTTGGTAGGCAATGGCTAAGTCTTTCGTTTGTTCTTCAATGATTAGCTGCAAATCTGCGGGCGATCGATATTGTAATGCTTTTGGAAGGAAGCGGTAAAGCACAAAAATAGTAATCCAAGATATCAATGCGGTCATGCTTAAGATCACTGCATTTAGCCGGTATAACGGAATCCAAAATATAATAGCGTCCACAAAATGCGTAGTGCCGCAAAAAAAGATAAAGAGCATAAAGCATATGAACACCCTATTAAATATTCTTTCTTTCCTTTTTTTGATAAATTTGTATAAGAGGATTGGGATAGACAGGTAGGCTAATCCAATGGCGATATTTGATATAATGTAAAGCCAACCGAGCGTCTCTGACCACTGCCCGCAAATCCATCGAGGCATAAAGCCACCAGAACTGAAAAGATTTTTTATGATTTCAAAAATTTCATCCATATTACTATCTATTTTTTTGTCCTATTAGCACTCTAGTCTCAACGCATCTAGGGCATAACTAACCATTTTTCATATAACGGTTTAGTGGCTTGCCCACAACGTCCCGCTGCTTGGCGAGGTTGGGGAATAAATTAAGATTTATTTTCGGTTAAGCACAAAATTTCCAAATACAAAACCAACTTTAAATTAAGCCTAAAACCCCAATCTAGCCAAACGGCTGTTACTGGAGGGTTTCCCTTGTTAACAATAGTTTTCCCGTAATTTATTTTTCGGCAGTTTTTCCGCTTTCTACATTCCAATTGTCAGCGTCAGTTCGGTAAGTTTGCTTTTCAAGTTTCCATATTACGTTTTCCACGTTTCAATTCTAGGAGTCAGTTTGGAAGTTCGGAAGTTTGGTTTTACGTTTCTACTTTTTCCGCTTTCATTTCCCAGTTGAAAACATCAGAGTCAATTCGGAACGAATTTGTTGTGAAACTCTCCAGTAACTCACAAATAGCTGTAAGTCCAACTCAAGGTTGTAAGATATAACTATAAACCAACATCAAAGAATCACTAATATTTAATGATATTGCTTTCTAACTAATTTCAGTTAGAGAAAAAAGATCGTGTAAAGCCATAATCCCTAAAAAATAAAAAAAGGAAACAGTTATAAACTACTTCCTTTTTTAGGCTCTGTTTATTTAGGGTAACGAATCAGCTGTAAAATCCCCTTATGCTTTGTTTTTTTTAAGGGAAACTTTCAGCTGTAGAAAACCCTTGTCTTATAGGGCAATATTAAAAAATTTGTAAATAATGGTTTTACGGTTTTTCCGTAAAATTTGTTAAAGTTTTAAAATAAAAAAACCTAACAACAGTAATACTGCTATTAGGTTCTCTATGAATTGGTTAGCTTAAAAGTTACATTTTCTTACGCATTCTCGCTACTGGAATGTCTAATTGTTCACGGTATTTGGCTACAGTTCTACGGGCAATAGGGTAGCCCCTTTCTTTTAGCATGTCTACCAATTGGTCGTCTGGCAACGGTTTGATTTTGTCTTCTTCGACAATGACCGTTTGCAGAATGTTTTTAATTTCGATAGTCGAAACTTCTTCTTTGTAGAAAGGATCTCTTGATTGTTCCAAAAAAGAGATGGACTGTTTATACCATATCTTTTAAATAAATTGGGGCATTAAGCAGACAATAACCAGCAAATAAACCACCCACAGAATGTCCTGAGATCCCTCGGTCATTTGTGGTTTTATAATGCATATCAATAAACGGAATAATGTCGGTGCGTATTGTAGTCAAAAAAGATTTGGCGCCTCCTGTTTTTACTTGTGATACAGGAATGTTAAATCCACTTGCTATTTCAGTATCCACATTTGGATCATTTGAAGGTGTATAATCAATCATTCTACGAGTATTCCAAGTTATATTTGATTGGTCTTTATCTCCTATAGCTACAATTATTATTTTTTCTATTTCTTGCCCTGAATCTAGTAAATTGTGAAGTGAGGAAATTAAAAGGTAAGAATAGTTAGCATCCAATATATATAATACTGGATAACGAGTTGTGTCAGCAGAATTATAACCAGCAGGAAGTGAGATGTATAATTGGTATGTTTTGTTATTAACTGTTGATTGCAAAAATATGTCCTCTCATTGATAATTCAACATTCGAGATAACATCTTGCGCTTTAGATAAATTGGTAATTAATAATAAAATGATAAATTGAAATGATTTTAAAGATGTAGATAGTTTCATTTATATTGTGATTCTATATAAGTTCGGTTCAAATTTGGTTGCTACTAGCGTTCCGCGACTTCGCGCAGTAGCGGCTGCGTGGAACGATTTATTTTTTGCTAATATAAGATTTTCCAGCGGAAAATCGGCGAGTGGTTAAGGTAAATGTAGCTATTGTGCTAAACCGCTGTTATCTCTATTATAATATTCTACGTTCTGCTTTGCTTCTAAAGCACTGTATTTATTGACTTTTATATTTTTGTCGGTGCAAATGGGCGCAAAAAAAAGCAACATAATGTTTGCTTTGTTGTACCAAATGTTGTACTTTCGTTTCAGGTTGCACTCAAATGAAACGCCTTATTTTACATGGCTTCACCCGTTTGCTTCCTTTTGTAAATATAGTACACTTTTTAATTTTCGCAATTTATGGCTTCAATTAAGTTAATTTTAAGAACGCACCAACAAGACCAAGCGGGTCATTGCCCTTTATATATAAGGGTTATTAAGGACAGAAAAGCCAAGTTTATTTCTGTCGGCGTGAAGCTGAAAGAAAGCGAATGGGACGAAGCAAAACAAAGGGTAAAAAAGAACTATCCCAATAGTGCGAGAATGAACGCTTCCATTGCTCAAAAAATTGCAGACGCAGAGGGACAGGTTGCGGATTTGGAAAGAAAGGTAAAAACGGTTTCTGCAAAGAAACTGAAAGAAGCCATTAAAGGTAAAGAAGTGCCTAACTTTTTTGAGTACTCCTATAAATATTGTACAAGAATTAGAGGGAGTGTTTCCGTCAGTACGTATAAAAATTATGTACTGTACTTGGAGAAGTTTCAAAACTGGGTGGGTACAAAAGATGTTTTCTTTGATGATATTACCGTTACGCTTCTAATGGATTATATGGCATACATGGGGAACGAATTAAAAAACGGGGCAACTACGCAACGTTATTCGATTATGATTTTAGCGATAATGTTCAAGCAAGCCATTAAGGAAGATATCATCCCTGAATATATGTACCCTATAAGCAAACTAACCCTAAAAAAAGATACTGGTAAACGATTGTTTTTAAATAAAGAGCAAATCGATGCAATGATTAATTATGATGCAGGAGAAGGAACAAAGGGAGGTATTTACAGAGATATGTTTATTTTTTCCATTTATGCAGGAGGGCTACGCTTTAGTGATGCTTTGGAAATCCAAAACAAGCACTTTATTGAAGAAGAGCAAAGAATTAAAAAAGTGATTCGTAAAACAGGAAGAATGCATCAGTTTAAAATCGGAAAAGTTGCTTTGGATATTATCAGGAAATATCAAAAAGAAAAACCACAGCCTGACGATTTTATTTTCCCGATAGTAACCAATAAAGATTTGTTTTTAAAGAATGACGAATACCGTTATGAGATAACAGAAAAAGCAAACAAAGCGGCTAATTTTCAAATACAGAGAATTACCAAGGCTTTAGAGTTCCCAATCCACGTTTCTTTTCATTTAAGTAGACACAGCTTTGCCACCAATGCGCTTAATAACGGAATGCGAATCGAACACGTTTCAAAGCTTATGGATCATCAGGACATTAGAACCACACAGGTATATGCAAAAATCATGGGCGAGGAATTGGATAAGGCGGTGGACAATTATATTTATTAAAAAACAATTGTATTCCCAATTTAAGCATTGCAATACCATTGCAATACCATTGCAATAAATGCTCTAACCTCACAAAATCTTGTATATTCAGATAGTAAAACAATTGCAATGACATTGCAATTTTCGATAAAGCAAAGCAAAAAGCAGTAAGATGAAAAAACCTCAGCTAGGAAAAGTCCACCAGTTCCAAATTTGTCAGTATTATTTGTTAAACTATCTTTAATTTATGGTAGGTTCAATATGTATCAATATATGCCCTAATTCTGGAATTTCCTTATGAAGTGAATCCTGTAGCCTATGGGCTAATTCATGACCTTCTCTGACCGTTATATTGCCATCAACAATTGCATGCAAGTCAATATGGTATTTCATTCCAGCTTTTCTGATGAAACATTTTTCAGTCCCGACAATCCCTTCAACTTTAACCGATGATTCCCGAATAAGAAGAAGCAAATCATCGTATAAATGCTCATCCATTATTTCGCCTAGAGCTGGTCTAAAAATCAAATAACTGTTATATAAGATAAAGGCAGAAGCAAGCAACGCCGCCCAATCGTCTGCTGATTCGTACCCTTTACCCAAATACAATGCTATGGAAATGCCTATAAAGGCAGTAATGGATGTAATGGCATCACTTCTATGATGCCAAGCATCAGCTTTTAGAGATGAACTATTTGTTTCATTGCTCTTGCGTATTACATATTGATATGAAGCTTCTTTCCAAATTATTATTGCTCCTAATACAAATAATGTCCATGTTTTTGGTAACTCGTGTGGAGTCTGAATATTTATAATACTTTCGTATGCAATAATGGTAGCGGAAGTAATCAGAAACCCCACGACAAGAAAAGTAATCAATGGTTCGGCTCTACCATGTCCGTAAGGGTGATTTTCATCGGCTGGTCTATTGGAATATTTTATTCCGAACAAAACTAAAAATGACGAAAATATATCAGCGGTTGATTCTATGGCATCGGCAATTAAGGCGTATGAATTACCAAAAAATCCTGCAAACCATTTGAGTATTGCTAGAGCCGTATTTCCTAAAATACTAAAATATGTTGCCTTGATTGCAACCTGTTCGCTGGTAGCTGTCATTAATTATAAAATTTATTGTTTGGGAATCCGAGTTTGCAAAGATAGAATGATTTTTTCAAAACAAATCTATCAACAATGCCGATAACTGCTTGAAACAAGAACCACTTACGGCTATAAAATAATTTTAAAACATGTTCTTTTTCTTAAAAAAGAATACTCCAAAAATCGAGATTATTATCGAAATCACTATAATAATCAAAAATCCATTACTGTTTTCTTGAAGATTATTTGGGACATTCATACCATATAAACTGGCTACTAATGTTGGAATCATTAAAATTATGGAAATCGAAGTCAACCGCTTCATAATAACATTTAGATTATTTGAAATCACCGATGCGTAGGCATCCATCATGCCAGTTAAGATGTTGTTATAAATTACAGTTGTTTCTTCTGCTTGACGCAATTCGATTTCTACATCTTCAATTAACTCTGGATTAAAAGTTTCTCTGTGGCTTTTTAGATTTTTAATTCTGTGAAATAAAATATCGTTTCCTTTTAATGAAGTAATGAAGAAAACCAAACATTTTTCTATTTGAAATAGAGCTTGTAATTCTTCGTTTTTAATCGATTTCTCAAGATTATCTTCAGCTAGTTTAATACGCTGATTGATTTGTTTTAAATATTTCAAAAACCAAACACTTGAAGATAAAAGCAATTTCAATACTAAATCAAAATGATTCTCAATAGCAATTTTTTTACGTTGGGTATAAACAACAAAATCGGAAAGAATATCTGTCTGATGAAAACTCAGCGACACGAAAATATCGTCTTTAAAAATTAAGCCTAAAGGCGCAGTGTTGAATGGTAGTTTTGCATCGTTAGTTTTGAATGGAATTCGCAGGATAATAAGAAACCACCCATTTTCTATTTCAATACGTGGACGCTCGTCAATATCCTCAATATCATTATAAAATGCTTCTGGAATCTGTAATTCCTGAAGAAGAAATTGTTTTTCTTCTTTTGTTGGACAAACTGCATTAATCCAGCTGTTATTTTCTTGATTTTCAGTTTGAAATAACCCGTTGTTGTTTTTGTAAAAAGTTATCATAATGTAAAATACTATTTTGGATAGCGTCTACATTATGTAACGACTATCCGTGTTTATTCTTATTTTTTTTCCTCGAATAATCGTCCATCTGGATAATTTAATTTTTTTTGCGAAAGTATAACTTTTAAATATAAAAACTCACAATTATTTCTTAACTAAAATTTCGTGTTTTATAGTATTCGTTTTCGTTTAAACCAAATATAAATGATGATTGCAATAATTGCCATTACACCCAAAGTCAAAAAGTAACCAGCGTGCCATTTGAGTTCAGGCATATATTCAAAGTTCATTCCATAGATTCCGGCAACAAATGTAAGTGGCAAGAAAAATGCAGAAAAAATAGTAAGCAATTTCATTACATCATTGTTTTTTTGTGCATTTACCGAAAGAAAGGTGTTTAATAAATTATTGGCATTTTCTAAAACTTCATCATAGTTTAATATAAGACTTAAAAGCCTGTCTTTTATGTCTTGTAAAGCAGTTTTAAATTGGTCACTTACTTCTATTTGGTTTGTTACATGCTGGAATATCTGCAACAATTTTTTGGTTATACGGGTTTGGGTTTTTAGATAATAAAGGTCTTCTAAAGAAACGCGGGAATTGCCTTTAAGAAATATAGTTTTCTCTATCTGCTCAACTTGTTCGTCTAATTTATTTAGGGGTGCCTGATAGGTTTCCACCATTTTATCTATCAGGTAAATTAAAATCTCTTCCGTATTTTTGAAATCCTTTTTATTGGTATCTAAAAACTCAAAAGACCTTCTGTGAATGGTAATTATTTTCTTTTCGTTGTAGAAAAAAGCAATTTTGTTTGACAAATCGGAAATTGTCGTTGCTCCTTGTTCAATTTTGGAAGTAAAAGCCCTTAAAATAAGAAAATCATAGTTAGGTTGCTTTTCAAACTTGGGTAAATGCCCCTGCTCCAAACTGTCTTTTATCTGAAAATAATCCAATTGATACTCTTTCGCTATTTTGTCAAGGCTTGTACTGTCTGGCTGCAAAATATCTATCCATTTGAAACCATCAAAATTTATTTCTTTAATTTTTGTATTCATTTAATGATTTCTAAAATTTAGTGCGAAATGATAATTTCAATTCTTATTAAACAGTGTATGGCTAAGCTTGTACTAGCTATTTCATTTGCTTTATCAAATATACATAAACAGGAAAGTGGTCACTAAACCCTGGTTCAACTGCATTGTTTCTTAAGCCATATCCTTTATACTGTCCCGTTTTTTGAATCATGAAAGGAGCATTGTAAATCCCCGCTTTCCAATACCTCCATGAAGAATAATCATCACGAATTAATGGCTCAGTCATAATAATTTGGTCGAAAATATCCCAAGCATCACGATAGGCTAATGTTCCGCCTCCTTTGTTTGCCATATTTTCCATTGGATTGTACATTCCTAATGGCTGTAAATCTTTTTTATTTGCTTTGGTTTGCAATACTTTTTTCAAACTGTTATTAAATGGTCCATCATTCAAATCTCCCATTGTAAGCACTTTTGCATTTGGATTAATTTTTTGTAATGAATCAATTGTTCTAACATTTAACCCAGCAGCAAGTTCACGTAAATTACTGCTTATTTTTTCTCCTCCTCGACGAGAAGGCCAGTGATTTACAATAAAATGTACTTCTTCACCATCAAGTAACCCACTTAATAAAATTTGGTCACGAGTATATATTCTTTTTGTTGTAGTATCAACATCGTTTTTGTCATCCGTAACTTCTTCTGCTTCTTTCTTTACTTTTCCAGTAGATTTAGTATCAGTTTCGTATATGTATAAAGGTATATTTGTAAATGAGGTTGGAGAGAAATATTTCTTCTGATATAAGAAAGCACAATCTATTCCTCTTCGGTCAGGAGACTCAAAATGTATAATCCCATAGTTTCTGTTTATTATTTGAGGATCTTTAACTAAATCTTCCAGAACTTTTCTGTTTTCAACTTCTGCTAAACCAATAACTGTAGGAGAGTTTGGATTTTCACCTGTACCTAATTCTGCAATTACTCTGGCTATATTGCTTACTTTTTTCTGATAATATTTTTTTGAATACACCCACTCATCATCACGAGTGTTTGGATCGTTTATTGTATCATAAAAGTTTTCAATATTATAAAAAGCAACTGTATGAACTGCAAATTTTTTGTCTTGTGCTTTTACACCTATTGTTAAAGACACAAGAAATAAAAAGGTAAATAAATTTCTGATTTTCATAAATAATATATTAGTTATTGCAAAAGTCAAAACTAACTTTTGGGCTACAAATGTAAAATAATATTACTTATACACTAATCCTGAATCATTAAGAAATACATATTTTTTTTTGAACGTTTACAAAACAGAAGATGTGTTCTAATAAAAAAAGTTTAACACTAGATTGTTTATCCAGTATTAGGCTTTATTTCCGACTCAATAAGAAATGGGTTATAAAATTGCTCCTCACATTTGAAATGATATTTGTTGTAAAAATATTTTTATCAAAAAATTGATTATAAGAAAGTTGCATAACTAAAAGTGCATATATTTACAAGTAGCATTAATTGCAAAAATGCGGGTAAATTAGATAATACGATTATGATTTATGAATAGGGAAAAGGACATACAAGTTTTTGATTGGTATCGAATGTTTATTTCGGAGAGTATGTCACCCACTTATTTAGGAGAAATTGCTTTCAAAACTGCTATTATGTTTTTATTCCTAATCATTGGATTAAAATTTTTAAGCAGAAGGGGTGTCAAACAACTTTCGGTATTTGAGTTGGCAATTTTAATTGCACTCGGTTCAGCAATTGGCGACCCTATGTTTTATCAAAATGTGCCACTTACCCACGGAATTATGGTGCTGTTAGTTGTAATCTTCCTATATAAAATAATTACAGGATTAACTGCAAAAAGCAAAATCATAGAAACAATACTGGAAGGAAAGCCAACTTGTCTCTTAAGTGAAGGAAGGATTGTGTATGAAAATTATAGAAATGTAGGATTGCCTTATGATAAATTTTTTGCAGAACTCCGGCTAAAAGGAGTGGAACATCTTGGTCAGGTAAAGAAAGCCTATCTTGAAACGTCTGGTGAAATTAGTATTTACATGTTTGAAGATGACAAAGTACTGCTAGGTTTACCAATTTACCCAGAACTAATCGAAAGCCCCTTAGAAAGCATAGATGAGCCAAATCATTATGCTTGTATTCATTGCGGTAATGTGCAAAACATTGAAAATAGTAAGCACCAGTGTAACGTGTGCAATCAAAGTGCATGGATAATTCCAAAATCAAATTTAAGAGTTCAATAAATTCCAGATTGAGTTACTAGCTATAACGCACAGATTGCACACGAGCGAAGCGGACTGACAAAGTAAATCCGCCATTAAGTAAAAATTTTAAACTTTTCCTTTCACTGTCTTTTTTTTGATTTTTATGGTATGTTGTTGATGGGCTTCTTCAATAGAATGCGAAGTCTGGAGTTTTATTTCTGTTTTTGTAAGCTCACTCAGTTTTTGATAATATTTCTGGACAATCATCATTTCTTCTTCGGTCATGCTTTCTATGTCTACCAACCTATTACTTGCATGCTCATGGGAAGCAACCAATTCATTAAGTTTTAGTTGAATAGCAAGTGAATCCTTGTTCTGTGATTTCTGGATTAAAAACACCATTAGAAAAGTAACAATAGTCGTTCCTGTATTAATGACTAGTTGCCATGTTTCAGAATAATCAAAAAAAGGTCCTGTTAATGCCCAGCCTAAAACAATACAAAATGCACATGCGAATGCAGTCGTACTCCCTGTAGCCTTAGTGACGTGTGTGGCAAATCTCTCAAATAATGCTGCGATATTCTTAGGCTTAGTTTTCATCTAGTATTTTTTTAAAGGTTGAACAATCTGATCTATTCGTGTCCGTTCTTAATTACTGTTAAAATCAATTTAAAACTACCGTTCGGTTTAATATGACTTGGTTTATTTGCAGGTATTAGTATACCGTCTCCTGTTTTAAGTGTAGAAGCTTTACCATCAATTTCAATAATTGCGCTCCCATCAATAATTTGCACGTATGTATCGAAAGGTGAAATCTTTTCATTAAGTCCTTCTCCCTCTGCAAATGACAGAGCATCGATTGACCCTGTTGCCTTTTTCAATATTGACTTACTGACCACAGCATTATGCTCGTATTCTATTAGCTCAATGATAATACTGGCATTACCTTTTTCAATTTCTCCATCTTTTTTTGGCAATTTTTCCAGTTCTTTAGTATCCATGATGTCTGAATTTTAGTGCTGAACACATATATTGTAAAAGTGGGCGAATTAATTGATTAAATGCTTACACTATTTAGTAAAAAAGTTATATCATTCAGTAATATTAGTCATCCTATCTCAAGACCAGCTGTATGACGTTCTCGTTCCAAATCTCCATGGTCAAATTACAAAATAGCACCATAATACACTACATATCATTACTTTAAAACAATTGCAATGGCATTGCAATTTTCGATAAAGCTGTTTGTCGTCATGAAATTAAAAGCAATTTTCGGAAGTGAGCGGGTTATTGAAAGTTATGTCATTATAAAACAGCCTGATAGAATATAAAAGCAATTATTAGAAACTGGTTTCTGAAATTGCAGAAACCAGTTTCTACAATTAGACTACCAAAACTAAATTTTTGGTAATTCCTTTCTAAATTATTATACTTTCAGAAACAGGAATAGTGACCATTACACTATAAAACAAGTTAGCTAAAGACAAAAAACCAGTTTTAGGAACTGGTTTGCATAATAACAGAAACCAGTTCCTATTAAATTGTATTCTTCTGAAAACATAGACTTATATCTGTATAAGACACAAAGTAAAAATATTGCAATGGTAATGTATAAAATTGCAATGGTTTTTATTTGTTCTGACAACCATAAATTAGCTTTAAAAGTTGTAAATAATTTTCTGGTTTGATGGCGAGCTCGACGTCTCTGTTCCATTTGTCTTGGCTTAAATTGTAAAATTTCACTCTAATGCGTTGTATTTCATTGTATTGCTTCGTTATTTTTTTTGCTTTTTGCAAAAGAAAATTTGAACTTGTTTAAGTCAAAAAGCCCTGTTCATTGCTGATTAAATGGCAGGATAAAAAAGACTTTAGATGTTAAAAAACAAATGAAAATCAGAAGCCATTGCAATTTTGACAAAAGCATTGCAATTCAATTGCAATTATCCGATAAATAAGAATCAATACTAACAATACACAACGGCAATTTGCCAAATTCCCTTGACGTAACGGCGTAAAACTTTACGCCGTACCGAAAGGTTACAAAAGCATTGCAATGCCATTACCATTTTTAGTAAAACAATTGCAATTAATTAAAATGTAATTCTATGAGAACGAGTTCACATCACAAACTAGACGACAGAGTTTTTTCCCTTGCCTCGAATCTTTTCGGTTTCGGCGATACTCAAGCCAAAAAGGATGTAGAAGAAACAATTGCAATGCCATTGCAATTGGATAACAGAATCATTGCTGTATATCCTGCGATAATCGAAGAAGCCTTTTCGACCACAATGGATAATTACCGCAATTACATTGCCAGTTACAATTTTAAGACACAGACAGAAAACGAACTAATCCAAAAGCATAATACTTCAGTACAGCAATTCTGTAAGGAAAACTCTCTTACAGAGGTTCAAACAGAATTTAGAAAAGTCTTTTTATTGAACAGGAAAAACTTAAAGCCAAGAGCCTACAACGAAGCAGTAAACCAGTTCTGCAATGATTACGGTCTGATTGTGGAAAAAAAGAAAATACAGAGCGTTAAATATGCCACCGAGATTGTTTTTCAAAATCTGTTGCACTTGTACAATTCGCAATTGATGAAACGCAATGAAAAATTCATTAAGTCGGGTATCACAGCCAAACGCCCAATTCAGGAATTTAAAATAAACTCTTTTTTAGTTACAGAATTAAAACGAAAAGACATTCACAGTATTGACATTTGCACCAAAACGGTACGCAATCACAGACAAAGACTGGAAGAAGCGGGTGTATTTACGGAATATCATTTTGCAGGTCAAAACAAACCGGTAGAAGTGCATATCAACCCTGAAATTTTGGTGGTTTTGGATGTTAAAATCTCAAAAATAATAAAAGCTGATAATAAGGTAGTTAGATTTGAATATTGGAATCTTTTACCTGATAACAATGAAAATACTGGAACATCTTTAAATGAATGTAAAATGAATGAGAATGTTGAAAACATTTCTCGATTTTTAAGGAGTTCGGGCGAAGCCCTTACGCCTTCTCATTTGTTTTTTTCTACAGGAACACCCAACAGCAAAGAGGATATTTCAAACAAGGGGGCGGGCGCGAAAATTGTTAAAGTTCAAAATACTTTATCCGAAAAATTGCAAAAGCTGATTGTACACCCGCAGGAATTGGCGGTAAACCTTGCCAATGGGGAGTATATGAATTACAAACCAATTGATATTCGCTATCTGTTCAAAGAAGCATTTTCGGGAACGCTGACCAACGATGAGTTTAGGGAACTGGCAATACAGGATTTCTTTAAATCCATATCCAAGATTTACAGGTTTTCCACGCCTTTTGCGGGAAGTTGGAAAAAGGCAATTACCCTGTATTATCAAAACAAATGGATTGCCTTTACAGGTAACAGCTTTAATAAAAGCGTGCTGGTTGATGAAATACAGCAGATGCGTTGGCGTATTGAGTGGGCAAGAAAATGGTTTGCTAAAAATCAGTTCCCGCCATTATTCCCATTCGAGTATTTCGATATGACCCGTAAAACCTCAAAAGAAGTCGGTTTTGAGTACACTAAAGCCAAGTGGAATGAGCATTTATTATCCATTGCCAAATACGATGCGCTGAAAAAGAAACAGGAGTGTAACGCAGTAAGAAGAAAGGAAACGATAAACCACGCCAAAAAGTGTGAAACGGCAATCAACCGCTTTTTCAAGAATAAAATTACCTATACGCAATTGTTTGATTATGTAGAAAAGAACCTGCCTAAAGAATATATCGAAAAATTGCCTGATTTGATACTTAAAAAATCATTGAAAGAAAATGAAAAGACCATTGCAATAACGGACAATTATACGGTAAAGTACTGTTTGCTTGAATTTTAAAAACTAAAAGTATGTGATTGATAGGTTGCTTTTACTAAGTGTCTTGTAGTATGGGATGAATAAATTAACTATTCAAATGAAAGAATTATTTGATGTTTTAATTTATATCTTAGCAAAAATAAATATGGTATTTATCATCACAATCTGTTTAAATATAGAATAAATTGTGATGATTTTTCTATATATAAACAAATTAGCAGTAAGTACACAAAACCGCATAAAAATAATAGTAAGAAAGACGATGAGCACTAAAAAAATATTTGATGAAAATGGACAAGGATTTACACGGATTTTTTCAACTGATAAAGTTGAAAAAGTGAATCCTGTTGAGTACTATAAAACATATGAACTTGAAAAAAGAACAATTTCATTAAGAGATTTATTAAATGCTAAAAATCCATTTCTTACCTCATTACTAGAGGATGATTTTTTTATAAAAAAGGCTGAGGAAACTTTAGTTGGTTTTTTCGAACAATTTGAAAACACTAAAGTTCACAACAATTTTTTAGAATTACTAAAAACAACACGTAAAAAAGACCAAGTAAAGTTATTAAGAGGAATGACTTTAAATCCTGACGAACTAATATCACTTATATTTAAGTCTTATAATGATTTTGGTTTTATATATAGTAAGTATCTTTTTGAAAATTTGCCAAATGGTTTAGAAGGAAAAAAACTACCGAAATTATTTCATATAAAAGATGATGGAACAATTGAAAAAGTAGGTGAAACCGATTTAAGCGATGGACAACTTAAAAATGTAATTGAACAAAGAAAAGTGATTGTGTCGCATTTCTTTGAGCAAGGTGATATTTGGCATTGTTTTTTTCTAACATATAACAGTATAGCAGGTAAAGAAAATCATAATAACGGACAACCGCATTTTCATTATATATCAAGTGGTTTTGAAATATCTAAAGAAGATTTTATTGAAAGTATGAGAACAGGAAATTATAAATCAACTAACATTCATTTTGATTTATTAGATTATGGAAATCAATGAAATAAACAAAACAACTACCACTAATAAGTGTTGTACAAGGTTATTAGAACTATATAGCGACATAAATAAAAAATAAAAATATGATGGACGATTACAAAGACGAATTTTTACCACGACTTCAAAAAAGTGCTCTATATATTGAATTACAGAATAAATGCGGAAGCAAAGACCCTGAAGTTATAACATTAGTTGACTCAGCTGTTTCTTATGCTTTTCAAAGGACTAAGACAATCATAAAACATATGGGAGAGTTTACTCTCCATGACGGTGACCATCTCTTTCGTGTTTTGCACTTAATGGAAAAAATTATTCCTGAACAAACAATTGGAAATTTATCGTCACCTGAATTGATGTTATTGATTATTAGTTCATTTTTTCATGACATCGGAATGGCACCTGAAGAAAAGGAAGTTTTGACTTGGAAAAAAGTTTGGGATGATAAACCTGAAATTACTACAGATGAAGAAAAGACCTTTAATGAGTTTAAACGTTTTTACTCTGCAAGACCGGATCAACAAGAAATTATTCAAAGACTTATAAATCAAGGTAAAAATACACATGCCGACACAATAAAAGCATATTTGATAACAGAGTTCATTAGGCAAACGCATGCAGACAGAGCAAGAGAAGTAATTGAAAAGGATTGGAACGGAAAAATTCGTTATCGAGATGCTGATTTGACTGTTGAATTTGCACAAATTTGTTTTAGTCACAATGAAGATGCTTTAACTTTACTTGAACTTGACAAAAATTACTTGTGTGGTGAAAACACTTTTGCTTGCTTACCATTAATAGGCGTTATTTTAAGATTAGCAGATATTTTAGATTTTGATGCTAAACGTACACCAACAGTTTTGTATTCTCATCTTTATGTAAGGAATCCAGTGTCATTAAAAGAATGGAATAAACATAGAGCAGTTGAAGCATGGGAAATCACACCAGATTTAATACAATTCAATGCTAAATGTATTCATCCAGCAATTGAAGCTTCAATACATCAATTTTGTGATTTTATCGACCATGAATTAAGTGTTTGCAACAATATTGTTTCAATGTTGAATGAATTTAACAAAACTAAAAACAGAGGTATTTCTATTAAGTTTCCATTCAAGGTTAATCGTGAAAAAATTACAACCAAAAAGGATATTCGTAGCCAACCACTATATATCTATAGAGATACACAATTCAATTTGAGTAAACGTCAAGTTATTGATTTATTAATGGGGACGAAACTTTATGGAAATCCTGAAGTTGCACTTCGGGAGCTATTGCAAAATTCGATAGATGCTTGTCTGCTTAGACAGGCTCAAGAACTAAAATGGGGTAATCAATACAAACCTGAAATATTTGTAAGATATTACAAAGAAGATGATAATATCATTCTCGAAATTGAAGATAATGGAACAGGAATGGATCAAGAAATTATAGATAAATATTATTCCAAAGTTGGTTCTTCATTTTATAAATCAACAGATTTTTACAATATAAAATCTGAAACGAATGCAGACTTTATACCAACATCAAGATTTGGCATTGGCATTTTATCCTGTTTTATGGTAGCTGATACTTTAATTGTTGATACAAAAAGGGTGTATGCTAAGCATACTTCTAGTGAGGCATTAAATATTACAGTAGAAGGTCAAGAAAGTATTTTTTGGATTAAAGGGGGCAAACATGAATTACCAGGGACAACAACAAAGTTAATTTTGAGAAAATCAAAGAACCCTTGGGAGAATATGACAGAAGACAAGTTTATCCAATCCGTTGAAAATGTAATTCCAAATCCACCCTTTCAGATTAATATTCATACGACATCTCATCAAAAAGTTAGGAACGAAAACAGTTTTAAAGAAGTAACTGCCATTTCTCTTAAGGATTATACTTGGAATGAACATGAAAATATTAGAATTTTTGAAGTTTCATTGGACAACAAAGAAGAAGGAATAATTGGTTCTGCTTTAATAGCTATTTTAGAAAGTCATGACAAACCAGTTGAAAAACTAGATTTAACATCAATTGATATTACCGTAGAAAATGAAAATTATACTCTTGAAAAAAAACTTTGGGTTTCTACAAATTCTATAACTCAAGAATCAAACTCTATAACTGTAAATGATGATGGTGGAATAAGTAAAGATAGTTCAACTAGAAAATTGGCAGATTCTAAATCGAGATTATCACTTCATGGCATAGAAGTTCCTACTACACTTTTCCCTGAATCATGGAGACAAAAAGAGAATCAAGTTAAAATATCTTTCCCTTTTCCCTTAATCTTGATTGTTGATATTTGCGGAAATGGGGATTTAGACCTTAATTCTCCACGGACAGAAATAATAATAAGTGAAAAGTGGTTTGAATTTGAAGAGAAGCTTGCTTATATGATTTGTAATGAGCTATCTAAAGCCGTTACATTAGAATATTGGATTGAATTAAAGAAAATATTTCAGTTATCAAAAAATGAAAATTTTGTTAGAGCTTTGAATAAAGTAACAAAATAATCAAAAGCTACAAATATAGAAAGTGTAAAGAAGCCTAAGATGTTAGGCATAATTTCAACAAAAAATGGACGAAGAATTTTATATTGAAAAATTAATCCAAAAGGCAATTAAAGAAAATCGTAAAGATTTTGACGGTTCTGATGAAGAATTCGAAAAAGCAATCAATGATAAACTTCCAAAAGTCCTTGAAAATCTTCTTGTGGGAGTTTCTGAACAACTTTATAGATATTGTTTTGATAAAAATAATGATTTAAAAAAGCAAGAAAGAAAAATAACTAAAAGTATTAAATCAAAATATGGTTCTGGAATTAAAATATTTGAAGCTTTTATTGAATTAAATTCAAAAATTAGTTCTTTCACATATGACAAATATTATAAATTATTTGATAAACTAGAAGACCAAATAAAATTAGATACATTAATTTCTATTCATGTTAGAGCTTGTCAAATAGCCAACGAAATAAGGGTTCTTGTAACAAATGGTTATGCAGATGGAGCTTTATCGAGATGGAGAACGTTACACGAGCTATGTATTACATTTCTATTTCTTTATGATAATGATTATGAAACAATAGAAATGTATAATGATTATCAGGCGATTGAAAATTGGAAAAAAGTTGAGGAATATCAAGAAAATTATGATAGCTTCGGTTGGGAATCATTTGCTAAAGAAGATTTAGAATTCTTTGAAAATGACAAAAATGAAATGATTGAAAAATACGGTAAAGAATTTGGTAAAGGTTATGGCTGGACTATGAAAGTGTTGCCAAATGGTCGACGAAATATCAGAGAAATTGAAAAAGCTGTTGGTCAAAAGCATTTCCGCCCGATTTATACTTGGGCAAGTGAAAATGTTCATTCAGGGGTTTCTGGAATAAAAAGAAAATTAGGACTTCGTGAAAGTGAACAAGATTTTTTATTAACTAGCTGTAATGATTTTGGTTTTTTAGATTCTATAGAATTTTCATCTTCTTCTTTAACAATAATGAGCGAAGCTTTTCTAAATATGGAAGATTCATACATGAATAGAATAACCAAAGAATTACTTTATTTTTTACGTGATGAATTAATAAATGAATTTGCAGAAAAGGAAAAAAACTATGCCTGAATGGAATTCCAAAATTTAGTTTTTGGGACTTAACAAGTTCTACTCTTTTGGGAAACCACAGTATATTATAAACAATCTTAAAACCAATTTGTAGAATATATGGAAGATAAAAACTCAATAGACAGAAAAAGAGAGTCTGGGGGAATGGCTGAAATTGGGACTAAAGAAGATGGAGCAATTTTGGAAATGCCTAAGATTGGGGATAGATTGATTGTTATCAAGGAAAAGTCCATTTATGAATTTATGATGGCTGACGATATAGACCCTGAAAGGACAAATATAAATTTACCTAACAATATTCATAAGTTAGTAATTGGCCAAGGAGCAGATTCTGAATTAGTTTCAAAGACATTTTTAACTGCCAAAACACTTTTCAAATCTGAATTTTTTGATAAAAGCATTGACACTGACAGAGCATTGACTTTGTCATTAGAGATATTACAAGAAATAGTAATTCTTGAAAAGGAAATAAATGATTACATAGAAAAAGAAGAAAAAGTTAGTGAAGAATACGAGGGAAAAAGAAATAAATCAGTTTCATATTCTATACCGGCAATAGGAGATATTGAAACGAGATGTAAAACAATTTTTCAAAAAGCTGACCATATCGAACAAATTTTGATAGAAATCATTGCTGTTTTTTATCCAAATGAAGGTTTAAAAAAGCAATCTCATTTTCCTAATCTCTATGATATATTAATTAAAAAATATGGAGAAGCTGACCCATTTGTAGTATTTGTTAAATCTGCTTCTTTCTTTATGAAAACAATCCGAAATATGCGAAATGCGTTAGACCATAGATTGGACAATGTGAAACTCTTTGATTTTGAGTTGCAAAAAGATTCAAGTGTACTATCACCAACATTTCAATTAAATCACAAAGAAAGTAAACTAAAAAGGCAATCCCTTTCTGGCTTTTTAAAAATAATGATACCAAATCTCACTTTTGTATTTGAAAACACGGTTGCTTATATGAGTAATAAAACTTTTAAACCTAATATAACCGCGCAAGGAGTTAAGGAAATTCCAGAAGAAATTAGAAGATACAAACACGTTAAATATAGTTTTTGGTCTCCATTAGGAGAAGGCGGATACTACAATCAGTAAATAAAGACTAGATGTTAGAAGCAAGTTTAAAAGATACCCCATGAAAAAAGTACTAAAAATCGAAAGTTATATCCACGAATTTTTCTCAACGCGATACTCTAATATTAAAGCTTTTTATGATGATGAAAATAAGCATAGACAAATTGGAATATATAAACTTGAAAAAGGCTCAGAATTATTACAGTTCTTATTCACTATTTTATCATGTATTGAAAACAATCTCTATGTTAAAAAACTAGTTCCACAAGTTTATTCAACACCAAAAAAACTTGTCGAAGGTCTTAATTGGTTCAAAAAATACTTAATTGAAAATCAAAATTTATTGGATATAAATGATAAAGGCGAAAATACATCATATGTAATTCAGGAAATTCAAATCATTAAAACCGAATTGGAAGAAATGATTGATTATTTATTGCAAATATATGATAGTGAAGACAATGTTATACCATATGAGGAACTTAGATATTCCCTAATTACTAGGGATTTAGATTCTTTTTTTGTTGATATGAACAGTATTTTGGCATCTGTTTCTTATGCCATTCTGAAAACTAAAGAAGGTTATCTACATTCAAATATTCACTTAATAATTAAGTTATTAGGATTTGATATAATTTCAGAAGAACAAACAAATATTGGAAGGATAGATGCTGTAATTAGATTCTCGAATATAATTTACATATTTGAGTTTAAACTTGGTACAAGTGACGAAGCATTAAAACAAATCAAAGAAAAAAAGTATTACGAAAAATATATAATTGAACGTAAGGAAATTATAATGGTCGGTGTTGGTTTCGATAATAAAGAGAGAAATATTAAAGATTATAAAATGGAGATTTACAAATAATAAAACCTATTGTTAATCATAACAATAAAGCAATGGTGTTTTTTCTGACATTGGTCGTTACTTTTTATTAACTTCGTTTTTTCCTAGCGGAAAATACTTAACTTTTATTGCCAGTGAAGAACATTCAGAATGTAATTTTTAAAACAAAATAAAACTATGAAAACAATGTCAATTTTAGGAATTATTTTTTCCGTAATCTTTTTTCTTTGGTATTTATTATTTCTATCTAGTAATGGTATAAGCAAAGAAGAATTTACTTTCGTGGGAGTTTTTTTTAGTTTATGGTGCATAGCTTTTTCAATAGTAGCAACGGTAAATTCATTCCGCAATAAGTTAAAATAAATCAAATATAATTTATGGAAAAAGAAATAAAAATAATGACTGTTTTGGGAAACGAACATTATAAAGAAGCATCAATAAATGCAGTCAAGAAACACCTAGGAATTATTACAAATAAGTATAAAGAAATCTCAAAAATTTTAATTGAGGTTAGATTTACAGGTGGAACAGAAGTTATAGATAATGGAGCATTACAATTGTCTCAAGATAAAAATACATTATTTATTTATACTGAATTTAATAATATACCTACTACTGTAGAAGTTGCAAAACGACTTGAAAAAGTTGTCACTCGAAATATTCAGTTTATTGATTCTGATTTGAATTAATTTTAGTTAGAATTTGTAATAAAAAAGAGAAATGTTAGCAAAAATGGAAGAAGAAAATGTAATAGCAGATGTAGGAACACAAGTTGTCACACTTGAATCTGAGGTCAAAGGATTCGCAGAAGGAGTTTCTTATTGGGGAAAATTTCTTGCAGAAAAAATTTTAGCTGGCAACCCTATTTTAGACAGCGATATTGAAACAGCCTACTCTTATCTTCTTGAAGAGCTCACTTTAAAAGCTGAAACCGAAAAAGCTAAAATTGTAATAAACTGCAACGCTGAAAATTCTGGTAATTACAAACTTGATTTGCTGTTTACAAAACTTGAAAATATTGAAGGGGTAAACGCTTTAACAGAAAATCAAATAATTGAATTCAGTCCGACGCTTACAATAATCTATGGTGCAAACGGTTCAGGAAAATCTGGCTATGTGAGATTGTTAAAAAAAGTTTTTTATTCCAAAGCACCTGAAGAGATTATTCAAAACATTCACTTAACAAGTGGGCATAAACCAGTTTCTGCAAACTTCATCTTTCATTCAGCAGGAACAGATATTCCATTAACATTTCCTGCTAATTTTTCTAACTCAGAGTTTGAGCAATACGCAGTATTTGACAATGGAAGTGTTAAGCATCATCTTGACCATAAAAATGAATTTGAATTTCGTCCAGCAGGATTAAATTTCTTTGCTGACTTTTCAAGTGCAATAAAACAAGTTGAGTTAAAACTCAATAGTGAAATTACAATTAAACAATCTGCAAATGACTTTGCAGATTTATTTGATGGTGAATCTGAAATCAGAACTCTGATTGAAACTTTATCGGCACAAACTAAACTTGACGATTTAAAGAAACTCACTCCGTTTTCAGAGAAAGATAAAACTGATAAAATAGAAATTGAAAAAAAGTATGATGAATTATTATTAGCATCGAAAAACAAAGAGAAAGAAATTCAAAGACTTGAAAGTATAAAGAAGCTTTTAGGAGAAAATAAAAAAACGATTGAAGCAATCAACACATATTTTACGTCTGATTATCTTACGAATATTGAAACTTCAATTGCCGATTATATAGCTAAAGAAGCAATTTCAAAAGCAGAAGGAATAGAAAATTTCAAAACAGATAAAATTCAAAATATTGGCACAACCGAATGGAAAAATTTTATAGTTGCTGCTGAACAATTTGCCAAAAAACAAAAAGTAGTAAACTCCGTTTATCCTGAAAATGAAGATAATTGTTTGCTTTGTCAACAACCTCTTTCAGATGATGCACAAAATTTGATTGCAAATTATTGGGTTTTTATTAAAAGTGTTGCAGAACAAAATGCCAAACAAGCATTGGTCAAACTCACAGAAATAAAAGCAGGTTTTGAAAAATTACCTTTTGATTTATTCCCTGCTGAAAACACTTTGACCGTTTGGCTTATTGAAAAATACCCGCAAGTTTTAACTTTGTTAAAGCAAAAACTTGAAGCGCAAAAAATACTTGCGACAAACATTGTTTCAGACCTTACAACAAGAAATACAAACAAACGAGCGGAAATAAAAATAAGTATTTCAGACCACGACACAATCATTTCTGCCATTGAAAATTCTATAAAAATTCAACGTGAAGATGAACAGAATTTAGAGTTAAACAGATTATTAAAAGAAAAAACGAATCTTTTACATAAAGAAAAATTTAACATTCATTTTTCGAAATTTGAAGCCTACATTGAGAATCAACAATGGATTTCAAAAACTAAAGGTATAAATTGGATTTCAGAAAAAAGAAAAATTACTGATTGTGAAAAATACCTTTCAGGTAAATATTTTAATCAAAAATACATTGACATATTTAATCAAGAGTGTATAGACTTAAACGGAAATTTCGGTATTGAAGTTAATTATACAGGTTCAGGAGGAACGTCATTTAGACAATTAACTCTAAAAGGTAGAAATCCTGCTGCAATTCTTAGCGAAGGAGAACAAAAGGTAATTGCATTAGCTGATTTTATTTCAGAAATGTCGCTTTCAGAGGTAAATAGAGGTATAATTTTTGATGATCCTGTAAACTCTTTGGATGAAAGTAGAAAAAAAGACATTGCCTTGCGACTTGTTAAGGAATCAGCTAGTAAACAAGTAATTGTTTTTTCTCACGACCTGATTTTTGTTTCCAATTTGATTACTTTTTGTGAAGATAGTAGTGTTCGTTCTATCTGCCATTGGATTGAAAATAGAGATGGTAATGCTGGACAAGTTTGGTTACGGAATTCACCTTCTTACGAAAAAGAATATAGAAATTCAGAACCGGCAAAGAAATTTTACATAGAGGCAAATAAAGCAGATTGCCCACCTGCACAAAGAGAATATCTTGTAAAAGCAGGATTTACAGCTTTAAGAACTTGCTACGAAGTTTTAGTAATCAATGATCTTTTTAAAAATGTTGTTCAACGCTATAATGAAAGAGTAAGCGTTGATGCGTTATCGAGTGTTTATTTTGATGAAGAATTAGTAAATGAATTATTAGATAGCTTTTCTCAATGTTGTAGATATATGGAAGGGCATACTCACAGTGACAAATACGCCTATAAGAAACCTGAGCCAATAAACTTAAATGAGGAGATACAGAGATATGAAGCGACAAGAACTAAAATTCGTAAAACAAAGAAGCCCAGTTAAAGTATTATTCAAACTCGAAAAGCTCCTTTGTACTAATTCCCAATCCTTTTGCTAAAGCCTTTATAGTACATAAAGTAGGGTTGACAACACCTCTTTCAACTCTTGTAATTTGAGCCAAAGAAACATCAGAAGAATTAGCTAATTCCTCTTGAGAAAGCCCTTTGGATAATCTAATCTTTTTAAGATTTAATCCAAATTCTTTGATGTAATTTTCGTCCCTTAAATTAATCACAAATCTTTGCAGTTGTTTCACTAACAAAATTGGATTAATCAAAAACAATTAACCTAATCATGTATGATTAGGTAATGTTTTATTACTTTTGCAAGAATTTTAACTCATCAATATAAATCCATTACATTTGGAGGAGAATTGTTACATTCTAAAAATGGTAATAAGAAAGAATATATTATTTTTAATATTTATACTGTCAAATGCAGTATTTGGACAAGTAAACTTACCAGTAGTTCCACAAGCTCCACAAATTCCAAATTATAGTAATCAAAACTATTCAAATCCAAATAATAGAAATGTTGCTCCAAATCATTTAGAAATTCCAGACGGAAATAATGACCAACGAAGACAACAATTGCAAAACGAAAAGCTAATGCGTGAAGTCGAGCAAAACGAAAAACAAAAAACGGAAATTTTAAACCAAGTAAAAAAAGGGAATAGCGGATTTGATTCTGAAAATAACGGAATAAATTACATCCTTCCATCACTGGCTAACCAAAAAGGAACTGAATATTACAGACAGGTTTACGATAAAATGCTCAATCTGAATATTGAAAATTATTCTGTTAAAGATGTAAATTTCGATATTGAGAATGCCTACTTCGAGAACAAACTTGAGAAAGAAGAATTTGACAAAATCATAAAGCAAACAGCCGAATTTATTTTGGCTAAAATGAAAGAGAAAAATTTTGATGTTAATAGCAATACAGCTAAAAACTTTATATTGTTTGAGTTCTTTTCCCAACCTATGCAGGTAAAAGGTTTTAAAGAAAAGCATTTTCCAATTAAATACGATTTTGAGGATTATTGGGGCAGACAAAATTGGTCGAAAATGTTTGTTACTAAACTTTTGAAAACAAACACAGGACAATGCCATTCAATGCCATTACTTTATTTAACACTCGCAGAGGCAATTGATGCAGAAGCTTACTTATCACTTTCGCCAAATCATTCTTATATAAAATTCCAAGATGAAAAGGAGAAATGGTATAATTTGGAATTGACAAATGCAATGTTCACAGTTTCATCTTTTGTTTTAAATAACGGATATATCACTGCTGAAGCTGTGCAGAATAAAATTTACATGCAGAACTTAACTAAGCAACAACTACTTTCGCAATTTTATACAGATTTAGCAAGTGGGTATTTGCATAAATTCGGTTATGATGTATTTGTAGAGCAAGTAATTAATAAGGCTCTCGAATTATATCCAGCCAGTATAAATGCTAATATGGTTAAGGCAAATTATGATACTGAACGCTTGAAATATGTCGTTAAAAAATTAGGAATTAATACTGGAACTCAGGAGGGAAGAGAAAAAATATTGCAGTACCCAAAGGCAGTAGAGCTATTGAAAGAAATGCAAACACAATATAAACTAATTGATGATTTAGGTTTTCAACAAATGCCGGCAGATGCTTATGAAAATTGGTTAGGTTCACTTAAAAATGAAAAACACAAACAAGATAATGAAAAGGAAAAAGAGCAATTAAAACGTTTAACAAAAGCTTTAAATGAAGCTAAAAATAAAATAGATAAACAAAATAAATCATAATGACAAAAAATATTTTCTTAATTCTTTTATTATTGTTTTCAAAGTTTTGCGTGATTGCTCAAAACAAGGAAATACTATTTGAGGAAAGCTATACTTTACTAAATAGTATGTCTGACAATGAGAGCAATTACAATTTCAAAAAAGCAGTTTTCTCTGTGGAAAATGCTTATTTAGATGATAATTTAGACACCACCTTCGTTTATAAGCAAATTAAACTGTTACATGGATTAAGCACAGCAATCATAAATAGTAAAACACTTAATTATGTCGAAAGAGATAAAGATATAGTTAATAAACGTGCTTCAATATTTTCAATTTTATGTGATACAATACCAGTTGATGTTAATGGTAAAATGTATAAATATGAACCATTTGGATATGATTTTAATGATGTTTTTGGACATAAAATGCCTGAAAATCTTTTTGTTTCAAAATTATTAAGCACACACAAAGGTAATTGTCATTCAATGCCATATTTATATAAAATATTATGTGAAGAAATTGGAATTGATGCTAATTTAGCGTTAGCACCAAATCATATCTACATCAAGCATAGAAGTATTAAAGATGGTTGGTATAATACTGAACTCACCAGTAGAATTTTCCCAATAGATGCATGGATAATGGCATCTGGATTCGTACATATAGATGCTATTACAAACGGTGTTTATATGAAAGCATTAGGTAACAAAGAAAGTATTGCACTTGTTCTTATTGATTTAGCAAATAATTACAATACAAAGTTTCCAAAAAATGATGGTGCATTTATTTTAAAGTGCTGTGAGAATGCAATAAAATTATATCCAAACTTTGCCTCAGCATTAATTTTAAGAGCCGAAACACATTATAAACAAATCGGGAAGATACAAGATAAAGTGAAACAGGATTCACTTTTTAAAGATTTACAAAAGGAATATGAACATATTCATCAAATCGGATATAGAAATATGCCTGAGGATATGTATCTCAATTGGTTAGTTTCTCTAAAAGAAGAGCGAAGTAAATTTGAAAACAAAAAATTAAATACCTTTAACAAAAATTAATTCTTATGAAGAAGCATTATTTTTTAATTATTCTTTTGTTCGCTATTGGAACTGCATCTGCACAGAAAAAAGAAAAACTTTCTAAAGAAGAAAAAGCACGTAGAGAGAAAAATATTCAAGCAGGAAATCCATTTGTAAAATATGGCAGTAAAGCACCAGTTGCAACATTGAGTAAAGGAAAATATTTAGAAGTTCACGACCTTGATAGTATTGTAACTATTGGAACAATGCGTTGGCATGTTGACAAAAAAGAAATTGTTGGCAGAATTCTTGTTGATACATTAAATGTTGATTCACAACCAACAGGTGATACTGCTGGACGTTGGATGACAATGGATCCATTAAGTGAAGAGTTTCGTAGTTGGTCGCCTTATAATTATGGCAAAGACAATCCTATTTCTAATATTGACCCTGATGGTAGAGCGGCAGATGACTGGAGAAATAAAGCAGGACAACAGGTTTATGACCCTAAAGCAAATGGTGGTAAAGGTGCATATACTGAACACGCAACAAAATCTGATAAGAATATTGGTAATGCTTTACAGGCAACAGCAACAGGTAGAGAGCAATTTAATAAACTTGTAAATTCAGCACAACCAACAGAAATTATATTAGATAATGGAAAAGGTCCAGGTGGAGACGCTGGTAAAACAAAGAATAGTGATGTAGCAGTTGGAATAGATATGGCAACTAATAAAATTGAAGAGGTATCAGTTGGAAAATCAACTATAACTGTTTATATGGGTACGGTGGGAGACTTGGCAGATGCAGAAAAAAATGGTAATGTAGGTAAACTTAACGGAACACCCGTTGATGGTTTAAATTTCACCCAAATTGTGGGTGCTGTTGTTGGTCACGAAATAGAACATACAACTCCATCAAATGTAATTGTTCAAAATACAGACGGAGCAACAGTAAAACAAGCCGAAGCAGTACCAACACAGGTATCTAATAAGATAATTAACGAGAGTAGAGAATTAAATAAAAAACCATAATTATGAGTTCAAAAAAATATATAACAATTGTCATTTTATTATTTAATTTATTTACTTTCTATGGTCAAAATAAAGGAAAAATAAATGGGAAACTTATTTTAAAGGATTTAGAAAATAAG
>NZ_JAYWDT010000255.1:0-5590 GCF_043779715.1 Flavobacterium sp.
AAATCGAGTATGAGTTGTTTTACTTTGCCTTGTTCTGCAACTAATTTGCTAGACAACGATTTGTTTGAAGTAATTATTTGAGTTAAAAACAATTGAGACTTTTCTAAATCTTCTAGCACATTTGCTTTTTCTTCTCTAAGAGAAATAATTTCTTTTTTTGATTTACTAGACATTTTATAAATATAAAAAAGGCTAGCAAGCATTGTAAAAGCTAACAGGATAATTATAATTTTAAAACTTTTGTTGTTTTGTTTTTTCTTAACTTTTTTTGACATTATTTTAAACTGTTTTTATTTATAAAGCAATATTTTAATTGCTAATTAAAGCGTATTATTTAAGTTCTTTAGTGGCCGTTTCAAATCTAATGTTTTTATCTAATTTATAATAGAGCATAATTCCTACGAGTCCTATAACCCCCATTAATAACCAATTTGAAAAATAATTAAAATTTTCGATAACGCTAAGTCCAATTTTTGGACTTAATATTTGTGCTGCACTAAAACTCATAGCATAAAAAGCCATATACTTCCCTTCTTTTCCGTGAACAGCTCTTGTAAATGCAAAACTATTAGAAAATGAAAAAAGTAATATTTGCCCTAAGGTTATTAGAAAAATACTAATAATTAATACAAATACTGATTTTGAAAACAACAAAAAGAAGAATCCAGAAGTCATAAATACAGAACCTAGTAATATTATCTTAGTTGCTTCGAAACTTTTCTTTTCTAAGAAACCTATTAAGGGCATCTCGAAAAGAAATATCAACAACCCATTCAGCGCTAAGAGCATTCCTATTTCTAACTCATCAAGTTTTAATTTGTCTGAGTTATATTGTGGTATTGTTGTGAATAATTGAAAAAACAAAAAGGCAGTTAGAAAACTAGCGAATAAGAAAATGACATAATTAGTATCAAACTTCAAATCTTTGTTTACTTCTTCATTCTTTTTTCTATCTCTATGAATTTTTCTTCTGGCTTTGTATATTTTGCTTTCATCTATAAGCAACATGAATACTGATATTGCTATAATACACGTTATTCCATCTATCCAGAAAAGCATGTCGTAATTGTCTTTTTGTATTACTAATCCTGCTATAATTGGACCTGATACAATGCCTAAATTTACGGCTAGCCTAACTAATGTTAATGCTCTAGTTCTGTTATTTTTGTTGGTAAAATTAGATACCGCTACATACATTGCGGGTTTATATATATCGGCAAAGGCAGTTACTATAAATAAACCAATGCATATTTCTACAAAATTATACAAAAACATTAAGGAAATAATACCAAAACCTGTCAGGAAAAGACTACTCATCATAACAGTGTAAAACCCTAATCGATCTGTGAGCTTTCCTCCTATCCAGTTACCAAATAATGCACCAACTCCTATACAAACAAACATCCAGCCTATTTGAGTTAGGCTAAAAAAGAGATTGTCGTGCAAATATTTAGTAAGAAATAACATAACCATCGCTCCTGCCCGATTGATATAGGTTATTAACGTTAAAACCCAGACTTCTCTTGAAAATCCTCTAAAATTATCAAAGTAGGCATTTAAATAATTTTTCATTTTAATTGTTTTTTTAATCAATATGATATTATTGGGGTATATCAATATTGATGATTTTATTTTTTATAAAATGAACTAGTATATCTTTTTAATTTTTTTGGATCTATCAGCAATATAAGACACTAACCATGCTATTTGACCTTCTTTAGCGAAGTATAATTTTTTATCATTTATCCCTGGAATTGCTTCAAGACAAACTAGAAGAATATTACTACCTGAAATTAAATATTTTTGTGAATAGGTTTTTAGTACACGATCTACATCTTTGTCTGTTTTAGCTAATTCCTCGAATTTTTTGAAGTTATTTTTTAAAACTGCATCATAATTAAGGACATCTTCTAAATTAAACTGATTAAAAGTTTCCTTTGCAGCACCATTATAAAGTGTATAAAAAGCCCATACAGCACCACCAGACATAAATACTTTTTCTTTTTCTAACGCAACTGGACTTGTACCATACATGGCATTTATTTGATCCCTTAATGTAGGAAGAAACCCGAATGATTTCTCATTGTATTCTGAGATATCGTCTTTTCTTGTTTTTTTTATTACAGCTTCTGTTAGCGTTATGGTTCCGTAACTAACACTTAATGGAAAAAACACAAAAGCATCATTATTTCTTACATCTATGTAGCCACCTTTAGTGTTTCCGCCACCTATATCTAAAATCATAGAATCTTTATAATCAGAAGGCGGAACGCAACCTTTTAGCAACATTTTTCCTTCCGTTTGAGCATCAATAAAATCTAGATTTTTGTTTGTTGATAGTTTTACTTTATCAATTAACTCCTGTGTGTTTTTTGCCATGGCAACACCAGAAGATCCAACTAAAAAAATGTTATCCTCAGATACTTTAAACTCGTTTTTTATTTTTATATAATTAGAGTAAACTACCGCAGCAGCTTTATCTATATCTTCTTTGGCTAAATTACCATCGATAGCGATTCCTTTTGCAATACCAACATTTTCAGACCAATAAGATTTAATGACAAAGTCACCTCTTTTAATGTTTTTAACATCCAAAACAGACATTTTTATTCCTTTACTACCAATTTCAATTCCTGCAAATAGGTTTTCCGTTATTTCTTGTGAGAATAATGAATTTTGAAAAAAACATAATAAAACAAAGGAGCTAAGAAGTATTTTTCTAATGTTCATCGTAGGTAAATTTTTAAATTATAAAATAGATTTTACTTTTTTGGGATAGTAAAAATATCAAAAATAATAATATAAATGTGTTAAAAAATTTTAAATATGAAAAAATCCGTTAAGTTTTATAAACTTAACGGATTTTTAGGCTTTTTTTAACAAAAATTAAACCTTCATTATTTCGGCTTCTTTAACCACTAACAATTCATCTATTTTTCTGATAAAGGCATCAGTAAGTTTCTGAACACTTTCTTCTGCACCTTTGCAAATATCTTCAGATGTTCCTTCTTTTTCTAATTTTTTAATATCCGAATTAGAATCTTTACGAACGTTACGAACACCTATTTTAGCATCTTCGGCTTCGGTTTTCGCTTGTTTGGCAAGATCACGTCTTCTTTCTTCAGTAAGTGGGGGAACGCTAATTATGATTACATCACCGTTATTCATTGGGTTAAAACCAATATTGGCTATCATAATTGCCTTTTCAATTACTTGTAACATGTTTTTTTCGAAAGGCTGCAATGTGATTGTTCTAGCATCTGGCACACTAATTTTTGCCACTTGCGAAAGTGGTGTTGCCGAGCCATAATAATCTACAAAAACACTTCCTAGCATTGCTGGCGAAGCTTTTCCTGCACGAATATTTAAAAATTCTTTTTCTAAATGAGCAATAGAACCTTCCATAGATTCTTTAGTACTATCGAGAATAAAATCAATTTCTTCAGTCATTTTATTTTAGATTGTTAGACTACTTAGATTCTTAGATTTTTCAGATTTTTCAGATTTCTTGAACTATTATACATTTTGTGGTATTCTAAGAAGTCTAAAAATCTAAGTTGTCTGAATTATATATTTACTACTGTTCCTATGTTGTCTCCTTTGCAAATTTTAAGTAAATTCCCCTCTTTGTTCATATCAAAAACAATGATAGGCAATTTATTTTCTTGACTTAAGGTAAAAGCTGTTGTATCCATTACATTTAATCCTTTTTTGAGCACATCTTCAAACGAAATGTAATCAAATTTTACGGCATCTTTATTTTTTTCTGGATCTTCAGAATAAATACCATCTACACGAGTTCCTTTCAGAATAACGTCAGCATTTACTTCAACCCCTCTTAAAACAGCTGCTGTATCGGTTGTAAAATATGGATTTCCTGTTCCTGCACCAAAAATTACAATTCTATTTTTTTCTAAATGTCTTACTGCTCTTCTTTTGATGTAAGGTTCGGCAATAGCTTCAATTTTTAAAGCAGTTTGCAAACGAGTAAGCATTCCTTTTTCTTCGAGCGCACCTTGCAGTGCCATTCCGTTTATAACTGTAGCAAGCATACCCATATAATCTCCCTGAACTCTGTCCATACCATTACTTGCTCCTGCAATACCTCTAAAAATATTTCCTCCTCCAATAACTATGGCGATTTGAACACCTAAATCATGAATTTGTTTTATTTCATCAGCATATTCTGCTAAACGTTTTGGATCTATTCCGTATTGACGGTCGCCCATTAGTGCTTCGCCGCTTAACTTTAGAAGAATTCTTTTGTATTTCATTGCAATTTTGTGGTTGTTTTGTCCTGCAAATATAAAGATATTCTTCCGTTTTATAAAATTGGTTTTTTATTATTTATTAATCGTCCGAAATATGCTTTTTTATTATATCATGTCCTAAATAAATAAGCGGAGTTAAGGCAATTGCAATAATCAGTTTGAACGTATATCCGGTGAGTGCCGAAGTGATGAATGTTTCAAAATTCATTTTTCCAGGCAACCAAAACGCTATTCCTAGAACAATAAACGAATCGAATAATTGTGAAATCACGGTGGAACCTGTTGTTCTGAGCCATATTTTTTTGTCGCCTGTTTTACTTTTGAAATACCAAAAAACAGTTACATCGATGAGTTGAGAAACTAGAAAGGCTATAATACTCCCAACGATTATCCACATACTTTGCCCAAAAACAGCTTGAAACTGATTGTCATTTACAGGACTAATTTCTTTGGCTGATGGAATTGCGATTGCAAATAACAACACAATAAAGGCATAAGCAATTAAACAAGCGGTTATAAAGGATAGTTTTCGGACGCCTTTTTCTCCGAAATATTCGTTTATTAAATCGGTGGTGATAAATACGATTGGCCAAGGTAATATTCCGATACTCATTACGAATGGTCCTATTTGTATTAATTTTCCGCCTATAAGTTCTGCAACAACAGCATTGGTAATAAATATTCCTGCTAGAATTACAAAAATAAGTTCTCTTTTGGTTTTGAACATAAATTAATGTTTTACCAAAGTTAAGAATTTTAGTTTGAGATTTTAGTTTGAGATTTTAGTTTTAATACATTCAACAAAAGTTAATTAATGCAAAAATCCCATTTCAAATGAATGAAATGGGATTTTGTATTGAAGTTTTAGAATAAGATTATCCTAAAGCTGCTCTTTTGAAACCTGTTACAACTAAGTTAGTATCGATAGATTTAACATAATTAGCAACGCTCATAGAGCTATCTTTGATATAATCTTGGTTTACTAGTGTATTGTCTTTAAAGAAACGTCCTAATTTACCTTTTGCAATATTTTCGATCATTGCTTCTGGTTTTCCTTCTTGACGAAGCATATCTTTAGCAATTTCTATTTCTTTAGCAATTGTATCTGCATCAACACCCGCTTCATTTAGAGCGATTGGGTTCATGGCAGCAGCTTGCATCGCTACGTTTCTTGCAGCCTCTTCGATACCGTCTGCTTTTGCAGAGAATGCCGTTAAAGTAGCAATTTTGTTTCCTGAGTGAATGTAAGACCCAACGAAAGCACCTTCTAATTTTTCGAAAGTTCTAATTTCTAATTTTTCTCCGATAACTCCTGTTTG
>NZ_JAYWDT010000256.1:0-12597 GCF_043779715.1 Flavobacterium sp.
GAATATCAAGGAAAAGAGATTTTAGCTAGCTACGGAGTTCGCATTCAACGCGGAATCGTTGCCAATAGCCCAGTAGAAGCGGTTGCTGCTGCAAAACAACTAACTGCAGAAACTGGTACAGGTTGGCATGTTATTAAAGCGCAGGTTCATGCAGGTGGACGCGGAAAAGGTGGTGGAGTAAAATTAGCCAAAAACTTACAGCAAGTAGAGGAAATTGCAGGTCAAATTATTGGAATGCAATTAATTACACCTCAAACTTCTGCCGAAGGAAAAAAAGTACACAAAATTTTAGTTGCAGAAGATGTATATTATCCAGGAGAAAGTGAAACTTCAGAGTTTTATATGTCGGTTTTATTAAACAGAGCAACTGGACGTAACATGATTGTATATTCTACCGAAGGTGGAATGGATATTGAAGAAGTTGCAGAGCATACACCTCATTTAATATATAACGAAGAAATAGATCCAGCAGTTGGTTTACAAGCTTTTCAAGCAAGAAGAATTGCTTTCAATTTAGGTCTTTCTGGAAATGCTTTTAAAGAAATGGTAAAATTTATCGATTCTTTATACAATGCATATATTGGTTCTGATGCTTCAATGTTTGAAATTAATCCAGTTCTAAAAACTTCTGACAACAAAATTATGGCAGTTGATGCCAAAGTAAATATAGATGACAACGCATTATACCGTCAGCCGAAATATGCTGATATGCGTGATATTCGTGAAGAAAATCCTATCGAAGTTGAAGCAAAAGAAGTAGGTTTAAACTATGTAGATCTTGATGGAACTGTAGGTTGTATGGTAAACGGAGCAGGTCTTGCTATGGCAACTATGGATTTGATTAAATATGCAGGTTTCGAGCCAGCAAATTTCCTAGACGTAGGAGGAACTGCCGATGCTAAACGTGTTGAAACTGCTTTTCGTATTATCTTAAAAGATGAAAATGTAAAAGCAATTTTAATTAACATTTTTGGAGGAATCGTTCGTTGTGACCGTGTTGCACAAGGTGTTGTAGATGCTTACAAAAACATGGGAGATGCTATAAAAGTACCAATCATTGTTCGTTTGCAAGGAACTAATGCTGAAATCGCAAAAGAATTAATAGACAATTCTGGAATGCCAATTTTATCTGCTGTACAATTTCAAGAAGCCGCAGACCAGGTAAAAGCAGCTTTAAGCAAATAGAAGTAGATTTTTATCTTATTATATCAAAAACCTCAGCATTTGCTGAGGTTTTTTTGTTACTACAATGTAAATTTTTAAGCTTTTATTAATATGTTTTAATTTAATGTTTCCAACTTCTTTATGTTGAAATTATGTGAAATGTAATTTAAATACTCAAAATTTAAGAGTCTGTTAAGCATTTATGTTTTTTATTGATGAATTTTTATTTAAGCTTTTTTCTTACACCAGTCAATTTTAAATATAGGTTAAGTAATTGGTAAACACTTTTTTAGCTTCATTTCTTTCTTAATTTTGACATGTAATCTAAAAAGAAAAAAAATCATGAAAAAGTTAATCTTGTTATTTGTTGTTGTAATTATGAATGTAACTTTTGTTTCGGCAAAAGAGGTAAATCCGGTCGATGATTATCCAAAAGCAATAAAAGAAATTTCTAAATTATTAGGGCCATTGAGTATCAACGATGAATTCGAAAGAGCAGTGAGAATTAAATTTACTGCAATGGTAAATTCAGATAATGAATTGATTGTATTGCAAGTGGGAACAGACAATATTATTTTCAAAAATCATATAATTGAGCAGTTGAATTACAAAAAAATTGCTAGAGAAACCATGACGCCAGGCAAAGAATATACTTTTATTGTAAAGTTTAGACCTGAGTAATCAATTTATCTTTAAATAAAAGATCCCGCATCGTTCCAAAAAACGATACGGGATTTTTATTTTTATATTAATCAATAACAGTTATTATTTTTTAGCCTTACCATTATTAAACCTTACTTTCTCTATAACCTGAACTTTTGGCTCTGTTTTTTTGTTTTTTGAAGCAGGGTTTTTCTTAAAATCGGTTTTAGGCTTAAATTCCTTTTTAGGCGTTTCTGAAGTTCTCGCAGGAATTTCTGCTTTGTGTTTTGCTAAAACATCTTTTGGATTTTTAGGATTTTCTTTAGTTCCACGCAAGTGTATAACCAACCCATTCAAGAAATTACGTAAAATCTGATCGCCACATTCTACATAGTTTTCGTGCTTTTCGTCACGAAAAAAAGCACCAATTTCTGATTTTGAAATTCTAAAATCTACTAATTCTAAGATTTCTACTATTTGGTCATCACGCAACATTAGCGCAACACGTAATTTTTTGAAAATATCGTTATTTGTCATCTTTATCTATTTATTTTTCAAAGGTAATTATTATATTGGACTAAATTCAAATGTAAAGACAGAAAAGGAATATTTGGATTTGTTTATATTTGCATTACTTTTATAAAAAAATAAAATAAGACCAAAAGATGACACGAATTGAAGTTTTGAATGCTATAATTAAGAAGAAAAATGTTGTAAATTATCTAGAAATAGGTGTGAACAGAGGTAAATGCCTTTTTAACATTGTAGGTCCTAAAAATAGGTTTGCCGTAGATCCTTTTTTTAATTTTAATTTATGGAAAAAGTTAAAAGCTGGAATTAAAAATTCGGCTAATTTCAAAAACCAATATTTTGAAGTTACTAGTGATGATTTTTTTACTAACAATCAAACGTTATTATCACAAAATAAACTCGATTTAACTTTTATTGACGGTCTTCATACTTATAAGCAATCGTTGCAAGACACTTTAAATACTTTAAAACATCTTAACGAAAAAGGGATTATAGTTTTGCATGATTGCAATCCTCTTGACGAATTAGCGGCTTATCCTGCTCATTCTATCGATGATGCGCGTAAAGATTTACAAAATCATAAAGATTGGAAAAATATTTGGAATGGTGATGTTTGGAAAACTATCGTTTACATTAGAAAAAATCATCCAGAATTATCAGCTTTTGTTCTTAACACAGACCACGGATTGGGATTTATATATAAAAAACAACAAGAGAAATTACCAGAAGTTTTCAACGCTATTACTTCGATTGATGATTTAGATTATACTTTTTTTGATAAACATAGAAACGAATTAATAGATTTGAAACCAGTATCATATTTTCAAGAATTTTTAGCCGGTATTTAGTTATGAACTCTTATCAAGAAAAAATAAGTTTATTATCAGAAATGATTTCTTTTGCAGTTATTGATGGCGAATTACACAATAGAGAATACGATTTTTTACTTCTAATTTCTGAAGAATTGGAAATTGAGAAAGAAACCTTTTTAGAGTTATTTAATAAAAGGAATGAATATGTAATTATTAAAGATGAATTTAGCAGAATTATTCATTTTTACCGATTGGCATTGCTCATGCATTGCGACGGAGTTTTACACAAAAGAGAAAAAAGAGCGATTCACGAAATGGGAATTACGATGGGATTAAACCCTTTTGCCATGAAACGAATTCTAAAACTCATGGAAGATTCTCCAAGTCAAGTAATTGCTCCCGAAAAATTAATTTGCGCTTTTCAGGAGCAGTTAAATTAACTAACTTATTTTTAAGGATTAATTACAATGTTTGTAAAACTACCATGAACCTCATTTATGGTTGGACTTCCGTTACCAGAATTAATATCAAAAGTTCCAGATAATTTATTATCAGTATTGCTGGTTATAGTTACATTTCCCGTATATCCTGTCCAAGTAATAGCTGTTCCGGGTTTAAAATAGGTAAATGTATTTGTAGCATTAATCGGATATAAGCCAATTAGTAAATATGGTAAATCTATTTCAATAACTGTTGTTCCCGTATTTACTCCAAAAACATTACCCGACGAAGCATTTGCATATGGTGTCGTCACGGTCGACATACTAGGAGCACCGCCTTCGGCATATAAAAACTCGGGTAAACCAGGAGGTGGTGGCGGACTTACAACATCATCATTGTCATTACACGACACTAAACTTGTTGCTACTAGAAATAGGGTAAATATTGATTTTATAATTGTTGTTTTCATAATAATTTGTATTAATTTTTTATTGATTTTTAAATAAATTGGGATTATTTAATAATGTTAAATTCGACTCTTCGGTTTTGTTTTTTTCCTTCTTCTAGTTTGTTGTCGGCAATAGGTTCTAATTCTCCTTTTCCTAAATTGGTCATTCTCGATTTTTGAACACCAAAATTTGTAGCAAAATAATCGGATACACTTTGCGCTCTTTTTTCAGATAATTTTAAATTTTCGCCATCATTCCCATCAGAATCAGTGTGACCAGTAATACTAATTTTAATATTCGTGTTTTCTGAAAGTACTTTTCCTAATTCATCCAAAACCGTTTTGCTCGATGGTTTTATAGAAGCTTTATTAGAATCAAATAAAATCTCGTTTGTAATAAAAGTTCCAGTTTCTATTAGTTTATGACGAGTATCTGCAACGGCTTCAGCTAGTTTTATATTGGAAATAAATAGTTTGTCAACGGTTTTTTTGTAAGTTCCAATAAAAAAGATAATCTGGTTGTAATTTGCTTCTTGAAATGCTGATGGCAAATCCCAAAACTTTTTTCCATCAATAAACATTCTAAATCTATTTTTTTGTCTCCAAATTTGAACTCTTACCTTATTTTTATTTTTGTTAAAAACAGGAATGTCAACTTTATTTTTTATAATTTCTTTTTTTTCAGAAATCACAAAAATTTCACTCCTACCTGTTCCAGATAATGAATTTGCAGGATGTACGTTAAAAACAACAGCTTCTTTTCGTTTTAAAGTAGTATTCCAAATATCATCAGCTTTTGATTTTTTTTCTGTAAAAACAACATTTAATGGGGTTGAATAAAAATTAAAATTATCGGTTGTAGTTACATCAAATTCGAAAGTGAAATTTTCAGGTAATTTTGAAACATTCATAGGAGAAAAACTTCCTTTATCTGATAATTGCAACCATTTATTTGAACTGATATTTGTAATTTCTCCACTACTATTTGTAAACCAATTTACTGGAAAATCTCCAACAATCTCTTTACTAAATTTTTCTTCAAAAATCGATTTGTTTCCCGAAATAAAATCGGAATCTTTTTTTGAAGCTTTTGTTTTAGAAGTTATTTCATCAGAAGAATCAGTGTTTGTTTTTGAAGTTTCCTTTTTGGCATTCAAAACTTCATCCATACCATCATTTGTGGTTTTCGTTGTTTTTTGTTCTATTTTCCTTTCAATCGCTCTTTCAGATGTTTTTTGTGTTTTCTTGGCTAATTTTTCAATAAATTGAGCGTTTGAAAAGTCGAATATAAATAGTCCTAATAAGGTGAAAATTGTTCTCATATTTAATTTTTTATAAATTTATTTTTAAATACTTTTCCAGCAATAGTAACCTCAATAACATATATTCCTTGGGCTAAATTTTCGATGTTAATAGTTTTTAAATTTGATTTTTCTATTTGTACAGTTTTTCCTAAAAAGTCATTTATTTTTATTTTTTGAATCGCTTCATTTTCTATACTTTCAATATTTATTGTATTTTTTGCAGGATTAGGATATATTGAAAGATTGTTTTTTACAAAGTCAATGTTTGATAAGTTTGAAACCCCAGTCCAACTAGATAAGTTTGTAACTGTTTCCCATGCTACTTGTTGCATAATTGTGGCTTGTGTATTAGTTGGCATACTAGTAAATGGCGTACCCCACATATCATTCAAATTTTGACTTAATCCTACAGGTGATTCACCATATATACTTGCATACATAACGCAGGCTACAAAATAATTTCCCGCATTTGTTAGATGAATATCATCTAAAAAAAGATTTGTAAAACTTGTTATTCCTGGTACTTGTCCTGCATTTATACGTGTGGTAAGGTTATACAATGCTTGTCCCGCAGGAACCATCCAAATTTCAGTATCTGTGGGGTTTTGGTTGCGAACATGTGTTACAATTCCCGACCAAAGTGGAAAATCTAATAATAATCTTGGGTGCCATAAAGTATTGCTGTTGGTTGTAGTATCCCATTCGCAACCTGTTTCAAAACCTGGCGTAGGTTGTGGGATTCCTGAATTTTTGCAATGCCAAGTTTCATAAATATAAAACTTTATAGGGTTATAATTATTATTAGCATATGAATAAAAATTATTAGCATATAAGTATGTATTGCTCCAAGACAAATGAGGTTGTAATGGTACAGCCTCAGTAATTATTAGGGAATTGTAATTACCCGCAGGAAATGCAGATGGATACGGTGTTCCTTGTGCAGTTGCATAATTATTATAATTTATATGTAAAGGCGAACCGTTAGCCACTTGACTCCCGTAATGCGTTGTTTTTCCTGCATCTACTGCCATACCATGAACCATAGCTGGCATATTAAAATTTACCAAACTATGACCAATATAAAAAGGGTTTCTCTCTTGTGCAGCAATAGTTAATATGCTAAAAATACTAATTATTAGTGTTTTCATTTTTTAAAGATTAAATTCTTTTTGGACTATAAGAAGGACCTGTTGTTCCGTCTCCTAGTTGGCTATTTGTGTTATTTCCCCAACCATATAGAGTATTGTCCGTTTTTGTTCCCAACGAATGTTGTAGAGTTGTGTACACTGTATTCCAGCTGGTTTCTACTCCTACTTGATGTGGTGTCATATTATTTGCATTTGTACCATCTCCTAATTGTCCGTAAGTTCCATTTCCCCATGACCATAAAGTCCCGTCAGATTTTACCGCAAGTGTTGTCCCTCTTCCGCTTGAAGCTGTTTTCCATGTAGCTGTTCCTAATTGAACTGGATCTATTCTGGGATTTGTAGTTCCATCACCTAATTGCCCACCAGTATTGTTTCCCCAAACCCATAATGTATTGTCCGTTTTTATAGCTAAAGTTTGATTGTCTCCAGCCGAAATGTATTTCCAGTTGGTTGCTGTGCCAATTTGTGTTGGAGTCATTGTAATACCTTGTAATGTGCCCCATTTCCATAAAGTACCATCCGTTTTTATAGCAATACTAAAAGAGTTCCCTGCTACCACTTCTTTCCAGTTGGTTGCTGATCCTATTTGTGTTAGTGTTCTTATGGTTGTTTGTGTTCCGTCGCCCAATTGGTAATTATTATTCAAACCGCAACCCCATAGCGTCCCGTCGGTTTTTACTGCAAGTGTGTGAGATAAACCTGCAGCAATAGCCCGCCAGTTTGTTGCTGTTCCCATTTGAAATGGAAGTGTTTTATAGCCAATTGTCGCATCATTTAGGTTTCCAAAATCGTTAATTCCCCAACCCCAAAGTGTACCATCGGTTTTTATTGCCAAATTAAAACTTCCTCCCGTAGCTATGATTTTCCATGTACTGGATCCAATTTGATTAGGAGATTTTACACCAGCGGTTGTAGTGGTTGCATAGCCCAATTGTCCAGCACTATTATTTCCCCATGACCATAATGTTCCATCAGTTTTTATAGCTAATGAATGATAATATCCAGAAGTTACCATCGAATAATGTTGATTGCTTCCTGGAACTGGAGCGGGAACTGGTTCAGGAGTTGGCTCATCGTCGTTAGAACAAGAAATGGTAAAAATTATAATTCCTAAAATTGTGAATATGTTTTTTAATGTTTTCATAATTATTG
Source organism: Flavobacterium sp. (assembly GCF_043779715.1). Classification (GTDB taxonomy): domain Bacteria; phylum Bacteroidota; class Bacteroidia; order Flavobacteriales; family Flavobacteriaceae; genus Flavobacterium. The sequence continues at coordinate 7,643 of NZ_JAYWDT010000256.1, forward strand.
TTTTTTAATTGTTTTCGTTTTACATATTAATAAACTCTGTATCCCGTAAAATAAGTATTGTTTGCTACTCTATCTAAACTTTGTGCAACTCCTGTATTTTGAAAAATAAACACAGTGATCACGTCACCTGCATTTAGACTAAAATCGCCATTAATATTTATACTGGGTACTGCGCCTAATCGTTGACTAAAAGATTTAAACTGCCATCCATTTTTTCGTAATTGAACTACAACTGGAGAGTTGTCTGGCAATGCGGTATAGAATTTTAAAGTTACTGAAAGATGATAAAACCCGTTCTGAGGAATTGTTAATTCACTTGTTGTTGTATTGAAGGCATTCATATCATCGGTTGTTTCGACGCCAAATTGTACTTTGGTATAAGTTATATTTGGTATACTTTGGTCAAATGTTTCAGGTGGTATCACATGAAATCCTGTATTTGCAATTGATGCATTTGTTCCGTTTATTCCATCTTTTCCATCTTCTGGGGAACATGAACTTGTTATTGCAAGTGATAAAATTGTAGTCACTACAAATAGTACTTTTGTTATTATCTTCATGATTATTAAATTTAATTGGTTGTTTTTAAAAATTATATTGCAAGCCAATGTTCAATCCGAAACTGCTAAAAGAGAAAGGTACTTTTGGGGCTTTACTTGGTTGTGTTGAAGGAGAGGAAACACCTGTGTTGGTAAACGAATCTACAAATTCTATTTCCCTGTTTTCCACAGACATTGATGATAAAACATCGGCACCATTTACGACAAATTTAGTATATTCTCCTTTTTTTGGTGCATAAGAAAGACTTATCAAATCTAATTCAGCAAACAGCGAAAACTTCTCGTTTATCTTATAAAGCGTTCCTAAACTCCCTTGAAAACCAATTGGAGTACCTTCATTAAGCTCTAATGTTGTGTTATATGTATCTCCGCCATCTTTGTAATCACTTTCAAGAATCATTTTTCCTGAACCAATAACCATTCCTAATTTTGCATACGGATTTATTTTGTCGTAACCACCTCTAAAAACAATAGCTGGTTTTATCTGTATCATTTTTGCAGAAATTTCGTTGTTTCTATAATCTCCTGAATAACTAGTATTAGTAGTATTAGTTTTGCTACTCATCAAATAGTTCGCACCAAGTTCTAAACCAATATTTTTGTTAAACATATAACCAAAAGTCGCACCTACATTAAATCCTTGTCCTAGATTAATTTTAGCAATTTCTTGTGTTGATGTTGTTGCACTTGGTTCAGTCGCATTAAGAATTTGCAAAATATAAGCAGCAGCTGTATTTGGCTGACCAGTCCCCATACTGTAACCTGTATTTACATTAACATATCCTCCTTTTTCATTTTGTGCATTGGCTTGTTGTAGTCCAATTGAAAATAATACGATTAAAAGTGAACTTGTTTTTTTAAAATTTGTTTTCATAGTTTTTGAGCTTTAAAGTTTGATGCTTTGATTTTTCTTAATAGATTTTATAACGACTGAAATAATTGTTTAAACAAATATTTTTTTGTAAAATTCATAAATAATTAAGGTTACTGAAATAGCAGATATCTGTCATTTTTAGTATATTTAACCCCATTATTTAACACAATAGAAGTTTTTATTTACTTAAAAAAAACGAAAAATGAATATATTGAATCCTTTATCAGTTGAAGATTTTAATGAAATTGCTAAAAATGATAATCCATTAAATATTGATAATTATGAGGCATTTTTTCAGAAGCAAATAGACGAAGCCTCTACTTATGCTGTTGGTCCTTATTTTTGGTTTATAGGAAACAACCATGAAATGAAAATCGTTGCTGCAAGTCAAAACATTGGGGAACTTACTCCGTTTAACCATGAAAAATGGACGAACGGCACAGCACTTTTATTAGCCGAAAACCTTCACACAGATGATAGTTTTTACGTATTGTCAGCTCTTAATCTTGCTGTTCAAAAAATAGAAGAATTACCTGCAGAGCGACAAGCAAACGTTAGAGTAAACATTTACGCTAGAATGCTAAATGCGTCAAATGAATATCGTTGGGTACTTATTCAAATGCCCGGTTTATACATTAATAATCTTGACAGAACTACTTGTGGAATAATTATGATTACCGATTTATCACATTTAAGTTTCAAAGAAAAACCAATTCTGATGACACTTACAGACAAAATCGATAATCAAAACATCTATTTTAATATTGCAGATGATGAAATGAAATTGGTTAATGTTGATTTACCAAACATTACAAAAAGGGAACAAGAAATATTAAAATTAATGGCAAAAGGGTTAAATAGTCCTCAAATAGCGGAGAAACTGTTTTTATCATACCACACTGTAGAGAATCACAAACGAAATTTGAGACAAAAAACAAACTCTAAAACTTCTGTAGAACTCATTAATTATGTTTGGAGTAATAATTTGATATAAAACTATTGAACATTTTGGAGTTATATTAGTTTCAATGCTATTTTGTTAAATCTTTTCTTGCAAAGCTTTAATCTCATCTCGCAGCTTCGCAGCTTGCATAAAATCTAAATCTTTCGCCGCTTTTTCCATGGCTTTTCGCTTCTCACGAATGCGTTTTTCGATTTCCGGTTTGCTTAGATATTCGGTTTCTGGCTCAGCTGCCATGTTTCCAGAAGTATAACCCAATTCGAAATCGACCAAAGAATTTTTGGTAAAAGCAGATTCTATCTTTTTGTTTAATGCTTGAGGAATAATATTATTTACAGTATTAAAATTAATTTGTTTCTCTCTACGGTAATTTGTTTCATCGATTGTTTTTTGCATACTTGCCGTAATTTTATCAGCATACATAATCGCTTTTCCATTCAAGTTTCTTGCCGCACGACCTATTGTTTGGGTTAATGAACGATGACTTCTTAAAAATCCTTCTTTGTCAGCATCGAGAATGGCAACCAGGGAAACTTCGGGTAAATCTAAACCTTCACGAAGCAAATTGACACCTATTAATACATCGAAAATCCCTTTTCGCAAATCTTGCATGATTTCTATTCGTTCCAGAGTGTCTACTTCTGAGTGAATGTAACGACAACGAATATTTACTTTTGCTAAATATTTCGCCAATTCTTCGGCCATTCTTTTGGTCAAAGTCGTGACCAAAACACGCTCGTCAATTTCGGCACGAACCTGAATTTCTTCGATTAAATCGTCAATTTGGTTTAAACTCGGACGAATTTCAATAATTGGATCCAATAATCCTGTGGGACGAATAACTTGCTCGATGACAACACCATCGGTTTTTTGTAATTCGTAATCCGCTGGCGTTGCCGACACATAAATGACTTGGTTTTGCATGGATTCAAACTCATCAAATTTCAACGGACGATTATCCATTGCGGCGGGCAATCGAAAACCATATTCAACCAAATTTTCTTTGCGGGAACGGTCGCCACCATACATGGCGTGTACTTGCGAAAGCGTGACATGACTTTCGTCGACAACCATCAGATAATCTTTTGGAAAATAATCTAATAAGCAAAATGGTCGCGTTCCTGTACTTCTTCCGTCCAGATAGCGTGAATAATTTTCTATTCCTGAGCAATAACCCAATTCTCGAATCATTTCTAAATCGAAATTGGTTCGTTCTTCTAATCTTTTTGCTTCGAGATGTTTACCAATTTCCTTAAAATAATCGACTTGTTTAACCAAATCTTGCTGAATTTCCCAAATGGCATTTTGTAAAACATCGGGAGAAGTCACAAACATATTGGCAGGATAAATGGTCAATTTTTCGAATTTTTCGATTACTTGAGCTGTTTTTACATCAAAACTTTCAATTTCTTCTATTTCATCACCAAAAAAGTGAATCCTAAAAGCATCATCGGCATAACTCGGATAAACATCGACAGTATCGCCTTTGATACGGAAATTTCCGGGAGTAAAATCCATTTCGGTTCGAGAATACAAACTTTGTACCAATTGATGCAATAATTTAGTTCTCGAAATAATTTGTCCTTTTTCTATCGGAATGACATTTTTTTGAAATTCTACGGGATTTCCAATTCCGTACAAGCAAGAAACCGAAGAAATCACAATAATATCGCGTCGTCCGGAAAGTAAAGACGAAACGGTTGACATTCTCATTTTTTCTAACTCCTCATTAATAGACAAATCTTTTTCAATAAAAACGCCCGTGACTGGCATAAATGCTTCTGGCTGGTAATAATCGTAATAAGAAACGAAATATTCGACCGCATTGTTGGGGAAAAATTGTTTGAATTCTGAGTATAATTGTGCTGCTAGCGTTTTGTTATGAGCTAAAACTAAAGTTGGTCTTTGCACTTCTTGAATCACATTGGCAACCGTAAATGTTTTTCCAGAACCTGTAACTCCTAGTAAAGTTTGATATTTTTCATCATCGATAATTCCTTGAGTCAATTTTTCAATTGCTTGTGGTTGGTCGCCTTTGGGTTTGTAATCGGATTGTACTTGGAAGTTCATTTGTTTAGTTGCAGAGGTTCAGAGTTACAAAGTTACAAAGTAAAAGGTAAAAAGAATTAAAGTGTGTCTGTGATTTTTTTACGCTTCATTTGTGTTTGTTCCAATAACGCTTACCATAGTTACAAAATACCTCCTCTCCTTGTTTTATTTTCCTAGTAGCGATTAAGCAAACATTTTCATTTTCATCTAAACCAATTTTAGAGTTATTCTTGAAATCGGATTTAGAAAAACCAGTTGCATCATTAGCATATTTTGCAAAGCATTTTATAGACATCGAATCTAAAATAGTTCCATCAAGAAGATTTATAAAATATTTATCTTTTCCTTTATCAGCTTTAGTTTTAGCTTCACTTTCGGTTAAAATTTTTCCTTTATAAATAGCTATTATTTCGTCTTTATAAATCGTTATAGCGGTATACAATCCTGTTCCTGAATTAGTAATTTGGGAAGGATTTGTGTATAAATAATCGGATTCCGAAGCGTTTATTTT
>NZ_JAYWDT010000257.1:0-2539 GCF_043779715.1 Flavobacterium sp.
AGCAGATACACACATAGTGCATAAATCAGTTAATTGTGTTACATCGCCAATGTAAGGCGTTGGGTCAATTTTAATATCATATTTAGTATTTATAGCGCCTAATATTTCAGACATAAACATAGCAGGTCTTATCTCACTTGTAAGTAAAACATTTTCTGAACTTATAAGCTTAGAAACGTTATAGTTTATATTGTCAGTTGCAGGAACTTCTGTTGAATTCGATATAGAAAATATCCTTTCTGTTGAGACTAACGGAACAAACCAACGAATGTTTTCAGTTCCCGTTTGAATCGATTGTAAGGCGTTGTTAATATTTGCTGTACTCCAAACTATATCACCACCTGACAACATAGCAAGCGTGTCTTCGCCTAAAATTTCAGTTAAATTCTTTTGTCCATCCGAAAAGCTTAATTGAAACAAAGAAGGAGTGCTATTTATCCATGATGTATTTTCTAATGTTACAATACCTTCTTTAAAAAGTATGCCGTCTAAGAATAGTTTAGCTCTTTTTTGAACTAATGCAGGTGTAAATTGTTCTGTAAATCCAAAATAACCTAGTAGTTTTATGTTATTTGGCGATGCCTGTACCGAAAATGAATTAGTAAACCCTTTAAAAACCGCTGTAATATCCTGTGTGTAGGTAGTTTTAGTGTTTAATGATACGCTTTCATTGATAAATGTATCAACTAATCCATAAACTCCTGCGGTTTCTTTTTCAATGTATAATTCCATACTATTGATTCTTTATTTTAGAAGCTGTTTCTTTGAATTTTATTGTGTATGATATCTCACGCTTATCGTTTATAGTTGTTTTCTTTACGAAATCTGAATCAATACATGTGACTGGGACTTGTAAATAAGTTGAATAATATCCAATATCATTAACCGTAACAGTATCACTGTCAACTGTTATAGTTTCGTTATCAACTGTTACTATGTTATTATCAACTGTAATACCTTGTTGCGCTACTGTCCATCTATCACCATAGAATCTAATTAAATATATTTTAGGCGAATAAATCAATTCCTCAATTAATGCGTTCATACTCTCGTCCATTACACCAGTATTAACCGTATAAGTTTGAAAGACTTCTTCGATAGCTGTGTTTTTGAAATGCGTGCTTTCGGTATTAATCATTGAACTATCACGAAATGCCTTTTGGGATTCCTGTCTCTTAGTTTCAGTATTCAATACTATCTTTCCTGTAGTCGTTAATTGTTGAAACAATCCGTTACGGTCTAAATAAATAAGCAATAAAGGCTCTTTAACGCATTCTGTTTTTGATGGAATTACTTGTGTAGTAACTACGAAATTATTTGAAGTCCTATTGATTCCGAACACAAAATCTTGTTTAGAGTAATACGGTATGTATTCAGCATATTTTTTAATAGGTGTTTGAGATATATTAAAACCATTTGCGTTCCCAACGAATGAACCGTAAAACGGGTTTTGTTCGTTTCTCCATCTATAACCCAATGTTGCTGCTTTGTCAGTTACATTAATAGCTGCTACACTTGTAGTTTCATCATACGCATAATATGAATACCGATAAAATAAACACATACCTTGAATGTATGGTAATGAAGTATTGTGATATAATAACACAGGGAAATCAACATTATTTAAATTGTCCTTACGTACTAAGTCATTTTTCAAATAGTCCTGTATCTCAAATGAAACATACTTATCCTCATTTGATACCCTAGCTTTATCTAATACATAAGTATGTACATTGGTTTCAACTAAAGAATCATTAATATCAAAAGTAGTTAACTGCAATCTAATTCTAGTATTCTTTTGAGGTGGCACGTAAGTAGGAAAATCAGTAAGTAAATCAATTCTAACCATGACAGGTGAATTGCAAAACGCTACTTGTGATAAATTAGTTATTGTCATTTTGAAACTATGTTTTTAATTAAATCTTTTGCTATTACATTTATTGATTCTGGCAAGTGCTTACGTATTGCCGTTATCATTGGATTGTCCCATACATCTGAATTCCTATCAATAGGCGGTGACCATTTAACAGAACCTAGCTCTTTAGGCTTTTGCCAGCGTCCATAATCTAACTGCGACATCGTTAATCGTTTGCCTTTAGCGTATGGCAATATTGAATCTCTTAAAGAACCGCCTCTGTTTATAATATTCCCTTCTGCGTCAAATGTATCTTTAGATATTCTAACAGTTAACCTTGCTTCATCATAAACTAAATCACCTAAGATAGTCAGTTCTTCCTCAATTATCTTTGTCGCTGTTTTCTTCTTTTGCATTTTCTTCACGTCTTTTTATTAGCAATGCTCTAATATCTTGCTCTTGTTTCTTTTCACGCTTCTTTTGTCGTTCGTATCGCAACACTCTTCCGCTTGTAGCTTTATTAACTCCTTCAACGATGTCACCACTTTCATCTAATCTTTCAATCTTATAAGGAATATCACCCATCATTTTTTTAGCATTCTCTTCAAGTGTTGAATTATCACCGTACGCACCGTAATAATACTCTCTAAACACCATAACTCCTTTTTGGACTTTCTGATTAAT
>NZ_JAYWDT010000258.1:0-12438 GCF_043779715.1 Flavobacterium sp.
GCAAATGTCGTTAAAGAGAAAAATAATAATCCTGTAATAATTTTATATTTTGTTTTCATTTTATATGCGTATTAATTTTATTATTAAAAATTTTAAAATTAGGATTTTCAATATCTGTGCCAAACATTAAAAATCCCATTTATATTTATGCTTCGTCATCAGAATCGTCTTCATCTTCTTCAGAATCATCACCTTCTGAATCATCGTCGTCGTCGTCTTCGTCAGCAGTTCCGTCATCCTCAAGAACTTCTAATACTGGTTTTACTCTTTCGATAACTGATTCGATAATGTTTCCATCTTCGTCAACAAGAACTTCTTCTACATCGTCTTTCATTACTTTTGTAACTGCTGCGATAGAATCTTTTCCTTTTAAGTTAATTAATTTTACTCCTTGAGTTGCGCGACCCATTACACGTAAATCTTCTACAGCCATTCTGATGGTTAATCCAGATTTGTTTATAATCATCAAATCATCAGCATCGGTAACAGTATTTATAGAGATAAGTTGTCCTGTTTTCTCTGTAATATTCAAAGTTTTAACACCTTTTCCTCCACGGTTTGTAATTCTGTATTCATCAAGGCTAGAACGTTTTCCGTATCCGTTTTCGGCAACAACAAGAATTTCGCTGTTCATATCGTTTACAGAAACCAGTCCGATTACTTCATCAGATTCGTCTTTAAGTCTAATTCCACGAACTCCAGAAGCTGTTCTTCCCATTGGTCTGGTTTTAGTTTCTTCAAAACGAAGTAATTTACCTGATTTTACTGCTATGATTATTTGACTATTTCCATCGGTTAATTCGGCTGATAATAATTCGTCACCTTCTTTGATCGTAATAGCTGCAACACCGTTTACACGTGGTTTAGAATATTTGTCTAAAGATGTTTTCTTAACTAGTCCTTTTTTGGTCACCATAATCAAATTATGACTCGTCGTATAATCTTTGTCCTTAAGATCTTGTGTACAAATAAAGGCTTTTACTTTATCGTCACTTTCTATATTTATTAGGTTTTGAAGAGCACGACCTTTTGCGGTTTTACTTCCTTCAGGAATTTCGTAAACACGCATCCAATAGCATTTTCCTTTTTGGGTAAAGAACATCATATATTGGTGGTTTGTCGCCACATACATGTGCTCTAAGAAATCGGCATCACGAGTTCCAGCAGATTTTTGACCTACCCCTCCTCTATTTTGTGTTTTGTATTCATTAAGATTTGTACGTTTGATATAACCAGCATGAGAAATTGTAATTACTACATTTTCATCGGCAATTAAATCTTCGATACTAACATCTCCACCTGAATATTCGATTTGAGAACGACGTTCGTCACCATATTTGGCACGCATATCTTCTAATTCTTCTTTGATTAATGCTGTTCTTAAGTTTACATCAGCCAATAAAGCTTTCAAATGCTCGATCAATTTCATTAATTCTTCATATTCAGCTCTTAGTTTGTCTTGTTCAAGACCTGTAAGCTGACGCAAACGCATTTCTACGATAGCACGTGCTTGAATATCAGAAAGTTTGAATCTTTCGATTAATTTTTCTTTGGCTTCATCAGTATTTTTTGAAGAACGAATTAAAGCAATTACTTCATCAATATTATCCGAAGCAATGATTAAACCTTCTAAAATGTGCGCTCTTTCTTCTGCTTTTCTTAAATCGAATTGTGTTCTACGAACTACTACATCATGACGGTGTTCTACAAAATAATGAATCAAATCTTTTAGATTCAACATTTGAGGACGACCTTTTACAAGTGCAATATTATTTACAGAAAATGAAGATTGTAATTGGGTATATTTATAAAGTGTGTTTAATACAACGTTTGGAGTTGCATCACGTTTCAATATATAAACGATACGCATACCGTTTCTATCCGATTCGTCACGAATGTTCGATATACCTTCAATCTTTTTATCATTAACTAAATCCGCCGTACGTTTTATCATATCGGCTTTATTGACTTGGTAAGGAATCTCGCTCACGATAATACATTCGCGACCATCAACCTCTTCAAAACCAACTTTTGCACGCATTACAATACGTCCACGACCAGTTTTAAAAGCTTCACGAACACCTTCGTATCCATAAATGATTCCTCCTGTAGGGAAATCTGGTGCTTTGATATGATGCATTAACTCATCAATCTCGATGTCGTTATTTTCAAGATAAGCTAAAGTTCCATTTATAACTTCGGTTAAATTGTGTGGTGGCATATTTGTTGCCATACCAACTGCAATTCCTGTTGCTCCGTTTATTAATAAAGTAGGAACTTTAGTAGGCATTACTTTTGGTTCATACAAAGTATCATCAAAATTTAACTGAAAATCTACAGTTTCTTTTTCGATATCGGCCATAATTTCTTCCGAAATTTTACGCATTCTAGCTTCGGTATAACGCATGGCTGCTGGACTATCTCCATCGACAGAACCAAAGTTACCTTGACCATCTACTAATAAATAACGTAAAGACCATTCTTGTGCCATACGTACCATAGCATCATATACTGATGTATCTCCGTGTGGGTGATATTTACCCAATACTTCTCCGACAATTCTGGCAGATTTCTTGTGGGCAGATTTTGAAGTTATTCCTAAATCATACATACCATATAAAACCCTTCTGTGAACTGGTTTTAAACCATCTCTTACATCAGGTAAGGCACGCGATACAATAACCGACATCGAATAATCGATGTAAGCTGTTTTCATTTCGTCTTCAATGTTAATTGGTATTAACTTTTCTCCTGTCGACATACTATATTTATGTTTAATTATATAATTTTAAAAATCCTGCTAATATAAGCTTTCTCGATTATTTTTCACATACTAATAAGTAGAATTTTCTTCTTTTTATTAACAATATTAAATCCCATTTTGGTTAATAAATAATACATCATTTAACATTTGTTTCTGAATATTTTTTTGTCAATTAGCTGTCAGTACATTTGATTAGGAATGATTTTTGCTTTTCAATTGATAAATCACTAAATTTACATTAACAAGATATAATTATGGATGATAATTTTTCACCAAGAGTCAAAGATGTAATTACTTATAGTAAGGAAGAAGCCTTGCGTTTAGGTCACGATTTTATTGGTACTGAACATTTAATGTTAGGCATTTTGCGTGACGGAAATGGGACAGCAATTTCTATATTAAATAATCTCTCTATAGATTTAGATCATTTGCGTAGAAAAGTCGAAATACTAAGTCCAGCTAATCCAAACGTAATCGTGAGCAACGATAAGAAAAATTTGCATCTTACAAGACAAGCCGAAAGAGCTTTGAAAACTACTTTTCTAGAAGCTAAAGTTTTCCAAGCTACTTCAATAAGTACCGCACATTTGTTGTTATGTATTTTGCGTAACGAGAATGACCCAACGACAAAATTGCTTAATAAATTACAAATTGACTATGATATAGCCAAAGAACAATATTTAAATATGACACCAACAAATAACGAAGAAAACTTTCAAGATAACTTCCCTAAAAACGAATCTTCCTATGGTGATGATTCAGGACAAGATGACAGTCTAAAAGGTGATAGTTTTAATAATCCTGCCAATAAATCGAATAAGAAATCTAAAACACCAGTTTTAGATAATTTTGGTAGAGATTTAACAGAAATGGCCGAAGAAGGCAAACTCGATCCTGTTGTAGGACGCGAAAAAGAAATAGAACGCGTTTCTCAAATTTTAAGCCGAAGAAAAAAGAACAATCCATTACTTATAGGGGAACCTGGAGTAGGAAAATCAGCTATTGCCGAAGGTTTGGCTTTAAGGATTATACAAAAAAAAGTATCCAGAATATTATTTGGAAAACGTGTTGTAACCTTAGATTTAGCTAGTCTTGTTGCTGGTACAAAATATAGAGGGCAGTTTGAAGAACGCATGAAAGCCGTAATGAACGAACTCGAAAAAAATGATGATATTATCCTTTTTATCGATGAAATTCATACCATAGTTGGTGCTGGCGGAGCAACAGGTTCGTTAGATGCTTCTAATATGTTTAAACCAGCTTTAGCGAGAGGCGAAATTCAATGTATTGGCGCAACAACTCTAGACGAATACCGTCAATATATAGAAAAAGATGGGGCTTTAGAAAGACGTTTTCAAAAGGTAATTGTAGAACCAACTTCGGTTGAAGAAACAATTACGATTTTACATAATATAAAAGACAAATATGAAGACCATCACAATGTAACTTACACCGATGAAGCGATTGAAGCTTGTGTGAAATTAACTGATAGATATATGTCTGAACGATTTTTACCAGACAAAGCTATTGATGCATTAGACGAAGCTGGATCACGTGTACATATAACAAATATTGATGTTCCTAAAAAAATTCTTGAATTAGAACGCCAATTAGAAGACGTTCGTGAACTTAAAAATTCAGTTGTAAAAAGACAAAAATATGAGGAAGCAGCCAAGCTTCGTGATGATGAGAAAAAATTAGAAAAAGACTTAGCAATCGCGCAAGAAGAATGGGATGATGATGCTAAAAACAATAAAATTGTAGTATCAGAAGATAATGTTGCCGATGTCGTTTCGATGATGACAGGAATTCCAGTAAATCGTATTGCTCAAACTGAAAGTAACAAATTAGCTAGATTACCAGAACTTATTCAAAATAAGGTAATTGGACAAAACGAAGCGGTACTAAAAATCGCTCGTTCTATACAACGAAATCGTGCCGGGTTAAAAGATCCTAATAGACCAATTGGTTCCTTTATTTTCCTTGGACAAACTGGTGTTGGAAAAACACAACTGGCGAAAGTTTTAGCCAAAGAATTATTTGATTCTGAAGATGCATTAATTCGTATCGACATGAGTGAATACATGGAAAAATTTGCTATTTCGCGTCTAGTTGGAGCGCCTCCAGGATATGTTGGTTACGAAGAAGGTGGACAACTAACTGAAAAAGTTCGTCGCAAACCATACTGTGTGGTTTTATTAGACGAAATTGAGAAAGCACATCCAGATGTTTTTAACATGATGTTACAAGTGCTTGATGATGGTTATATGACGGATAGTTTGGGTCGAAAAATAGATTTTAAGAATACAATTATCATTATGACTTCTAACGTTGGAGCTAGACAATTGAAAGATTTTGGTCAAGGTGTTGGTTTTGGAACTGCTGCCAAAGTTTCTCAAGCAGATGATAATTCGAAAAGTATTATCGAAAATGCACTAAAGAAAACATTTGCACCAGAATTTTTAAACAGAATTGATGATGTAATTGTGTTTAATGCTTTAGAAAAAGAAGATATTAATTCGATTATCGAAATTGAGTTAAATAAATTATATGCTCGCGTTAAAGAATTGGGTTATTCACTTTCTTTGTCAGACAAAGCAAAGGCTTACGTTGCCGAAAAAGGATTTGACAGACAGTTTGGTGCTCGTCCGCTAAAAAGAGCTATTCAAAAATATGTAGAAGATGTTCTTGCTGAGGAAATTATAACCTCAAAAATTGCTTCTGGAGACGAGATTTTTATGGACTTTGTAGAAGGCGAAACTGAACTAAAAGTTACGATTCAGAAAAAAACTGAAGAACCTACAAGTTAATATTTTATATAATACATTTAAAACCATCTTTTCTTAGGATTAGATGGTTTTTTATTTAAAAAAAACTCTCTTTTACCAATCCAAATATTTACTTTTGATTCATTAAAATAGCACAAAATATGTTAGCACAAAAACTAATTCTAGGAAGCGAAGAATGGTGTTCATTTCCAGATTTGAATATTCCAATTATTAAAGCTCGTGTAGATTCTGGCGCAAAAACATCGGCATTACATGCAGTAAATATTGCACCTTTTATTCGTGATAACGAAAATTGGGTTAAGTTTGACATTAATCCAATTCAGAACAACACTAAAGCTGTCAAGCATTGCGAAGCAAAATTAATAGACAAACGTGTTGTAAAAAGCTCTAGTGGTTACCGAGAACAACGTTTTGTGATACAAACAGAACTAAAAATAGGAGAAGAAACTTGGAAAATAGAAATGACATTGACCAATCGAGATTCGATGGGTTTTCGTATGCTTTTAGGTCGTGAAGCCATGAGCGGAAGAGTTTTAGTCGATCCAGAACAAAAATATTTATTAGGACAACCAACTTTAGAATCGATAAAAACATTTTATCAAAACTCTGAAGAAATAAAAAAAGGACTAAAAATTGGGCTTCTTGCCAGTAATCCCGAATTATATAGCAACAAACGTATTATGGAAGCTGGTGCGATGCGCGGACATGAAATGCATTTTTTAAATATTAAAGAATGCTATATGAAACTCGATGCTACCAATCCCGAAATTCATTATCGCGGCGGAAAAGTATTAGATAATTTTGATGCTGTAATTCCTAGAATTCGTCCAAGTATCACATTTTATGGTTGTGCACTCACAAGACAGTTCGAAGCTTTAAAAGTTTTTTGTTTAAACTCATCGGCTGCCATAACACAGTCTCGAGACAAATTATATTCATTACAATTGCTGCTCAATCACGGAATTGATATTCCAACTACAGGTTTTGCAAATTCTCCTTTAGATACTGACGATTTAATAAAGATGGTTGGTGGCTCGCCACTTATCGTCAAATTATTAGAAGGAACACAAGGAAAAGGTGTTGTTTTAGCAGAAACAAAAAAAGCGGCCGAATCGGTTATAAACGCTTTTAAGAGTTTGAATGTTAATATTTTAGTACAAGAATTTATCAAAGAAGCCAACGGAAAAGATTTGAGATTATTTGTTGTAGATGGTAAAGTGGTAGCTACAATACAGCGCGAAGCTTTGGCAGGAGAATTTCGTGCCAATATTCATTTGGGCGGAACGGCATCGGTTATAAAACCAACTGTCGAAGAAAAGAAAATTGCAATAAAAGCTGCAAAAGCCATGGATCTTAAAGTAGCTGGTGTAGATATTATTCGATCTTCAAAAGGTCCATTATTATTAGAAGTAAATTCGTCTCCTGGATTAGAAGGTATAGAAGGTGCTACGCACAAAGATATTGCGGGTGAAATGATTTTAGCTATTGAGAAAAATTTTAAAATTAAATTTACTTTTTAAAAATGAATGAATATCTTGAAATAATCATACGAAGTATTTCTGTATATTTTTTTATGCTAATTGCGCTAAGAATATTTGGCAAGAAAGAGTTATCTCAACTAAACACGGCCGATGTCATTCTTATTTTACTTATAAGTAACACTGTACAAAATGCTATGGTTGGTGCTGACACATCGCTTGTAGCTGGAATCATAGCTGCTTTTGCATTATTCTGCATCAATTTTATTTTTAAAAAAGTAATGCTAAAATCTTCATTTATTAGAGATTTAGTACAAGACAAACCAGAAATTTTAATTCACAACGGAAAAACCGAATACGAAACGCTTGCCCGATTAGGAATTACTTCCGATGAACTTGAAGAAGCCATTCGCGAACATGGTGTTGAACATTATAATGAAGTAAGATTAGCCATGTTTGAAATAGATGGGAATATTAGTATTATTTCTGGAAACGAAAATTTAAAACAAACAAAACACAAACGAAGAATTCATAAAACGTTGAGTTAGTTTGATAATAAAGTGATTTTTTTAATAATTACTATTAATTCATTTCTGCAAAAGTATCACCTTGACGAATATCGCCAGTAGTGTAACCTTTCATAAACCAATATTTACGTTGTTCTGATGTACCATGAGTAAAGGATTCTGGAACAACCTGTCCTTGTGTTCTACTTTGAATAGCATCATCACCTACCGCTTGAGCTGCGCTTAACGCTTCATCTATATCATCTACATCTAAATATTGTTGGTTTTGTTTTGCCCAAACTCCTGCATAAAAATCAGCCTGAAGTTCTAATGCTACCGATAATTTATTAGCATCTGCTTCGCTCCTACTTTGTTGTAATTGGCTCACTTTTCCTGAAGTTCCTAAAATATTTTGAATATGATGTCCTACTTCGTGTGCAATAACATAAGCAATTGCAAAATCACCGCCTTTTGCTCCAAAACGCGTTTGAAGTTCTTGAAAGAAAGCCAAATCCATATATACCTTTTCGTCACCTGGACAATAAAACGGTCCTGATGCTGATGAAGCTCCGCCACATGCGGTTTCTACTTCGCCTGTAAATAAGACCATTTTTGGTTTTCTGTATTCTATATTATTTTCGGCTAAGACTTTTGTCCAAGTATCTTCTGTATAAGCAAAAACAGTTTTAACAAACTTACCAACGGCAATATCTTCTTCAGATAATGGGGTTTGTTGTACCTCTTCTGTTTGTTGTCCTTGATTAAATTGTTCTAAAACAGGAATAAACTGCTGCGCTTGCTCTCCTCCGAAGATATTAAGCAACAAAATAATAATTCCTAAAGCACCACCACCAGCAATAACTTTACCACCTTTAGACATTCCTCTTCTGTCCTCAACGTTATCGCTTTCTCTATTTCCTATCCATTTCATAATTTAAATTTTAAAAATGTTTATACAAATATACTTTTTACTTTTTATTGTAACCACTTCAGTAATATATTTTCAAAAACTTCTTTTATAATTGGTTTCGAAATGTAATCGTTCATTCCTGTTTCTAGACATTTTTCTTTTTCGCCTTTTATTGTACCAGCAGTTAATGCAATTATTGGAATTATTTTATCTGTTTTTCTTATTTTTTGAGCAGTTTCATATCCGTTTAAAATTGGCATTTGAATATCTAATAATATAATATCTGGTTCGACTTCTAAATATTTATCTATTCCTAGCTGACCGTTTATCGCTTCATAAATTATTGCATTGGGCATTATTTTTTTTACTAATGTTCTGGCAAGTAACATATTAATTTTATTGTCTTCTACGATTAATACCTTTTTATTCAAATTAAAAACATCATTTTTATAATATTGTCCTACATCTTCGTATGCTACTTCAATATTATTTATGTTTACTTCATTGGCTTTGTAATAAGAGAGATCAAGCTTGAAGAAAAAAGTGCTTCCTTTTTGTAAATCGCTATTCAATTCTAGCTTACTATTCATTAATCCTAAAATATTATTTGAAATGGTAAGTCCCAAACCTGTACCTCCAAAATTACGTGTTGTCGAGTTATCTTCTTGCGAGAATGCCTCGAATATTTTTTTGTGATTATCTTTCTTAATCCCTATACCACTATCTATTACGGAGAATTTAAGTACTACATTTGTTTCTGTTTTTGATTCGACTAAAATATGTAATTCGACTTTTCCTTTGTTTGTAAATTTTACTGCGTTAGATAATAGATTTAGTAAAATTTGTTTTATTCGCAAAGCGTCAATCGAAATATACTCAGGAGCTTCTTTGTGTATAGTTAAATTTAATGAAATGTTCTTCTGTTCTGAATCGAAACGAATAATATCGATTATTTGATTTGCAAGTTCATACAGATTTACAATTTGATAATCAAGTTCTAATTTTCCTGTTTCAATTTTTGAAAAATCTAAAATATCATTTACAACTTGTAACAAAATATTTGCCGATTGATTTACTGTTGCTGTATATTCTAGCTGATTTGCATCTAGTTTTGTGTCTTGCAATAAATTTGAAAAACCTACAATTGCATTTAGCGGAGTTCGAATCTCGTGACTCATATTTGCTAAAAATTCAGATTTTGCTCTGTTTGATGCTTCGGCAAATTCTCTAGCTTTAATTTGAGATTCAATAGTTTTTTTCTCGGTAATATCTATTAGAATTCCTTCAATAAATAAGACTTTCTCATCTTTTTTAATGGCATCACCAAATTCTTCTACCCAAATATATTCTCCAGTTTTTCTTTTCAGTCTATATGTTAAATGAAATGGTATATTTTTAAGTACTGCATCTCTATTTAGAGAATCTACTTTTTCTTTCTCTTCAGGATGAACTAAATCTATTAGAAATATCTTATTTTCTAAAAAATCAGATTTATCGTATCCAGTAAGATGTTCAATCTCATCATTAACATATAGTTTAGACCATTTTTCGTTATTTTCAGAAAGGTAAACTGTTCCTGGAATATTATTTGCTAATAATTTGAATCGTTCTTCACTTTCTTGCAACAAAGTTTCATTTTCAGTTCTTTCGATTGCTGTGGCAATATTGTTTGCTAAAATTTGTAAAACTCCAACTTCATCTTCAGACCAAGTACGTCCGTGAGTACAATCATCAAAACCTATTGACCCATAAAATTGGTTTTTAACAAATATAGGAAATATGAGGATAGTTAATATCCTCTGTTTTTCTAATCTCTCTTTTATTTTTTGATCTTTAACGTCCTTAATAAAGGTACTATATACCTTGTTATTTGAAATATAATCTATAAAAATTTCATTTTCAGAATGAGGCATATTTTGCAACTCTGGATTATTAATTTGAGGTTCGATATTTGTATTTACCCATTCGTTTTTTTGGCTCATTGTTTTTTGCAACGGATTATTTTCAAAATAATAAATTCGATCTACTTTTGTAGATTTTGCTACTATAGAAAAAACGTCTGTTAGAATTGAGTAAATATTATTACTCTTCAATAAAATCTCAGTCGATTTGGCGATTGATAATAAAATTTCTGATTTCAAAGCCAATTTTTGTTCTGTTTCAATACGTTTTTTAAATTCAACAACTAATGAAATTATATCAGCTATGGAACGTGCAAAACTAACATCGTCTGTATCCCATTTTCTAGTTTTTCCTGCATTTTGCAAACATAATATTCCTACTTTTTCACCGTTTGCAATAACTGCTACATCAATCATCGATTTTATATTGTGCTTATTGTAATTATTGACAAATTCTTGAACATAGTTATTATTAAAAACATTTTCAGAAATAATAATATTTTCTTCCAAAATTCCTTCAAAAAACTTGGGACAATCTGATTTTAGGATTTCTTCTGGGTTTGAAAATGCATTTTTATTTAAATCATATAGGCTTTCACAGGTAATTTTATCATTCAAATAATTCCAATAACTTATTCGATTTATACCTGAACCTTCAGATGCATATTTTAGTATTTTATTAATAATTTCAGAAAAAGAATCATCGTGTGTGTATCTATTTGCTATTAAATTATTAATGATTTTATTATAACTCTCTTTTTTTTCTTGTCTATTTTTTTGTTCAATTTCTAGTGTTTTTATAGATGAAATATCTCTTGCAATTGCGAGATGTCCTATAATTTTTCCTTTAGCATTTCTAGATAAAGTAACCTTTTGCGAAACCCATAATTCTTGTCCATCTTTTTTTATTATTGGAAATTCTATATAGGGAAATTCGTCATTAGTAAATGAACAATTTATATAAAATTTTGTGACTTTATCTACATAATCTTTATGCACAAATACCGAAAAATGCTTTCCAATTCCTTCTTCTATTTTATATCCTAATAATGTTTCGGAAAATTTATTTATAAACGTAAAATTACCATGTCTGTCTGTTTCGTAAATAATATCCGAAGCCGATTCTATAAGATTTTTATATTGATTTTCGACTTCAATTTGCTCTGTCACGTCTTGACCTATTCCTAGATATAAATCTTCTGAATATTTTGAATCTTTCCACTGAATAAATCTATAATTACCGTTTTTACATTTTAATTTTCTAGTGTATAATTTTGGACTTATTTCATAGTCAATAGTTTTAAACTCTTTGTCATCTGTTAGTTTCCAAAAATCAAATCCTTTAACTTCATTAGAAGTATAGCCTAAAATACGACTTATATTTTCGCTACAATAGATGACTTCTCCTTTTTTATTGACTGCTAAAACAAGGGAAGTGCCGTTATTTACAATGTTATCAGCAAAAAGGAATTTGTCTTTCGAATTAAGATTTGTAATATGTCTTATATGATTTAATACCGTTATTAAAACTGAAAAAGATAAAAACACAACCGCTTCTTTTCTTTCGATAAATTCGAAAAAACATAACGAACTAATTGCAGTTAGAACTGAAGCAACAAATATCCAGTAGTATTTAAAAACCCTAAAAACATTATATGATAAGAAATACATAACTGCAAACTCGATTGCAGATGAAATACTTGTTGGATATTTTACTATTTTGAAAATAGTGGATATTCCATAAAGTATATAAATAACAACAAAAATTACTGCTATATTGTTATATATGTATTTATATTTTTTGCTGAGAAAATATATTAATAATAAGACAAAACCCGTTATAAGATTAAATTCTAACGTATTTATTTCTCTAACACCCGTAAATTCGATTACTAAATCTATTATTGGAATTGTTATTCCTAGAAATAAAAAATATAAGCTAAGTTGTTCGTTTGTAGATTCAATTTTCGAGTAATTTTTCACAAAATCTTTATTGTAATTGGAAGACTTTATAAAAAGAATATTTATTAGTAGATATAAAATTCCAATAGCACTAAGAATAAACCACCATTTATAAAAAATAGGTTCTT
>NZ_JAYWDT010000259.1:0-2512 GCF_043779715.1 Flavobacterium sp.
GAAAATACAAGGGAAATTATACGTGTTGTCGATCCGAAAGACCCAGTAGTAACTGGGAAAGTTGTGAAATTGACACAAAAAAAGAACACTGTTGTAAATGATGATGACACTAAAAAACATGAACAAAATTTGTTAAATCATCGTATTAAGGCAGTCACAACAACGATAAATTGGCCAAGAGAATATTTACCAAAAGAAGAAACGTTCCGATTTAATGAAATATTACGAGAAAATAATTGTTGTGTTCCTTTTTTTCTTATTCGTGGTGTTAAATATAATCCAAGTATCGTACATGATATAAAACATATTATATTAAAAGAAATGGAACAATATTTTAAAATTAAATTATCTTTTGAAGCTATGTTTACAATGCCAGTTTTAGGACCAAGTAATGTATTACATGAACCAAAAGAAAGTGTACAAATGGTTTTTTATGGAGACCCAAAAGTACGTTTTGCTTCTTTGAGTGATCAACGTAATTGGTGGATATATTTTATGAAAAAAATGGAAAAAGATTTATGTCATTTAAAATATATGACATATGATCAAGGAAAATTTAATGAATTTAATCATCTTGATATTGATATTTATAGAGAAAATAATAGCATCCCTATATATACTGACGTTGTTATAAAAAATGGAACTTCCAATATAAGAGTTTATGCACCCTCCATCGGACTTGACAAAGGAATGTCACCACCTGTTTTAACAATGCCAGGAAACGGAACAGGAAACGGAACACAAAAACAAAAACAAACAACATCATCATCATCATTATCAACGATAACATCACCGACACCAACGACAACAACAACGACGTTTTCGGATGTACAATTAATGAATGTTTTAAAATTAGCATACCCTGGTATTAAATTTAAACTTAATGGGACATGTACTAAAAATACAATTGTAATTAAAAGGACAAAATGTATTTTTGATGTAGATGCTACGATTACTGCAAAACTAAATCAAGTACGATGTCCTCACGGAATTGCAAATTTAATTTTTAATACATCTTTTGAACGATCAAGTGAAGAATGTAAAGATGCATTATGCCAAATTCTTTATGAATGTGATTGTACTCCTAAAAAACGAAAACATATCGCATATATCACAGCAAATACTAGAACTGTCGCATACGATGATGTAAATCAATCTTTAACATACGAACCTGTAACATTAGATGAGCAAGTTGTATTTCCCGATGACATGAATTTTAGTGAAATTATAAAAAATACTGATATCGGTTGTGCTGATTTATTTGAGCGTATATATAAAAATCGTTATTTGTATAATCCATTGGATAAGCGTTTTTATTATTATAACGGAGAATTATGGGTTAAAGATAATGATCTTGACGGATTTACTGAAACAATTATTTCTTCAAAAATGTCAAAATGCATGGATATCCATATTGCAGAAATTAATGATCAATTAACACGAGAAACATCTCGACAAAATCAAGATCGAGCAGTTATTTCATCTTTAACAAAACAATTAAAAAAATGCGAAGACCAGCGAAAACGATTAACAGATGGAAACAGCAAAGTTAAAAGATTTATTAAAGCAAAAATAGAAGATAAAAATTTTATAGGTAAAACTGTTCATCCAGGGAAAATTGCTGCTAATAATGGATTAGTTGATTTACGAACAATGCGCATAACTAATTTTAAACCCGAAGATTTTATAACAGAAAAATGCAATTTCGATTATTATAAGTGTTCATGTAAACCAGGTGAATGTTTTAAACGCGATGAATATAATAATATACAATGTGATAGCGCTATTAAATCGTCAATGCAAGCTGTAGATGATATTATTCGTGAAATTATGGGATGCGATTGTATTGAAGCTGATGGAAGCTTACGGTTTGGCGATCGCTTATATAATCATTTTACAAGAATGATCGGTTATTCTTTAACTGGAGAAGGAAATAGAAAATGGTTTATGTATTGTCATAGTCGACAAAATAGCGGGAAAAGTTTATTGTTAGAAACTCCAAATGATTTATTTACTCCTTATTATTGTGTAGTCCCTAAAGGGTTATTATTTGGTAAAAAGTCCGCTAACGGACCTACTCCAGAATTTGTATTAGTTATGGGTAAACGTGCTGGTTTTTGCGATGAAGTTAACAAAGACGACAAATTCGATGACCGTAATACAAAAGCAGTTACAGGACGATCTCGAATCGAATGGAGGAGAATGGGTGGAGAATATGAAACAGGAAAGATGCGCTTAGTTCCATTTATCGGAGTAAATCAACATAATGAAATGGATTGTATGGACCCTGCGTTTTGGGATCGTTTAATGCCCATTTTATTTCCTATGCAATTTGCAAGAGAAAAAGTTGATATCAATAACAAAGTAGGACATTTAAGGTTACGTGATGAAAGTATTGCTGGAAAATTCGAAGGAACAGAAGGAAATGACGATTTTCAATTAGCGTATTTTAATGTATTAATGAGAGCATGTGGTTATTATTATCAACATGCTCAAGATGAAGTCCCAAAAG
>NZ_JAYWDT010000260.1:0-2510 GCF_043779715.1 Flavobacterium sp.
GCGTTACAGCTGCGTCAGGCTGTTCGTTTAATCTTTTATTTCGCTTCGCTACATAAAAGGATTTCCACTGCCATCCTTCATGCGGGGCTTGGTGGAGTACTGGCTAGTATTATTTCATAGACTATTTGTAAGAAAAAATTAATATATTTGGAAATAAATAAAACTGAACTAGTCAGACAAAGCGACCCAATTTTGTGGTGATAGGTTTGATTTTGTTAGACGTATATACAAGTTAGCTACCATAATAAGACAAAAATGACACAGACATTTAAACTAAAAGAAGGTGAAATTTCCTTTGAAACTGACAAGGTTAAGATTTCGGATAATTCAAGGAAACATAACATAATTTCGTTAATCAGTTCAGGTATTTGGACAATTTATGGAACAATTTCTGTTCTAAGATACTTGAAAACAAATGATCAATTCTTGCTTTGGTCAGGTCTATTTATTGGAATATCTCATTTTGTCATTTTAATTCTAAATCTACTTAGGTCGAATCAGAGCGAAATTTTATTTGATGATATAAAGTTTATCAAAGTTAAACAAAGATTTGGAAGAGACTTTTTAGATATAAAATTAAAAAACAATAGACTTAGAAGAGTAATTGGAATTGAAAATTCACAAGATCTTAAAAGTATGTCGAATCAAATATTGAGAACATAACAACAAAATAAATTACGATAGCTAACCACCATTTTGAGCTAGCTGGAATTTAGTAGAATTATCGTTTCGAATCAAGTTTTCGTAAAACCGAAAACTGAAAGGTTACAAATTTCCAGCCATCTCAAAGTGGCATAACGTCAGACTGTCTAATAACCTAAAACAAGTCTCTGAGAATTCCATATTTGAAATTTTTTAAAGATAGGAGTTCGAATACAAAAACTCAAAATAGAAGTTGTTAGACAAGCTGACGTTAGCGGTTATTTTGAGCGACTGAAAACTAAAAAACTAAATTAGAATGTCAGAAAACATTAAATTTAAATGCAGTTGTTGTGGAGAAATCCACGAAGAATGGCCTGCATTAACTTTTATTTCTCCCGATAATTATAACTGTTTATCAGAAGAAGATAAAAAAAGCATTGGATATATTGACAGTGATTTTTGCACAATAAACCATACTGACCAAATTGATCGATTTATTCGTTGTACTTTAATTCAAAAAGTCAATGACCATTGCGAAGATTTGGATTACGGACTTTGGGTTTCTTTAAGTGAAAAAAGTTATGTGGATTATGAAAAAAACTTCAAAAAAGACAGCGAAGAAAAAGGATATTTTGGTTGGCTTTGTAATGACATAATAGATTATGAATTTTCGGAAAGCATTCCTATGGATGTAATTACACGAAATAATGGACAACGACCAGAATTAATTCCTCATAAAGATTTTGACCATCCATTTGTAAAAGATTATTATAATGGAATTTCTAAAAAAGAAGCAGAAAGAAGAATTTTTAATATGTTAGAAATCGTTAATAAAAATGAAACCGAAAATGAAAAAGCTGAAAAAAGGAAATGGTGGAAAATATGGTAATAAATAGAAAAAACAGCCGCTAATAGCTCGGTTTTCGTTGCGGCTGCAAGCCGAACAATGAAACTGACACTTGTCAGACAAAGCAACCCAATTTTGGAGTGATAGGTTTGATTTTTTGAGACGTATATATAAGTTGGCAGTAATAAACCACAAAAATGAGAAATGAAAAAATTTAAAATTATCTCTATAATACTGATACTTTTTAGTATTTACAGTTTTAATAATATACCGAAATCAATTTCGAAAAATTCTGAAGTTGAAAATAATTCACTCCCTAATGATTTTTATTTTATAATTAATAGCGGAGGAAATGATAGCTACAATTCGAAAAATAGCACTTTCACTAGAAAATATTTAGAAGATGATAAAACAGTAAAAATTGAACTAACGAAAGAAGAAAAAGAGAGTATTTATTCATTTATGAAAGAAATTAATTTTTTCAAAATGCCAAATAAATTTGAACCTAAAGAAAGCGTTATCTCAATAACTGATCCTGGTTTTTATAGAAGTATTGTGATGTTTTCCGACGGAAAACAAAAAGTTGTAAGCTATAATACTGGATACACAAGTGAAGAAAATAAAAAAAGAGCAACAAATTTTTTCCGTCTATATGATATGATTTGGAATATTTTGCGAAATAAAAATGAAGTAATTAATTTACCTGAATCGGACTTCCATTATAAATAAATTTACTACTGCCAACAGATAAGGTTTCGTTGCGGCTGCAAGCCGAACAATGAAACCTGTGTTGAACAGCCTGTCAAGTTTTTACGGGAGAACCGGTCACCGGCAGGAACTGGGGAGTTATCGTTAAGTTTTCAGAGAATGACAAGAGGGCTTTCAGTCTTGAACGTTTTTACAGCAAAATCGAGCTTAGAGAAATCAACATACTCAACAAAGGCATCTATAAATCGCAACTGGTTATCGGGACTGATAGTATCTTCTAAACTTTAAAAACGCAATTGTTTAAGAAATACCT
>NZ_JAYWDT010000261.1:0-5458 GCF_043779715.1 Flavobacterium sp.
TCGGTATTATTTTCGGCTCTAAAATCATTTTGTTCTTTCGCCATAGCCGTATATTGTACTATGTCTGACTGAAGGATTTGTTTGCCTTGTAAAATTGGGTAAAAATAAATAACAGAAACTAATACAAAAGCAAAAATAGCCAATGCATGCGGATAAAATCTTTGTAACTTCTTCATAAAGTAATGATGTTGAATCAAAATAAGGCGTGAAGATAGGGAAATTTTAGATTTCAGATATTAGATTTTAGATTTTTATCTAGCTGTCTAATATTCTTAATCTGAAATCTGATCCCGAAGCGTCGGGAATGAAATCTGAAATCTGACTTCTACTCTACTTCCTCGTAATCTATATAATCGCCAACTTGCTTCGTGGGTTTCATTCCGAAACTTTTGGATTCTTTTTTAGGAGTTTGAAAATCTTGATTATTTTGTTGATTAAAAGGATTTTGGTTCTGATGTTTATCGAAATTATCTTGTACTTTATTGACAGCTTTTTGCAAAAGTATAGGCAAAAAGATACGTGACAAGAATTTGATTAGGTAATAAAACCCAATCATATAAATTATTGTTTTAAAAAAACCATTAAAAGAAGCTTCTTGCATTGTCTAATTTTTTTTTCAAAATTAATAAAACTAAATTTTTAAAACTAAATTTTGATTCTTAAAATAATGATAAAATTACTACATTTGATTTCTTGAAAATATATTTTTTATGAAATTACTCAAATCGATAGTCATAACGGGAGTTTTGCTAACTTCAATTGCAAATTATGGTCAATTTACTGATCAAATAAACTCCAATAGACCAGGGAAATCTATGGGAGCATTTGCTGTTGGAAAAAAGGTATATCAGGTAGAAAGCGGATTATATTATATTAATGAATCTCATGATGTGAGAAATTATGATGCTCGTGGATTTGGTTTAGAATTTGATGCTCGTGGCGGATTTATAAAAGAACAATTGGAATTTATTTTAGAAGCGCAATTTCAATTAGATAAATATTCTGTAGCAGATTCTATAAATACAAGTAGAAGCGGTTTAAAACAAACTACTTTTGGAGCAAAATATTTATTTTATGATCCATTCAAAAAAGGGCCA
Organism: Flavobacterium sp.; assembly: GCF_043779715.1. GTDB lineage: Bacteria > Bacteroidota > Bacteroidia > Flavobacteriales > Flavobacteriaceae > Flavobacterium. The sequence continues at coordinate 1,098 of NZ_JAYWDT010000261.1, forward strand.
TCAAAACCAAACATATATAGTTGGAAAGCAAATCACAGAATGAGTTGGAAACAGTTTATTCCAGCAATATCAGGTTATGTCGGCGTAAATTATGTGATGAAAAACGATTATAGTATTCCAGATGAATCAGTAATAAGCCCTAAAGTTATGCTTATTACGCAACATCATTTTGGTATGAAATGGGTTTTAGTTAGTAATATAATTGCGGATAAAATAACGTCTAACAATTCAAGTTTTGGTTCTATATTCACTTTAACTAGAGGAATTAACGAAAAATGGTCTGCTTTTATAGAAAATAAAGCCATAAAAGGAAATTATTATTCTGACGGAATCTTTACAATAGGCGCCACACATTTACTAAAAAATAACATTCAAGTTGATGCTTCGATTAGTAAAAACATCAAATCGACACCATCATTATTATACGGAGGTATTGGTTTTTCTTGGCGTTTCGACAAAAAACACAAAGACATCCAAATTAAAGACGGAAAAGAAGTAAAAGAAGAGAAAAAAGACAAGGACAAAAATTCGAAAGGTGTTAAATCGCAAGAAGAATTAGATAAAGAAAAAGCCAAAGCTGAGAAAAAAGCTAGAAAAAACAATCCTGACGGAGAAGAAGAACCAATTCCTGAAGTGAAGAAAAAACGTTTAGACGACATCGAAGAAGAAACCCCAACTCCGACTCCGTAATGATTACTATAAAAGAAGCCAAAACCAAAAGTGAACTTACAAAGTATATCAAGTTTCCTTTTTCGTTATACAAAAATAATAAATATTGGGTTCCGCCAATTATTGCCGATGAACTTGAAACTTTCGATAAAGTCAAAAATCCTGCTTTCGAAAACGCCGAAGCTTACTTTTATTTAGCTTATCGCGATAATAAAATTGTTGGAAGAATTGCTGCAATCATAAATTGGAGCGAAGTAAATGATCAACTAAAAAGCAAAGTTCGTTTTGGTTGGTTTGATGTTATTGATGATATTGAAGTCACCAAAGCATTGCTCGAAAAAGTTCGAGAATTAGGTACAAGAAACAATCTAGATCATATAGAAGGACCAATGGGCTTTTCTAATCTGGACAAAGTGGGCGTACTTACCGAAGGATTTGAAGAAATTGGAACCATGATTACTTGGTACAATTTTCCTTATTATGCTACTCATTTTGAGCAACTGGGTTTTGTTGTGGAAAAAGAATACTTAGAAAATAAATTCCCTTTTGCAAACGTAAAATTAGAGTTCTTCGACAAAGCACAAGAACTCATAAAAAGACGTTACAATCTGAAAGCATTAAATTTTAAGAAAACAAAAGACGTTTTACCTTATGTAGATAAAATGTTCGATTTATTTAACGCTTCTTATGCAAACTTGTCTTCATTTGTAGCTATTTCGGACGTTCAAAAAGAGTATTTCAAGAAAAAATACATTTCGTTTATCAATCCAGAATATATCAAATTTGTAGAAGATAAGGACGAGAATTTGGTTGCTTTTGCCATTGTCATGCCAAGTTTTTCGAGAGCTTTACAAAAAGCCAAAGGCAAACTTTTCCCTTTTGGATTGTTCCATTTATTAAATGCTAGAAAAAACAGCAAAGACGTTACTTTTTATCTAATTGGTGTTCATCCAGAATATCAAAACAAAGGCGTTCATGCTATTATTTTTAAACAAATGCACACCACTTTTACCGAAAAAGGAATACAAAATTGCATTAGAACACCCGAACTAGCAGATAATCATGCCATACATTTACTTTGGAAAAATTTTGATCCTAAGATTATTTGCAGAAGAAAAACTTTTAGAAAAGACCTCTAATAAAATAAATGACACTATATAAATTAGAAAATCCCATCTCAAATGAAATGGGATTTCTATATTAACTAGTTTTCAACTTTTATCTTATCACTTTTTCACAATTCGATTTTGATAAAACTCTCTTGTCTTCAAATTTTAATTTTTGAATATCTTTAAAACACATTTTTCCATCAGTATCGATAACTTCTCCAAAACCTTCCATTAAAATAGTGTCTTTTCTAAGAAATGCTACTTGGCGAACAGACGAAATTCCTTCAGAATTAAAAGTATAATCCGCAATTAAAGTATCACCTTTAATAGTTCCTGACAAAGTACCTTGGTTTATATCTTTTTCATACAACTTATAAGTCAAATCTCCAGTAACTACTAGACTATCTTTGAAAATCAAACGAATTGAAACTGTATCTTTATTAAAAATACCAATATAACAAGCTTCAGAAAGAGATATTTCAATTGGTTTTATTTCTGGAGTAACTGTTGTAGATTCAGCTTCTTTTTTACAAGAAAAAAAAACACCTACCAAAATCGTTGCAAAAAATAAATTTCTCATAAAAATCTTATTTAAAATGATTGATAAAAGTACGACATAATTTCCATAATAAATTTCAAAAAAAATCCATTCATATGAATGGATTTTTTTTATATAAATCTAAAATCAGAATTCTAAAATCTAAAATTGATTAAGAAACATCAATCGTAGTTCTATCTGCAATTTCTTTATACGTTCCGTTTACTAGTTTCTCACGAATCGCTTCAAAAGCAGTCAATGTTTCGTCAATATCATCAATTGTATGAGATGTTGTAGGAATCATTCTTAATAAAATTATCCCTTTTGGAATAACTGGATAAACTACAATAGATAAGAAAATACCGTAGTTTTCTCTTAAATCATTTACCATAATCATCGCTTCTGGAATACTTCCTTCAAGATAAACTGGCGTAATACAAGTGTTTGTATCACCAATATTAAATCCTTTTTCTCTCAATCCGTTTTGTAACGCATTAACATTTACCCAAAGTTTGTCTTTAATTTCAGAAGAGTTACGCAACAACTCTAAACGTTTTAACGAACCAATAGTTTGAATCATTGGCAACGCTTTTGCGAACATTTGAGAACGCAAATTATATTTCAAGTAATCAATAATATCTTTATCAGCAGCAATGAAAGCCCCAATATTTGCCATCGATTTTGCAAAAGTTGAAAAATAAACATCAATTCCGTCCTGACAACCTTGCTCCTCACCTGCTCCAGCTCCAGTTTTACCCAAAGTTCCAAAACCATGTGCATCATCAACTAGTAAACGGAAATTGTATTTCTCTTTTAAAGCTACAACTTCTTTCAATTTTCCTTGTTGACCTCTCATTCCGAAAACTCCTTCGGTAATGAATAAAATTCCTCCGCCTGTTTCAGTAGCCATTTTAGTAGCACGTTGCAGGTTTTTTTCCATACTTTCTAAATCGTTATGCTTGTAAGTAAAACGTTTTCCCATATGCAAACGAACACCATCAATAATACAAGCGTGAGAATCCACGTCATATACAATAATATCGTTTTTAGTAACCAAAGCATCAATAGTAGACACCATTCCTTGGTAACCAAAATTCAATAAATAAGCCGATTCTTTCATTACAAAAGCCGCTAATTCTTCTTCTAATTGTTCGTGATATTTAGTATGACCACTCATCATACGAGCACCCATAGGGTAAGCCGCACCATATTGAGCCGCAGCTTCTGTATCTGCTTTACGAACTTCTGGATGATTGGCAAGACCTAAATAGTCATTCAAACTCCAGTTTAATATATTTTTACCCTGAAATTGCATTCTTGGACCCAATTCACCTTCCAATTTTGGAAATACAAAATATCCTTCCGCCTGCGAAGCCCATTTTCCTAATGGTCCTTTATTGTTCTGAATTCTTTCGAATAAATCTTTTACCATAATATTAAAATCTAAATTTTAAATCCCATTTCCGACAATTCCGGAATTGGTTGCGAAATTAATTATTTAATCTCTCTTATCATAATTTTTTTTAGGAGCTTTTCCTGCTGTCCACTCTATCTTTTCCTTTTTAAAGAAAAAAGCAAAAGGATGCCGTTTCCATCAGGGCTAAAAATGCGTTTTAATAATAAACCTTGTTTTTAAATTTAGTCTTAAAACCCAAATTTCATGAAACCGCTGTTGTGCGTTCGTGATTATTTTTTATAAAATGATTTGAATCTCTAAAGATTCTAATCCGTTTCTAAATTATCAGAATTAATTCCGAGTATTGTAAATATTTCTTGTTTAAATGACGCTTCTTTTAGTTTTATTGTGTCTTTCCCTAAAATATCATCAATAGTAAATCCAGCATTTAAAATCTCGGTTGTATCAATCACTTCTTGATTATAATAAGCGTTTAAAGAGCCTTTAAATTTTTTAGAATAAAGAATCCTGTAAAATTTTCCAATATTTTCATATGAACCTTCATTAATATCTATTCCAGCACCTTTATATCTTATTCCATTTATATTAAAACTAAAATAATTAGTATAACCTTTTTTAAATCTTTCAC
>NZ_JAYWDT010000262.1:0-12269 GCF_043779715.1 Flavobacterium sp.
TAGCTTCTTTATCTAATGATACCCCAATAACATTTAAACCTTTAGAATGAAACTCTTTGTATAAAGAAACCATGTTAGGGTTTTCTCTTCGACAAGGACCGCACCAAGAAGCCCAAAAATCGATAATTGTTACTTTTCCAAGAGATTCTTTAAGTGAAACTAATTTTCCATCAACGTTTTTTGCTGTAAAATTAGGAGCACTTTGACCTATTGATAAATCTATTTCTTTAGATTGCTTTTTTTTTCGCCGTCAAGTTTTGTTTGAATGCTTTTTCCAGGTTTTGTAGCCTTTACATCAGAATCTAATCCTGAGTAAAACTTTTTGATTTTTTCAAGGTTAGCTTGTGGATCATTAAACATACCTTCAACAAGTAAAACTGAAAGAAATGATTTAGGATTACTTTCTATGTATTTGTAATTTGAAGTTGTAAATTCTTCTTGAAATACAGAATATTCTTTTCTAAGTTTGTTTATTACAACTGTATCCTTTTTTTCTGATGCAGCTTGCATTATAGGCATATTTTTGGTTTGAAATGCCATCATTCTTTTTTGGATTTTCATCATTTCAGCGTTGTATTTCCCTAATTCCTCATTGTTGAATGTTCCAGAAATTTTAGCTAATTGGATACTATCTTTGTTTATTACAACATTTATATTACCTTTTTCAACCACAACTATAAATCCTCCTTGAGTTTTGTCGAAACGAACACTATGAATTTCTGGTTCTTCAGCTTTACCTTCAAAAGTAAATTTACCGTTTTTAATTTGTACAGTATCCACAGCTATTACACCAGATGCAGGTGAACTATTTTGTTTTTCTAAGAAAACATTTGTTCCGTCAGGAAGTCCTTTTATTTCTCCCGAAATTTTAAACCCATTTCCAATAATTCCTGTACATGACATTACGAAGGCAGAAAGAGCAATTACAATTATTTTTTTCATCTTTTTAAATTATTTTGAATGCAAAAATAAAGTTTTTTATTTTTATTAAAAGCAATTTTTGTTATTTTGTTGTTAATTATTTATAGTACAAATGACTGATAGTTATATTTTGTAATCATTTTATATATTAATGAAAAACTGCTACTGTAACTCCAATAAAATATTTTCAGAATGTTGCGAACCTTACATTTTGGATACTCAAAAAGCACCAACTGCCGAGAGCTTAATGCGTTCCAGATATTCTGCTTATTGTGTTCAGAATATCGATTATATTTTGGCAACGACACACATTTCGACCAGAAAATTTCATGATAAAGAAGAGACACTCGCTTTTGCTTCACAAAATAAATGGATAAAACTCGAAATTGTAAATGCAACTGAAACTATGGTCGAGTTTAAAGCTTTCTATATTGACAGTAATCTAAAATCTCAAATACATCATGAAAAATCTACTTTTCAAAAAGAGGAGGGAAGCTGGTTTTACGTAGATGGAGAATGGTTTTAAAAATTTATTTGCCAATACAGAAATAAAGAATTATTGATTTTAAAGGGGTTTAAGGTTATGAGGTACAAATATGGTACATAGAAAGCTTAAATAAATTGAAACTATCTTAATCTCTCATAATTTCTTCTTGTAATCAAATAAGAATCTTCATTGTAAAAAATCGCAAAAATCTCTCCAAAAAACGGAATTTCATTTTGTCTAAAACTCATAGCCTTGTATTGCAAATCCCTTAAAATTTCTACCCAATATCTGATTATTTGTGCTACATAAAGTTGGCGAAATTTAATATTTGATTCTGCCATTCCTGTTTTAAAACTCGATTCTTCAATACTTCTAATTTGTTCTCCAGTTTCTCCAAAATATAATGCTGATGCACTTTCTCTCATTAAGTCACCAATAAATTTTGCATTGTTAGTAATATTTTCCTTTTTCTTGTTAGTAACTCTATTGTCGAATATGACTTGTTCAACTTTTGTATACCAATCATAAATTGGGTCACTTTGATTTTTACTTTTAACTATAAAATCAATATTTGAATATCTGTCACCTTTAGCGAATTTTGATAAAATTGAAATAATATCTTTATGAATTTGACTGTCCAAATTTCTAAGAAAATAAAGTTCAATTCCATTGTCTGCAATTATATTTTTTGAATTTTCATATAATTTTTCCAAGTCGTGACCTATCTTGTTTTTTAATGTGTTTTCTTCTGGAAACTTTCCTTCGTTTTTTATATAGAAGTCTAAAATTACGCAAAGTTTGCCAATTCTTTCTAAACCAGTTGAAATGGAAATAAAAGAAGAAAAATAAGCTCCTTTTTTTGCATAGTTTACTTTACCAAGTTGAGTAATTCCCGAGGTTAAAATTTCATATGTAAACTGTGCTTCATTAAGCAATGTGGTAAAGTTCTTATTCAATGTGATGGGTCTTTTTAAAATCCTTTCGCGTTTAAATCTTCAAATAGTTTTTCTTTAGTCAAGTCGGGGATATTACAATACTTGATTGCTACCCTTACTTTATCAGAAAGTTCAAGATAATCTTTGATTATGTCGCCATTATACTCGCCACCGTGAACAATTGAACTTCTCATATTGTATAGTTTTTTAATTTGTTTGTAATTCTCTTTGAACTGCTCCTTGTTGTTGGAAAGAATCATTGATAAATGTCTTGAAATGGTATGTGCAATTTGGTCTCTACCTAAATTAAATAAGCTTTCCAAACAAGTTACCAATGTAATAAAGCGTAATCGTCCGTCTGGAATGTCGTAAACCACATTAAAGTTTTTGATTGCAAGCTCCGTTAAATTATTTGTCTCATATTTTGCAATCAATATGCTCGATAGTTTTTCTGCTTCTTCGTCAGTCAAAGTGTAATCACCTCTTGAGCCGATTGAAATTCCTGTTTTCCTAAAACCAACTTGCCTTGTTTCTGATGTGATACTGAAAAATTGAGAATAACGAATCTCCCCAATTTTAAAAAGTCGCATTTGCAGTAATAAGTCTTCAGCAAAGTCAAAAAAGGACATAAACGCAGTTTGTTCAATTACAAAATCCATTCCGTCTCCAGTTACATTAAAGTCAGCCAACTTACATAGCAAAAGTATTCCAGGGAACTCCATATGTATAATTTCTCCAAATGGCGGTGTATGAACAAGTGCGTTATGCAGTTCGTGAGATATTCCCTTGAATTCTCTTCCAATCATTATCGTAAGAGGTCGGTCATTACTTTTTGGGACATTAAATATTTCAGAAAAGTTAGTTTCAAGTTCTGTTTCATCTATCCATTGAAATTTGTATCCTAATTTTTCAAGTGCTGGGTTCAATTTTATAACTGTCTTATCAGCATTGAGAACAATAGCATACGATTCGAAAGTATATTTTCCGCTGTTTATCATTTTTAGTTGTCGTCTGTTTTTTTAGAAAGGAATATCTTCTACATCGAATTTATTTAAAATTGCAATGATATTGCAATTATCGATATTAATCATTGCAATACTACATAAAACCTTTAAAATAAAGTGTATTGTCCTGAAAAAGTATTGCAATGTTTTCTAATATTTATTGCAATGGTATTGCAATGGTTTTAATAGTGATTTTATTTTAATGATAGTTTTCGAATTACATTAAAATTACTAAAATTAAATATTAAAAACTGGTTGCAACTAAATTGAAAACTGGTTGTAATAACTTATTTATAAGATTCAAAACAACAATAAAATATGATGTTTAAGGGTATATGTAACCATGAAAACCAGTTGCAACTAAAACGCAACCAAATTGAAACTAAATTACAACCGAACCTAAATCGAACTAAAATTAGTATTGTCTGTTTTCACACATTGCAATGATTATTACAATAATTGCAATGCCATTGCAATGCCATTGCAAAGGTTTCTTGTATATGCTAACTTTAATACAAACACCAAGTTAGTGTATAAAGATTATGATATTCAAAAAAAAGATGCTTGTTATTTAAAACTAATACTTTTAGTTTTAAATAACAGTTGTCTTTCTAAATTTACCTTACATTTGCCATTCAATGAAACATTTAGCTTTTATATTAAGTTTTTTTATTTTAAGTATTTCGGTTACGCCAGCCGTTAGAATAATGTATGCTAAATTTTCATCCGAACACTGTAAAAAATCTTGCGCACAGCAATCTGGTAACCAAAAAAACAACGATGGGTGTGATAAACAAAGTTGTTCTTCTTCTTTTTGTTGCCTTAAATTACCCATTTTATTACCGATTACTTATAAAAATTCATTGCTTTTCCAACGGGAATTAAGCGTGAAGAATAATTTCAAGAACAGAAATGTTTTTTTGTCGTTACAGTCATTTGATATTTGGCATCCTCCAAGATTTACTTAATTAGTTATTAAATCCCGCTAAAACTCATTCTTTTTATTACTTAAATAATAAAGAGTAATTTGCTATAGCCACTTATTATAAACAATTAAATAAATTAAAAATGAAAAAAATAATCACAATATTATTATTTGTATTTGCATTTAGTGTAAATGCAAATGCTCAAGAAGCTAAAAATACAGCTAAAAAAGAAACTAAAAAGGGAACTTGCTGTTCTGCGCATACAACAGCTTCGACGACCAATACAACGGAATATTCAACCACCACTACAACAGATGATAAATCTAAAACAGCTACATCTGAAAGACACGTATGTAAAACAGATGGTTCTTGCTGTGGTGCTAAAACACCTCCAAAAAAAGCATAATATTTAACATAGAGCGCCCAATGGGCGCTCTTATTAATTCAAACAATATAAAATGAGAAATTTATTTATTGTTATACTATTTTCGTTCGTGGGTTTATTCGGTTGTCAAAATAATAAATCGGATATAAAACCAACAGGTGAAACATCTTCATTGTGTTCGGATAAATGCGAAGCAAAAAACGGAAGCAATCAGCTTTCCTGTAAACTGACTTCACCTGAAATGCAAAAACGCAAAGAAACTGTTCTCGCAAGCCTTAAAAAACAGATTTTAGAGAAAAAGAAATTGAAAGATGGTTTTGCATTTAAGTTTAATGGCTCTGACAAGATGATTGATGAGTTAACCCAGTTTATTAAAACAGAAAGAGAATGCTGTGATTTTTTTACTTTTAATCTTTCCATTAGTGGAGATAAAAGTGAAATTTGGCTTGAACTTAAAGGCAAAGAAGGGGTGGGTGATTTAATTGAATCGGAACTCGGATTATAATACTTACTTTCAATATTAATAATAAAAACGGGGGTATCACCCCCTTTTTTATTATTAAAACTAACTTTAAAATTTAATTTTTTGAATTCTAACAGCATTCAAAATTGCCAATAATGCTACACTAATCTCTGCAAAAAAGCTTTCCATATTGTTCCTACTCCCCCTCAATACAATCGCTTCCTAAAATAGTTTGACTTATTTTTCTGTTTTGCTTTTGTATTCTGAAGCATTATCCAAACTCTCCAATTCTTGAGGATTTGTCAATTCAATTTTTAACATCCACCCTTGATTAAATGGGTCAGAATTGACCAAAGTAGGATTGCTGTTTAAATCTTCATTTATAGCTACTACTTTGCCTGAAACAGGCATAAACAAATCGCTAACTGTTTTTATGGCTTCAACAGAACCGAAAACTTCATCTTGGTCTAAATTTGCCCCAATATTTGGTAAATCTACATAGACAATTTCCCCTAATTCTTTTTGTGCAAAATCAGTAATTCCCACAATCCCAATTTCTCCTTCGCCTTTAATCCAAGTGTGTTCGATGTGGTATTTTATGTTTTCTGGAAAGTTCATAATTATGGTTTTTAGTTAATAAGCTTTGCGAAGCATATCAGCGTAGGCATTTGGAAGAATACTGTCTTCAACTGCTTTCGCTGCTTTTTCTACATCATATTCCACTCTAATAAATTCTACTTTGATACTTTCTTTATTGAACTTGCTACTGTTTTCGTCTAACGTAAGCATAATATAACAACCTCTAACATCACCATCTTTTGGTTTACCGATAGAACCTAAATTTACTGCGTGTCGGTAAGCAGTTTTTCCATCTTTTTCGTATTCAAAAACTCTGTGATAGGGTTTGTGCGTGTGTCCAAAAAACATAATATCTGCATTTGGCGCATCCATTATCCGCATCATACTTTTTTCGTCACGGTCTTCAAACAGGTATTCGTTTATTTTTCTTGGACTTCCGTGAACCATTAAAACAAATAATTTTTCTTCGTCCAATTGATATTCTAATTGGATGTGCGCAGGAAGTGTTCTTAAATATTTTCTTTCTTCAATTCCAACTATTTGATTTGTATAGGATATGGATTGTGATCCCATTGCTTTATCTTCATCAGTTTTGTAAGCACAACCGCAATCATCGGAAGTTCTGCCCACGCCAAAATCATAGTTTCCTGCAATGGTTGGAATACCTCTTTTTCTGATTTCATTGATTACTTCGTTCGGCCAAATGTTATAGCCTACTAAATCCCCAAGGCAATAAATGGCATCAGGTTTTGTTTTTTCGATGTCTTGGAAGAATGCTCCTAATGCAGGTAAATTAGCGTGAATGTCACTAAATAATGCTATTTTCATAATTTATATTTTGTCGTTGTTATTAAGAAATTTCCAAGTAGGAATAGCTAAAGCTGCTCCCAAAATTGTTGCCACAACATAAATCCATAAATGTTCAAGATGTCCGCTAACAATCGCAGGGGCTAATGAACGTGCAGGATTCATGCTTGCTCCACATATAGGGCCTGCAAACATTGCTTCTAACAAAACCGTTGAACCGATTGCAAGTCCTGCAAACATACCTTGCTCTTTACTTCCTGTTGCTACATTTATGATTACAAGCATTAAAAAGAAGCTTAGTATAAATTCTAAAATAAATGACTGGGAGGCTGTACCTGATGGTATTGTAGCCCCAAGAAACTCATTCATTGGAAACAAAAACTTCAAAATAAAACTTGCTAAAAAAGCACCAATTAATTGACTTATTATAAAAGGAATAACTTCTTTTAATTCAAATTTTTTAGCTAGGGTGAATGCAATGGTAACGGCAGGATTAAAATGTGCTCCCGAAATTGTTCCTAATGTATATATCATAGCCATTACAATAAGTCCAAACGTCATGGCAACACCAACGTGTGTAATTGCGCCATCTGACTGTTGGTTTATAATTATTGCACCTGTTCCACAAAACACTATTGCAAATGTTCCTATTATTTCAGCTATGTACTTTTTCATAAAATTATTTTAGCAACACCCTCCTCCTGGAGTACAACTTGTTTGGTTAGACATTCCAGATAAATTAACTTTCTGTTTTTCCTGCGGAATACCACACTGGTCTTGTGCCAAACAAGCTGTTTGTTTGTTTAGTAAAACAAAATCATTACCATTAAAATCCAAATCATATTTACCGATAGTAGTGTCTTGATATTCTACTTCAATTTCAAAATCCTCAATCCCTAATACCTTTTCAGATAACTCGATGATAGTGCTTAATTTTTGAGGCTTTAGACGGTGTTCAAAATCGTTTGCTTCCCATAATTGAAAGTTAATAACAGTTTCTTTACGAACCGTTCCACCGCAATCGATAAAGTTTTTTGTAATTAAGCCCACTTCGGTAACGTGGAAATGTTCAGGAACATAAGTCCCATTTGGCAACTGAAAATTAACAGTATCAACTGTTTTTAAAATAGTTTTTATTTGAGATAATTTCATATTATATATATTTATTGATTATTAAAATTTAACAACATTCGCTTTTCTTTTTTTCCAAATATTCTGTGACCTGTTTAAAAAAGCCCTTGATTTTTTCAAAGCCTGCTTCGTTTATACAATAACAAATTGTAGTTCCTTCAAAACTTCCTTTTATCAAACCTGCATTTTTAAGTTCTTTTAAATGCTGTGAAACCGTAGGCTGTGCCAAAGGCAACTCATTTACGATGTCTCCACAAATACAACTGTCAACTTTTATCAAATGCTCTATAATTGCTATTCGAGCCGGATGACTCATTGCTTTAGCTAAAATTGCCAGTTCATTCTGTTCGTCTGTAAAATGCTCTGTTTTTGATACTCCCATTGTGATATATTTATATTGCAATATTACGATATTTAATAAAACGCTCAAAACATACATTTAAAAGTTAACAATTAGATAACTTTAGTGAATGTGTTTTTATACCAATTATCAAATCTGAAATTAATATCTAAAGCACTGAGTATTTATATTAAAAGCCTGTTTTTTTTAATATAAACATGCTTTTATGTGTAATTTAAAATTTCATTTTCTGTATCCGAACCGCATTAAGTATGGCCAACAACGCTACTCCAACATCTGCAAAAACGGCTTCCCACATTGTAGCTAAACCACCCGCACCAAGAACAAGAACAATTGCTTTTACTGTGAATGCTAAACCAATATTCTGCCACACGATTTTTTTTGTTTGTTTACCTATGTTTATGGCTGTATATATTTTATAAGGTTGGTCGTTTTGAATTACAATATCGGCTGTTTCTATTGTGGCATCGCTTCCTAAACCACCCATTGCAATTCCGGCATCCGCAAGAGCGACAACAGGAGCATCATTTACACCATCGCCAACAAAAGCAATTTTTAGATTTTGCAATTTAAGTTCTTCTACTTTTCCTACTTTATGTTCGGGCAATAAATCGCCGTGTGCTAAATCTATATTTAGTTCTTTTGCAACTGCATTTACAACGGCTTGTTTGTCGCCTGAAAGCATTACGGTTTTGACGCTTATTTTGTGCAAGCTTTCGATGGCTTGTTTTGCATCTTCTTTGATTTCGTCGGCAATTAAAAAATATCCTGCATACTTCTGATTGATTGCAATGACAATAATTGTAAATGGTGTGTTATCGATTTCGACATCGTAATTGATGTTGAATTTTTTCATCAATTTTATGTTTCCTGCCAAGATTTCCTTTCCGTCCACTTTTCCTTTTAGTCCGTGTCCTGCAATTTCTTCTACATCGGTAACGGTTGCGTTTTTTTCTGTTCCTTTTGCATATTCTATTATTGCAGTTCCAACTGGATGTGTTGATTTGGTTTCGAGTGCAGATGTGTATTTTACTAAATCAGCTTCCGAAACATCAACAGCTACTACTTTTTGAACTTTGAAAACACCTTTGGTTAGTGTTCCAGTTTTGTCCATAACGACTACTTGAATAGATGCCATTATGTCGAGAAAACTTGAACCTTTGAAGAGAATTCCATTTTTACTTGCTGCACCGATTCCTCCAAAGTAACCCAACGGAATGCTAATAACTAACGCACAAGGGCAAGAAATAACCAAGAAAACTAATGCTCTATATAACCAATCTCTAAACACATAATTATCTACAAAAAGGATAGGCAACACACAAATTGCAATTGCTAAGAACACTACAATAGGCGTATAAATTTTAGCAAATTTTCGGATAAATAATTCCGTTGGTGCTTTTTTTGCGGTTGCCTCTTGCACCATTTCGAGTATTTTTGACAGTTTACTATCGGTGTAAGCTGTTGTAACTTCGACTTGTGCAATGGTGTTTAGGTTTATCATCCCTGCCAAAACTGTTTCGCCTTTTAGTTTGGTGTCGGGTTTGCTTTCACCTGTCAGTGCTGCTGTATTGAATGTGGCGTTATCTGTTAAAAGTTTTCCGTCTAATGCTAATTTTTCTCCAGATTTGAGTTGGATGATTTCACCAATTATAATTTCAGATGCTTTTTTGATTATTGCATTTCCGTCATTTAAAACGGTTGCTTCGTCTGGTCGTTGGTCTAATAATAGTTTGATATTAGATTTTGCTCGTTGTACGGCTAATGTTTGGAAAATTTCGCCAATAGCATAAAATAGCATTACCGCTACACCTTCGGGAAATTGAGCTATTGAAAATGCTCCGATTGTTGCAATGCACATTAGTAGAAATTCTGAAAATATTTCACCTTTGCGAATGCTTTCAAATGCTTCTTTTAATACAGGAAAACCAACAGGAATGTAAGCGACAATATACCACGCTATTCGCACCCAACCTGTGAACCAAGTTTGTGGAAAATAATTGTCGAAGCCAATTGCAATAAGTAATAATGTAAAACTTATTATTGCTGGCAAGAACATTTGAAACGTGGTTTGGTCTGTGCCTGAATGGTCGTGACCGTCATCGTCTGAATGTTCGTGGTCGTTGTGAGTTGAGCAACAACCTGTTTGTTTATCTGTTTTTTTATTTATTTTTTCTTCGAGTGTGCAACAAAGTTGTTTACCGTTTGCATCGTATTTATGTATGTGTTTCATTTTAATTTTATTATTTAAACTATTTAATTACTGCTTTACCTGTGATAAATCCATACACCATAAATAACCCTACTCCAAAAATCAAAACAAGAACAAATTTTTTGAAAATGTTTTCAGGCACTTTATCTAATAGTTTTTTTCCAATCCATGAACCTGCGTAAGCTAGTACAAACAAAACAGGGATATACCAGAGGTATTTTTTGTCGAGATAACCATTGTACAAATAAACAAGCGTGCGCGAAAGGTCAACTGCAAAATCAATTCCTGCGGATGTGCCTACAAAAGCATCTTTCTTTAAGTCAAAAGCTGTGAGGGTTGCACCTCGTATTGCTCCACCTGTTCCTATAAGTCCCGCAAGAAAACCTGCAACTGCCCCACCCGCGATTGCATTAAAGTTGGTAGGCTTAAACTTCAAATCTTTTTTGACAAAGAAGGTGATTGCAAAAGCAACGAGAAATATTCCCATAGCCAGTTCAGCATATTTTAGGTCAACTTTATTATTGAGATATGCACCCAAAAGAACCATTAAAACGCTTGGTATGCCTACTTTCAGCGCCAACTTCCAGTCAATGCTTTTGCGAAATAGATAAACCTGAGATGCTGTGCTGAAAATATGCAAAATTCCTGTGAGAGCAAGAGTTGTTTTAAAATCAAACAACATTCCCGCTAAAGGAACGAAAAACACTGAAGAGCCAAAGCCGCTAAGTGTGCCTATAATTTCACTTACAAAAGCAAGAAGAAAGAATAAAATTGTTGTTGTAGTGGTATTCATTTAAAAATATTTAAAGGTTAACAACAATCTTTTCCTGTTTGATTGTCGGTTTTACGATTTATTTTTTCTTCGAGTGTGCAACAGAGTTATTTGCCTTGAGCGTCAAAAGTATGTTTGTGTTTTGGGTTTATATTTATCATTGTTATTTTATTTTTAAATTATATTATACTATCATTCCAATTAATAAAAATATTAGAAACCCTACAAAAAACATTGCAGTTTGTAACAAGGTTTCTTTTTCCTCGTGGGCTTCTATAAGCAATTCTTCGGTTACAAGAAATAATAGTGCGGCTAAACCAAAAGATAAAACCAACTCCAACCATTCTTGCGATAAATGTGATAACAAAGTAATTCCTAAAATAGCTCCAACAAAAAATATTAAACCTAAAATAAATAGAATTAATATGTTTTTTTGTTTTGTAAACTGATAATTCTTACACGCCAAAACTACTGCTAAACCCAATGAAAAGGTTTCTAATGCCAATGCTACTGACAATAAAATTCCTTCGGTATTACCAGCTGCAAAACCAACTCCAAGCAGTAAGCCATCTATGGCTAAATCAATACCTAACGCCACCAATAATCCCATTGGCAAAGCATTTTTAGTGATTTTACCTTCTTGTTTCGCTTCAATTTTTTCTGCGAAATATTTTACTATTAACATAGTAAATATTCCTAATCCGAAGCCAATAGCAACTTCAATAGGTTTGTGGAATTTGATAATATCTGGCAATAATTCGACTGCAACTACCGAGAAAACTACACCGCCTGCAAAATGCAGAACGGAACTTTTGAACGCACCGCTCGGCATTGTAAATAATCCTGCAACTCCACCCATTAAGATAGAGATTACAGGGATTAAAGCATATAAATAGACTTCTGAAATTGTTGTCATTTTCGATTTTAATTATTCTTCTCCTTTATTGGTCAGTTTAGCATTTACAAAGAATGCTCCTTTGGTTACAATTTTGGCATTTTCAGGAATGTCTTTTACTAACGTGATTGCGGTATAACCCATGTTAGAAACGCCTTTTACCACTTCAATTTTTTCAAAATTGGTGTTTTTTGCCTCTTCTACTTTACCTTTTGTTTCGGTTTCTTTCTCCACTTCTCCTTCTTCTGGTTTTTCTTCTTCGGCTTGTTTATTGGTAACAACAAAAATATAGTCTTTGCCGTCTGCACTCACAATAGCATCATTCGGAACTGCATTTGTAGTTATATCATTTAAACTTACAATTGCGGTTATATTCATTCCGTCAATTAGC
>NZ_JAYWDT010000263.1:0-2499 GCF_043779715.1 Flavobacterium sp.
TGGAATAGCGATACACATTTAATTTTAACACATAATGCTATTAGGCAATTAGATATTACCAATCAATCAGAAAGACGTAAAGGACGATTTAACTCGCTATTTGATATCGTTGATAAAACAGTTACATTTCAAGGTAAACGTCTGTTAGAACGGAAACTATTACATCCCATGCTTGATTCAGACGAAATTCAATCGTCATATAATCAAATAGACGAACTTATTCAAATTGAAAGAGCAAATCCGAAAACAATAGCAAGATTACTTCAATTCGAATTGCGTTCTATGGTCGATTTTGATAAATATCATCGTAAATGTAATATTTTCAAATTGCAACCCGTTGAATTATGCAATTTAATCAAAAGTTACGACATTTTTATTGCTTTAATTGAACAATTACGTCCGTTAATTGCTCGGAATCAAAAAATACAAAAATCCGCTTGGGGAACGTTGGCTGGTAGTACGAAAACAACTACGAAACTGACCCCAGCGAAAACTAACGAATTATCAAAACTAATACCTGACCAACAAACACTAGATGCTATGAAAACATATGTTGCAACATTAAATACATGTTATAACATCGATAGTTTTGAAAACTGTCCAAGTTTCCGTTCGTTAACTGGTAATATGTTTCACCCAGGTATCGATAGAACATTAGATAATTGGTGTTCAAAAATGGGATCTACCGGTGACGATATTGATAAAATACGCGTTCATTTAGGTAAATTAATCGATCGTACTAGTGATCGTTCCGACAAAATACTTAGACTAACTGATGCACATAAAATCGGAATTAGATTTTGCGGAATTAAACATCTTGTTTTAATGCTTAAATATTACAAAACCATCATCAGAATGCAAGCTTTTCATTTAATGAATCAAAACCCTTCTTTAGTATCTACTACTACTACGACAACTACTAATGACGATGATGAAAATTCAGATGAAACGACAACTAATACGACAACTAATACGACAACTAATACAACTATGAATGATCTAACAATTGAAGAAGTACGTGAACTTCGTCGTAAAGAAAAGGAAAAAGAAAAAGAAAAGGAAAAAGAATCGGAAATCTCATTCGAAATATTAAAATTATTAGAAGGTCGTATACAATATTATGACAATGCAGAAGAAATGGTTTCAAAATTAGGTCGCAATATAGGTGGCCACATTACAGATGCAGAATTATTAGAGTGGGCACAAGGTAAAAAACCTGCTTCAGTAAAACGTACGACAAGTAGCGCTCAAAATAATTATTTAACTGCTGAAGATATGCAACTTATATTATCTTTGCAATTTTATACACAAGCTAAAAATATTAGTGTCACAACAAACATTATTCATAAAGCACAAACAGAATCCGATGTTATTCATACACAATTCATATCAAGAATGCGAGCACAATCCGAAGCATTTATGATTAAATTTTTATCGGATAATTATGAAATTGCTTCTATATTTGGACAATTAAGTGCTGATCTTGATGTTCTTCAATCAAAAGCAAAATGCGCGATCGATTATAGATATTTTAAACCGTGTGTTTTACCCAGATTTTTATCCGATGGAAACCAATTATTACCTAGTTTTATTGATGTCCAAGGATTTAGACATCCAATTGTAGAACGTATTCAAGACGATATTGAATATATCAAAAACGATCTTAAATTAGGAAGAGAAACATTCGAAGATACTAATATTACTGGAATGCTATTGTTTGCTGTAAATAATGCAGGTAAAAGTACAATGGAAAAAGCAATTGCACTTAATGTAATTTTAGCTCAATCAGGATGTTATGTTCCTGCAGAAAAATTTCGATATAGACCATTTAAAAATATTATTACAAGACTTGAAGGAACTGATAATATGTGGAAAGGTCAAGGATCATTTGCTGTCGAAATGTCAGAACTTCGAACAGTTACTAATCAAGCCAATGCAAATACATTAGTATTAGGTGACGAAATTTGCCGCGGAACAGAACAAAATAGTGCTATCGCTATCATGGCAGGTACTGTTGAATGGCTATGTAAAGTTCCTAAAACAAATTTTGTGTTTTCTTCTCATTATCATGAATTATTAGATTTTGAAAAGATTAAAAAGTTAAATGAACTTGGAGTTTTTCATTTAAAATCAACTATTGACCGTACTAAAGATAGTATTATTTACGATTATAAATTAACTCCTGGTGTTGGAGATACTTTATTTGGGATCGAAGTTGCTAGATGCATGGGTTATAATGAAACTATTTGCAATTTAGCTGCTGATTATCGTAACGAACGCTTAAAACGCAAAACACACTTTTTAGATACTCGCACATCTAAATATTGTAAAGACCTTTATATGGATCGTTGTTCAATACCCGGTTGTAATGATCCATTGTTTGGAGCAAATAACCAACAAGCTCTCGACACTCACCACCAAAAACAACAACATACTGCTGATTCAGATGGGAAAATTGATCATCACGACAAAAATGCAAAACATAATCTGGTGCCTTTA
>NZ_JAYWDT010000264.1:0-5447 GCF_043779715.1 Flavobacterium sp.
ATTTTATTTTTCATTTTTTTTACAATATTATATTTTAATAATTGGATATGAATTTATTAAAAAAATAAAAGGTCAATTCATTAATTAACTAAATCTGAATTTGATCGCATTAAAAAATAAATTTAATATCTTGCGCATGTTTTAAAATAAAATTTACACTATTGAAAACAAAAGTCCTAACAATATTTTTAGCTCTATTAAGCACATTTTTATTAATTTCATTTTCTGATCCTTATACAATAAAGCGGATTTCAGATGCTAATTTCAGGTATGAATTTTACACAACTAATAAGAAAATAAAACCCAAAGACAATAAAATATATTATTGGTTTAAAGGAGGTTTAATTCACAATACGCAATCAGGAATGGCTGGCGAGTTGTTACAGGATAAATTTGTAAAAATGTACCATAGTAATCAGCTAGCAGAACAAGGAACCTTCAAGAAAGGACTAAAAATTGGTTGGTGGAAAACTTGGTTTACGAACGGAATGGTAGAAACGACTCAAAAATGGAGTAATGGCTTACAATCTGGAGATTTTTTTCGTTATGACGAAAGCGGATTGGTTATTAAAAAAGGAAGTTTTAAGTCTGGCAGAAAGCATGGTCTTTGGATTGATTATATAAAAAAAGACACTGTAATTTATAAAAGAGGTTTGGTTTTTGTGAAAAAAGCAAAGTCTTCTAAAGCTGAAAAAGCAAAAATTAAGGAAGAAAAACTAAAAACAAATTCAATAAAAAAAGAAGATAAAATTAAAAAAAGAGCTTCTAAAAAACCAGAAACTACTTCAGAAACAAAACCTAAAAAAGAAGGATTCTTTAAGAGATTGTTTAGTAAAAAACAACCTAGCACGAATGGTTAAAGCGCATAGCTTATTATACGCCATCTACATCTGTTTGATTGTCTCCATTATTTGTGGCGCCTTATTGTATTTTGCTAATTTATACAACCAACTTAATTTACATTATAACCTGCAAGAGGAAATGTACATTCACAACCAATCTGTTGTTAATTTTGCATTGGGAAATCAAGTGTCTCAAGAAGAATTACCTATTGATGAAAACTCAGGAGTTGAAGGTAATTATGAAATAAAACAATATGGTTTGCTAAGCATGTTATTAGCACATTCAGGTTTAAGAAATGACACAATTAGTTCGGCGCATTTTGTTGGAAGCTATTCTTCAGACAAAACGGCAATTTATCTAGCCAATTTTACTAAATCGCTGTCTTATTCTGGAACTGTTAAGTTGTTCGGTGACAATAATTTGCCAACAACCTATATAGAAGCGTCTTATATTACCAATAAACCCAATAATTTAATTACGCAAGGAAAAACTACCATTTCAGAGTTAATTTTACCTAAGATAAATTCGAATTTCAAGAAAATATTCGAAGGAATAAATGCTGAAAAAACAGTATTATCTGAACTTCAAAAACCAAAAGACTCTCTGTTTTTTAATTCTTTTCATAACACAACGAAAGAAGTTTATGTAAATTCCGTTTTGAGTAATGTTATCTTCAAAGGAAACTTTATTTTACGATCTAAAGATTCTATTCGAGTAAAGAAAAATACGGTTTTAGAAGATGTGATTCTCATGGCACCCAAAATTACTTTCGAAGAAGGTTTTACAGGAACAGTTCAAGTATTTGCAAGCAAAGGAATCGAGTTAGAACAAAAAGTAATCCTAAATTATCCGTCGGTAGTTTGTGTTTATAATCCCACATTGGAAGAGAGTTTAATAAAAATTAAAAAAGAATGTAAAATTACTGGAGCAGTAGTTTTGTTTGGAAACACATTAGAAAACATTAATAAAAATAATATTGAAATAGACCAAGAAGGATTAATTTTTGGAGACATTTATTGCACTGGAAGATTAGATTTAAAAAGCAAAGTTTATGGTTCAGTTTATACGAATCGTTTTTATTTAAAAACAACCTCGTCAACGTACGATAATATGATTTCTGATATAGAAATAAATACTGCCAAACGTTCAAAATATTTTATAGCAATTCCACTATTTGAAACCAAAAAAACTGAGTATGGTATTCTTAAAAAAGTATTGTAGCTTACATCTAAAAGCAAATTCTATCTTAGAATCTATGATTGCACTAACTATTATTTCGGTGTGTTTGTATATTGCTATTATGATTTTTGCAGCGGTCTTTACACCAAGAACAGCAGCGAAATTTTATGGTACTCAGAATAAAGTAAATGAACTATTTTTTTTAGCACAACTAAAAAATGATTCGTTAACTGCCGAGAATGAAGATGACAATCTTATTATTGAGGAAGAAGTTATTAGCGATCAGTTAAAAAAAGTTACCATACAATATAAGGATAGTACAAAATATCAGTTCGATAAAAGTTTTTATATTCAAACCAATGAGTAAGAAACACACATTTGCATCATTTTCTATAATAGAAGCAATTATCGGTATGGCGATTACGGCGATTATTATGGGAATTATATTTGTTATTTTTTCGATTGTTTCCGAAAGAATGTTAGATTATAAAAACCAAAATGCATTGGTTAACGATTTAAACAGATTAACTTACAGTATCAATAAAGATATTTTTGACAACGAAAAAATAACCGTTATAGACAATGAAATAATCTTTAATGGATATTCAGGCGAAGTAGTAAAATATAATTTTCTAGAGGACTATACTTCACGAAGTCGTGAGGAATTTATAGATACTTTCAAAGTCAAATTAAAACACATCATTATCGATTCGGTAAAAAGTAATACTCAGAAAAAAGTATTTTTGAAGTTAAAACTAAATGTAGAGGTTAACGAAAGGGATTTAGATTTAAATTTCTACAAACGAGTATATGCTAACGAATTGTTACAAAAAACAAAACAATAATGAGTTTAGATTTAAGCACTTATAAAACCGAAAAAACACCGAAAGCCGATTTCAAAATAAAAACAGGAAACTTTCAATTTTCTAAAAAGCTTTCTGACAAAAAGAAAGAAGTTTTTTATCGTGAATTAGGTATGTTGCTAAAATCAGGTGTAGATTTCAAGAAAGCTTTAGAAATTTTGAGCAATCAATCTAGCAATAAGTTCGAGAAACAAATCATCATCGAAATTAAAGACAAAGTAGTTGAAGGACGAAGCATTTATGAATCGATGAGAGAAACCAATCAGTTTTCGGCATACGAATATTATAGCATACAAATAGGAGAAGAAACTAGAAAACTGGAAGAGGTTTTGGGCGAATTACAAAAATATTTCAATAGAAAAATCCAAATGAAACGCCAAATCATTTCTGTTTTAACCTATCCAGCAATTGTAATGACAGTGACTATTTTGGTACTTTATTTTATGTTGAATAAAGTAGTGCCCATGTTTAGTTCAGTATTTAAACAATTTGGAAGTGAATTGCCTAAAAGCACACAAATCATTATAAAGATATCAAATCATTCAGGAACAATATTCGGAATTGTTTTCGGGTTAATAATAGGACTAGTTATTATGCATGCTTTGCTAAAAGAGAAACAAAGTTATCGTGCCATAACAACAAAAATGATGCTTAGGATTCCGTACTTCGGGAGTTTAATCCAAAAAATATACATTTCTCGTTTTTGTCAATCGATGAAGTTGCTCATTACGTCAAAAACAACTTTGATTAATTCCTTATCATTAACAAAAAAAATGATAGGTTTTTATCCAATCGAAATAGCTATCGAAACCATAAAAGAAGATATAACGAGAGGAGCCTCATTAAACGAAAGTTTAAAAAAACATTCCGTTTTCGAAAACAAAATGGTTTCTATGGTCGAAGTAGCCGAACAAGTAAATCAATTAGATATAATGTTCGACAGATTAACGGAACAATACAATGAAGAAATTAGCCATCAAACAAAAATGATTGGTGTTATTCTCGAGCCTATGATTATTATCGTTATTGGGGTAATTGTGGGAGTAATTATGATTTCTATGTATGCACCAATGTTCGACTTGAGTAAGATTATAAAAAATTAAAATAACTTATCTGTGCTCATGCCTAAAAAAGAACTATTTTTTTTAGCCACAAATTAAAAATATTTTAAGGATTTTATGAATATAATAATTAAAAAATCTGTGCTAATCCGTGAAATCTGTGGCTAAAAAACTAGGTGTTATATTTCATATAATTCTAACTTATCATGCACTTTGCTTAATTCTTTGTCTATATAAGTTTGTGCATAATGAACATACCTATTAAAAGAATTACTAGCACTACTATGACCACTAATTTTTCTAACTAAAAGTTCTGGCATACCTAAAATAAGCATTGTTGTAATTGCAGTTCGTCGCATCATGTGAGAACTCATATTATCACAAAAACGATTTTTAGCATTTTTTGCTGTAATTTTTTTAGTAACTCCTTGTTTTTCTCGTGAGATATCTACAACATCTGTAAACCCAGCCATCTCACCAATTCTTTTAAGAGATCTATTAAAATTGGACAAGTCTTTCTCACCAAAAATAGGAGTGCTACTACTTTTCGGAATATATTTTTGATAAATTTCTACCGCATAATTGGGTAATTTTATAAAACTATATGTTTTTGTTTTCTGAGATTTTACTTTTAGATACCACTCATTATTAGTTTTTTCAAAATTCTTGTTGGTTAGCAAAAAAATGTCCGAAAAACGAAGTCCAGTAGTGCAACCAAAAACAAAAATATTTTTTAGTTTAATTTGGGTAGAAGTCAGCTTTTTTTCGAACACCTTATCATGAATTAAAAACTTAAGCTGATCAGGTGTTAAAACTAAAATGTCAATTTCTTCTTTTCGAATATAAAAGCTTTTGTGAAAATCACCCACATAAATATCTTTCTCTTCCTTGAGCCAATTAAAAAAAACACGAATTATTTTTATATTAGATCCTACATAATTATCATAACAACCTTTTTTGTACATAAACTCGGTAAACCCTTTGTAAAACTTTTTCCAATAACTTTTTTCCGATTGAAGCTCACGGGTACTTAATCTTAAAATACTACAAATTCGCAATTCAAATTTTGCCTCGATACTAAACTGAGTTAAATTTTGCAAAACATACTTATACACTTTGGTCGAACTAGGCGTAATTCGTTCACCATTTTTTTTTAGTCTTTTTCCCGATTCAGAGTCTTTTATAAATTGTTTAAAAAGAGGAATAAATTCTTGTGGTTTTTTCATAAAATGAATTTTAAAAAAAACTACTATTTCAAGTTGTTTTTTTCGTTAGATTTGTAATGAATAATACGTTCTTTTTTTACTGATTTTTAGGCTAAAAAGTGTCAAAAAACGCCATAAAGTGCAAAAATAGTGATTTTATAGTTAATGTTAGTTATTGTGTTTATTAGTGCTAAGCAAACAATGACTACTATCCTTTTGGTTCCTTAGTTCCAAATAGGCATGGTTCAAGCACAGCCTACCGTTACGGCTTCCAAGGACAAGAAAAAGATGATGAA
>NZ_JAYWDT010000265.1:0-2470 GCF_043779715.1 Flavobacterium sp.
TATGATATTTCCTTCAACAAGCAGAATTATAAAAAAGAGAAAAAAACATAATAATAGAATGACAGAAATTATCCCAGTTATTTTTACAATAATTTTCTTGAAATTTTCTGTATTCATTTAATCCGTTATTTATGTTTTAGCATGATGCACAACTCGAAAATTTGTCTTCAATATAAAAATTAAATTCCCAAAAAATTACTTGGCGTAATCACTAACAATTCCTTTTTAATCGCTTCAGAAACATCTAAAGTCGCAATAAAATCATGAATCGCTTTTTTATCAATTGTTGTATTGGTTCTTGTTAGTCCTTTCAAGGCTTCGTAAGGATTTGGAGAACCTTCTCGACGCAAAATCGTTTGAATAGCTTCTGCCACAACTGCCCAGTTTTTCTCTAAATCTTCGTGAAATTTTGGTTCGTTTAGTAGTAATTTGTTTAATCCTTTTAGTGTTGCTTCAAAAGCGATTAAAGTATGTCCCATAGGCACACCAATATTTCTTAAAACGGTACTATCAGTCAAATCTCGTTGCAATCTAGATAATGGTAATTTTGCCGAAAGGTGTTCGAAAATAGCATTGGCAATTCCTAAATTCCCTTCCGAATTTTCAAAATCAATTGGGTTTACTTTGTGTGGCATTGCCGATGAACCAATTTCGCCTGCTTTTATTTTTTGCTTGAAATATTCCATCGAAACATAGGTCCAAATATCTCGATCTAAATCGATTATAATGGTATTTATTCTTTTTAAAGCATCAAAAAAAGCGGCAAAATGATCGTAATGTTCTATTTGTGTTGTTGGAAAAGAATGATGTAAACCTAGTGTATCTTCTACAAAATCACTACCAAATTTTCTCCAATCAGTATTCGGATAAGCAACATGATGTGCATTGTAATTTCCTGTAGCACCACCAAATTTTGCTGCAAAAGGAATATTAAATAACAAACGCATTTGCTCTTCCAATCGTTCTACAAAAACACCAATTTCTTTACCCAAACGCGTTGGCGAAGCGGGTTGCCCGTGCGTTCTTGCTAACATTGGTACCGCTGCCCATTCTACACTCAATTCTTTTAGTTTAGAAACCAAACCTATTAATGATGGTAAATATACTTTCTCGAACGCTTCTTTTGTAGAAAGCGGAATGGCTGTATTATTTATATCCTGAGAAGTTAATCCGAAGTGAATAAACTCTTTATATTGCGACAAACCTAACTTTTCGAAAGCTTCTTTGATGAAATATTCGACTGCTTTTACGTCGTGGTTTGTTATTTTTTCGGTTTCTTTTATCCAAAGTGCATCTTCGGTCGAGAAATTTTTGTAAATATTTCTCAAATCCTCATAAATAGTAGGATTTATTCCTGAAAGTTGTGGCAAATTAGCCTCGCAAAGCGCAATGAAATATTCGATTTCTACTAAAACGCGATATTTTATTAAGGCTTCTTCAGAAAAATAGGTTGAAAGTGATTTGGTTTTACTTCTATAACGACCATCTATTGGCGAAACAGCATTCAATTCAGTTAGTTGCATTTGTTGTGTTGTTGTTTAAAAGCGCAAAGATAATTAGAAAATTAGAAAATTAGATAACTTAGACGGTTAGATTTTTAGATTGAAATTGCTTTTTGATATTGTTATTGTTTTTTGATATTTGGAACACAGATTTGAGAAATTTTAGAAATCTTGAAGTTTGTTATTGATTTTTGAAATTGAAATTGTCATTTCTTTAATTCCTTTTGCAAAATTTCATTCCTTTTGATGCTATCGCTTCAATAATTTTAAAATTCAGTGGTGCATTACTAACATTTGCAGGATTTGGATCTATGTAATAAACGGGACAATCTTCGGGCGCAAAATGCATCAGACTTGCTGCTGGATATACTTGTAACGAAGTGCCAACAATGATTAAAATATCGGCCTGTTGCACTACTTCGACTGCGTATTCTAAAACAGGAACGTCTTCGCCAAACCATACAATATGTGGACGAAGTTGATTTCCTTTATCATCAAAATCGTGAAGATTCAAATCCTCCGACCAATCCAAAATATAATTTTCGTTCTTCGTACTTCTAACTTTCAATAATTCGCCATGAAGATGCAAAACATTCGAACTTCCTGCTTTTTCATGCAGATTATCCACGTTTTGTGTAATAATTTGTACATGGAAATCATTTTCTAAATCGGCTAAAATTAAATGTGCTTCATTGGGTTTTACCTCTTTAAGTTGCTGGCGACGTTTGTTGTAAAAATCGAGAACCAAAGCCGGATTTTTATCCCAACCTTCTGGCGTAGCAACATCCATAACATTATGACCTTCCCAAAGTCCGTCGCTGTCACGAAAGGTTTTTATACCACTTTCGGCAGAAATTCCAGCTCCAGTTAAAACAACTAATTTCTTCATTTTTATTAAATTATTTCTTAACCTCAAACTTGTCATTACGAGGAACGAGGAATCTCATCAGGTAATTATAACTATGAGA
>NZ_JAYWDT010000266.1:0-27773 GCF_043779715.1 Flavobacterium sp.
TATCAAATTCACGTGTTCTATCGCTTCTTCAATAATGTCATTCATATTGTATGCTTCTTTTGTAATATCGAGTTCTCGTTTTTCTAATTTAGAAATTTGTAACACGTTTTCTACTTGAGCATGCATTCGTTTGTTTTCGTCCTTAATCATTTGCAGATATCGAAAAACTTTTTCTTTATCATCAATAACCTTAGGATTCTTTATGGCATCTAACGCTAAATTGATTGTAGCAATAGGTGTTTTGAACTCATGTGTCATATTATTTATAAAATCGGTTTTGATTTGAGAAATATGACGTTGTTTATTTAACTGATTCAATGCACTGTAATAAGCGACAATAATAATTGCTGTAAACAGAAATGCAAGAAATGCAATTCCTATTAAATCAGATATTAAAAATTCCTTTTTTTTAGGAAAACTAACCAATAACTGATATTTACTTACACCATCATTGTCTGTAAAAACTGGAATGTCGTAAGTGTTTTTCTTGTCGAACTTAAACTTTTCCGATTTTACTTTTGTTGCTAAACCATTACTATAAATTCCAAATTCGAACGGTGTTTTAATACCATAACCGATCAACTCATAAGCCAATAAATCATACAATTGCTTGTTAGAAACTCTTTGGGTTATAGATCGTGTTGCGGCAATATCTTTAAAATACACTCCAAATGTCGCTTTGTCTAAAACGTCCATTCTTCCAGATTTCTCTATCTTTTCGTCTGGAGATAACGTACTGTTTAGATTGTTATCATTAATAGTGTTTCCGCTATAAACTTCGGTAACGCGTTTAGAAATATAATTTTTAAGCTTTGTTGAATCCTTATTTTTATCAAAGAACGATGATGGCAACGAATAATCTTCTGCAATCAAACTGTTAGAATAAATGATTGTTTCGTTTGTTACTGAATTTTTTTCGACATAAAAAAACTTGAGCAATTCACTTTGTTGTGGACTTTTTCCTATACTATCTTTTAGTTTGTTGTATGTACTTAAAAAAGTATAGGTTTCTTGCTCTTGCAATTTTTTTGATACATTATCGATAACTTGTTTTACTTGGTATTTAAATTGTTCGTCTTTATTTTTGAAAGACGCATTTATCAAATAGCCTTGTACAACAATGATTCCCAATAAGGAAAGTGTCATTAAAAATACTACAATGCGAAATAACGTTTTATTCATTGCTACAAATTTAACATTTTAACATTTGAATCCTAAATATATTAACCAAATATTAACAATTGGCAGTTTTAATATAGATTTTTTAATTTTTTAAGAATTTCTTGAAATTGAAGTTTGGCTTCACTTAAGTTTTCATTTTCAATAATATAGTCACTTTTTGAAGTTTTCTGACTATCTTCCCACTGATTTTTTATCCTCTCTAAAACAGCTTCTCTGGTAGAGTTATCCCTTGACATCACACGTTTTATGCGTGTTTCTTCCGAAGCGATAACAGTAATAATTTGATCACAATATTTATAACTTCCACTTTCAAAAAGAATGGCAGCTTCTTTTATTACAAACGGTGAATTTTGTTTTTTTACCCAATTGTCAAAATGCTTTTTCACCAATGGATGAATGATTTTATTGAGCTCTTTTAGTTTCTCCGGCTGATTGAAAACAATTTCTGATAATTTTTTTTTATCTATTTGATAGTTTACAATCACTTCTTGACCAAAACATTCTCGAACTAACTGAATCGTTTCTGGCAGAATCATTATTTTTTTGGCTTCATCATCGGCAATATATACAGGTATTCCTTCGGCTTCAAAAAGTCTAGCAATGGTTGTTTTACCACTTCCAATTCCTCCAGTAAGACCTATGATTTTTGCCATTTTAAATTTTAAAAAATAATTCCGGAAATGCTTCTTGCGGTTTTATCTTTAGAATATTGATTTTAAAAAATGATTCTATAAATCCCAATCCATAACCAAAAAATTGTTTCCAAACTGCTATTATAGAAAGATAACCAACATAAATATTTTTGTTTTTAACAGATGACATTATGAAAATTAAAGCCGTATAAACAAAATATAATTGTAAAATTAAATCATTGTTTAAGAAAAATCCAATTATTCCGAGAAACAAACCAATTACAAATATTGATGGCAAAAAGAACGTTGGTTTTGCATATTCTGGATACCAATGATTAAGAATTGGTCTTGCTTTACCAAATTTATTTACTTGAGTATAAAACTTATCCCAATCTATTCTTCGTTTGTGATATACAAAAGCTGAAGTAATTAATTTGGTTTCGAAACCTAATTTCCACAATCGAATACTCAAATCTGGATCTTCACCTGGATGAATATTTGAAAACCCTTTTGAAGCGACGAATGCTTTTCTTGAAATTCCCATATTGAAACTTCGTGGCTGAAATTTTTCAATTTTTTCTGATCCACCTCGAATTCCTCCAGTTGTAATAACTGATGTCATCGTAAAGTTTATTGCTTTTTGCACTGCCGAAAAACTAGGCAACATCGCATCTGGACCACCATAACAATCTACATATTTATGAGATAAGCTTTTAGAAACTTCTGTCAAATAATTTTCAGGAATAATACAATCTGAATCTAAAATAATAAAATAATCTGATTTAGATTGACTCATACCAAAATTCCTAGAATCACCAGGCCCTGAATTATATTTCAGGTAATAAGTTATAGATAATCTGTTTTTATATTTATCTACAATATGTTCGCAAGGGATAGTCGAACCATCTTCGACAATAATAATATCGAAAGGTTCTTTATAAGTCTGTTTGGTTAAACTTTCTAAAAGTTCCTCGATTTCTTCTGGACGATTGTAAACTGGAATAATAAACGAAAAATTCATTGATAAAAAATTTTGACAAAGGTACATTATTTTATAAAAAAAAGCCATTCGACTAGCGAATGGCTTTTAATATTTTTAAAAACTATTTTATTGTTTTACAACCTTCAATGTTTTTACCAAACCATCTACGGTAACTTTTACTAAATAAGTTCCGTTTGACAAGTTTGACATATCAATTTTAGTTTGTGTAGCATTAATAGATTTTGTCATTACTTCCTGACCCAATAAATTATGTACAGATACATTAGAAATTTCTTTTGTGTAAGATAAATTCAATACATCTTTTACAGGATTAGGATAAGCTGAGAATCCATTAATATCGAAAGATGGTGTACTTAATGAAGCATCATAAGCTGAAATACTAAAATTTCCTTGAAGTCCATTCCAACCAAATGCTCTAATCAATAAAGTAGCCCCAGGAAGTTGTCCCGTTAATGAAACCTTAGCATAATCTGCTCCAGCTGGAGTTGTAGTGTTCCCTGAAAAATCATCACAATCTAGTTCTGTTAAAACACCACAAGTACCTGAATAAATAGATATTACAGTATCTATCAATAAACCTGTTCCTGCTGCCGTAGCATCTGTTTCAATTGTTAATGTACCTGATGGTGGAACTACAACATTATACCAAACATCTTTACCTGTGGTAGCAAAACCAGTTGTTCCACAAGATGGACTTGGAGTTTCTGCACTTAAAGTAGCACCTGTATTTGTAGTATCAATATCTTGATCTACAAATACAGCTCCAAGAGTTAATAATATTGGAGATGAACAACTATCGTTTCCAGGAGGTGTTGCAGGTGTAGTAAATGAAACTGTAGACCAAGTACTATAAATAGGTCCTGCACAAACAGATCTTACATGAAAATAATAAGTTGTAGAAGGAGATAACAGTGTTGCATTATAGGTTTCTCCTGATAATGTTGTCCCCGATCCTGAAGGATTAGCTACAGCATTATCTAAAACATATTCATAATTACCAGTTGTTGCTGTCCACATAATTGTAGCACTAGAACTTGTTACTGCAGAGACAGCTAAACCACTAGGATTACTACAAGCTGGGATTGGCTCCCAAACTACATCATCAATTAATACACTAGCACCTATAGTTCCAGTATGTCTAAATGCTAAATAGTTTGAATACGATCCTGCTGGTGGAGTAAAAGTATAATCCTCATATACTAATGATGCTGCATTTACAGAACCTAAAGAAAGAAAAGTATTACTGTCATTAGGGTTTGTTAAATAACCAATTTCTACATCATCACCAGCGGTAAAATTACCTCTCATTTTGAAGTTCAAACGATGTGTACCCAAACCTAAATTAGAAACTGGTACTGTTTTAACAACTCCTAAACTTCCTGAAAAACCATAAAGATACATTGTATTTATACCTGAACTTGGATTTGTTGTTTGTATATTCGCATTACCTCCAGTACCTACTCTACCCCAACAATTTGGGAAGCTAGGAGCGGTAACACTATCAAAATTTTCTACAAATGCCGTAACAGGAGCGCAAGCTGTTGTAAACGAAACTGTAGACCAAGCGCTATAAGTAGGCCCTGCGCAAACTGATCTTACATGAAAATAATAAATTGTAGTAGGCGATAATGATATTGCATTATAAGTTTCTCCTGACAATGTTGTTCCAGATCCTGCAGGATCAGCCGCAGTATTATCTAAAACATATTCGTAATTACCTGTTGTTGCTGTCCATGTAACTGTTGCACTGGCGTCTGTTACTGCAGATACTGCTAAACCAAGCGGATTAAGACATGATGGAGATACCTCAAGTTTAAAATCATCAAAATTAATCCCATTAGGAGCAAAAGGGGCTGCAACATGTATTCCAAAAGAGTAATTTCCAGAAATAGTTGGTGTAAAGTAGGCTGTAAATAAAGTCCAAGCTGGGCCTTGATATCCTGTTTGTGTAGTTAACGTTGTTGACATTGCTGCAGATGTTTGGGCATTTCCAACTCCAAGTGTTACATCGTATCCTACAACTGCATCATTTGTTCTCATATAATAACTAAAAGTATATGAAGTCCCACCTGTTAGCGTTGCTAAGGGTGTAAAAGCCCATCCATCAGTACTCCAAGTTCTTCTTAAAGAATTTGCGCCACTATTTGCAACTGGAGTAGTAGAAATTGACCAATTACTCGTTATATTCTCATATGCCCAACAAGATGGAAATACATTTGTTCCTGTAGCCAAAGCATCAAAATTTTCAGTCCAAGGAAAAACCGTAACAGCTCCACAAGTTGCAAAAGATGTTTCCGAGCATGCTGTCGCCGAACCGTTTACATTATAAGGAATTACTGTTACATAATAAGTTGTTCCTGATATTAAGGTAACTAAATCATAGGTTAACACATTTCCTACATCAAAATTATTTAAAACATTTGTTCCTCCTGGAGTAGTACCCACATTTAATCTATATCCTGTTACTCCTCCTGTTGCTGTAGGCCAAGATATGACAGTAGAACTAACGCCAGTTGCTCCGTTAGCTGGTGTAGTCAATGCAGTACATGATGGCGGTGTAAGCGCTGTAAATGTTGCTTCTACATCTATTGTTATAGTAACTCCATCACTATAAACATCATCATCGTGAGATGTTATTGTCAATGTAGTAAATCCTGTAATATTTACATCATTAAAATCTGCCGCACAACCAGTAATAGCAGTACCTCCATCTATAGACAAATCAAATCCATACCAACTTGTTCCTCCAGAAGTACAAAAACCACTAGTTAAACTTCCTGCCGAATTAGTTAATTTCAGACTTGTTAAAGGATTTGCACCATAACAAGTAATATCTACAGCATTAATTGTCAATACCGTTGGATCGTCATCTTGCCCTGTAGCAGTAAATGTCTGCGTACAAGTTTGTGCATTTATTTGCCAACTAGTGACGAATAAAAACAGTAATAAAGTAATTTTTTTCATTTTTAAAGTAGTTTGATTAAGCAAGCAATGTACAAAAAATATTAATCATTTGTTAAATTATCACTAATACATCGACAAAAAAGCATAAAAAAACCACGAAATACATTCGTGGTTTTATAAATACTTATTCTTTATGTAATTATACTATACTCGAAACATTTACCATTTCGTTAGTATCCGATTTATAATCTACACCTTCAAATCCGAAGCCAAAAAGATTATGAAAATCATTTCTGTATCCTTCTAAATCACCAATTTCTGGTAATGTTTCGGTAGTTGCTTCTAACCAAAGTTTAGCTACTTTTTCCTGAACATCTGCACGCATTTCCCAATCATCTATACGGATTCTGCCTTTATTATCAGTTGGAATTGCATTTCCTGTATATAATCTTTGAGCATACAATCTTTGCATTTGCTCGATACAACCTTCGTGAATTCCTTCGGCTTTCATAATTTTATACAATAATGAAATATATAAAGGAATTACTGGAATAGCCGAACTTGCTTGTGTTACCAACGCTTTATTTACCGAAACATAAGCTTTCCCTCCTAAATCTGCCAAACTATCGGTAATAGAAAAAGCAGTAGCTTCTAGATGGTCTTTTGCTTTACCAATAGTTCCTTTGCGATAAACGGCTTCAGTAACTTCTGGTCCTATGTAGGAATAAGCAATTGTAGTAGCATTATTGGCTAGTAAATTTTCCTTTTTTAAAGCATCAATCCACATAGACCAATCTTCTCCACCCATCACATTTACTGTATTCTCGATATCATCTCCTTCACAAGGTGCTATAGAAATATCCGAAACTTTTCCTGAATGAAAATCGACAGTTTTATTTGTAAAAGTACCTCCTATTGGCTTTAGAACCGAACGATGCAAAACACCAGTTATTGGGTGCAAACGAACTGGCGATGCTAAACTATAAATAACTAAATCTATCTGACCTAAATCTTTTTTGATTAAATCGATAGTTTGTTGTTTCACTTCGTTAGAAAATGCGTCTCCATTGATGCTTTTTGCATACAAACCTGCTTTTTTAGCCTCATTTTCGAAAGCTGCCGAATTGTACCAACCTGGTGAAGCTGTTTTTCCTTCACTTGCAGGTTTTTCGAAGAAAATGCCTATTGTAGAAGCGTCACAACCAAAAGCACTTGTAATTCTTGAAGCCAAACCAAATCCTGTCGAAGCTCCAATTACCAGAACTCTTTTTGCACCTTCTATATGTCCTTTAGATTTTACGTAAGCTATTTGATTTTTTATGTTTTGCTCACAACCTGTTGGGTGTGCTGTAAGGCAAATAAATCCTCGCATTCTTGGTTCTATAATCATTTTTTATTTTTTATTCGGTTATTTGTTTAATCGTTTATTTGACCAATCAAAAATACTAAAAATCTAACAATCTAAGAAGTCTAGTAATCTAATTTTCTAATTTAATAATGATTTTGCGTGATTAAGTGCCGAATCTGAAATATCTTTTCCTGATAGCATTTCGGCAATTTCTACAACTCGCTCATTTTGAGATAGTAATTTCAGTTCTGAAATAGTATTTTCTCCTTCCGATGATTTAAAAACTTTATAATGTTGGTTCCCTTTTGCAGCAATTTGTGGCAAATGTGTAATAGCAAAAACTTGCATTTTACTACTCATTCCTTTCATAATATCTCCCATTTTGTGCGCAATTTCTCCAGAAACTCCTGTATCTATTTCATCAAAAATAATAGTTGGCAATTTCGAGTAATTAGCTAAAATTGCTTTAACAGCTAACATAATTCGCGACATTTCTCCGCCAGAAGCTACTTTTTTAAGCAATCCAAAATCGGTTCCTTTATTTGCCGAAAACAATAATTGCACTTCATCTTTTCCTAATGGTAAGTAGTTTTGCGTTTGTTTTATTTCGAACTGAAATCTAGCATTTGGCATTCCCAATTGCGTCAGAATTTCGGTAATTTGAGTTACTAAAACGGGGACTGCTTTGCTTCTATTTCTAGAAATTTCGGAAGCTATTTTATCTAAAATCAACACACTTTCGTTTGATTGATTTTCTAATTTTTGAATTTGATTTTCTAAGTCATCAACCAAAACTAATTTGCTGTCTAAATCATTTTGGATAACCAACAATTCAGCAATCGATTCTACTTGATGCTTTTTTTGCAAGGAATATATTGTTTGCAGTTTTTGATTTACCAAATCTAGTTTTTCGGGATCATTAACTAATTTTTCTGCTTGCCCAGAAAGTTCGATAGAAATATCTTCAAATTCGATTAATGTGCTTGAAACTCTTTCAAATAAATCATTGAATTCCGATGATAATCCTGCAATTTTTTGCAACGAAATTTTAACTTCCTTCAAGTTTTGTATAATTCCTATTTGCTCTTCATTAGCTACAGCCAAAGATTTATCTAGCGATTCTTTGATAAATTCGACATTATTCAACTTCTCAAAAATACTTTCTAATTCTTCTTGCTGGTCGGCTTTTAAATTTGCCGAAAGCAATTCTTCTAACAAAAATGAATTATAATCTTGTTCTTTTGATAAAGCTTCTTTTTCAGCATGCAATTTTTTTAATTCGCTTTTTGCCAATTTATATTTGACTAAATTTTGCTTGTAATCTAAAAGTAAATTTTGATGATTTGCAATGGCATCAAGAATCTCGATTTGATAAGCTTCATTAGACAATTCTTGCGTTTGATGTTGCGAATGAATATCTAACAAATACTCGCTCAAATCCTGTAATTCGGTAAGATTTACTGGGCTGTCATTTACAAAAGCTCTAGATTTCCCTGAAGGCAAAATCTCACG
The DNA here is from genome assembly GCF_043779715.1 of Flavobacterium sp. GTDB lineage: Bacteria > Bacteroidota > Bacteroidia > Flavobacteriales > Flavobacteriaceae > Flavobacterium. The sequence continues at coordinate 8,582 of NZ_JAYWDT010000266.1, forward strand.
ACGAATGATTGTTGTGTCTTCGTAATCTAAATCATTTGTAACGAAAAAATTTTGTAAATTGTATTTTGAAATTTGAAATTGTGCCTCGATAACACATTTTTGTTCTTTGTCTTTTAGAGAAGTTAAATCGGCACGCTTTCCTAAAACCAAACCTAAAGCGCCTAAAAGTATCGATTTTCCTGCGCCAGTTTCACCAGTAATAATAGAAAATTGATTAGAAAAATTCATTTCCAACTGTTCTATTAATGCGAAATTTTTTATAGATAATGAAGCTAACATAATGAGGAATTAATAACTAATTTTTCCCCATTTACTCGAATTTGTAGGAGATAATCTATTGAGTGCGTTAATAACTTCGGTGACATCAACTTTTGGTCCATCAGTATAAATACTAAGTATTTCATCCGCCTTTGCATCAAAAAATACTCTGGTAAGATAAGCATTTGGCCTTGTTTCTGCTATTTGGGATAGTGTTTTTAAAGCAATTTTTATATTTTCTTTAGCTTCTTTTGGATTATCGGCCATTTTATCTAAAGCCTTCAAATGATATTCGTACATCGCTTTTCTAAAAGCTACAAAAGCAGGCGAAAGCATATCATTTATAAGATAATATCTGTTTTGATTTTTGTCCGATTGACTCCAACCTTTTATTTGACTTTGTTGGGCAATACTACTAATACTTTGGGCGTTTTCTAGAGATTTAGAACCACCTTCGAGTGCAAATGTATCTGCATCGACACCAATAATTAAGTTGGAATAAAATGCCATTATAGAAAGTAAATTCGAATCGAATGAGTTTTGATCGAAAGTCAAATTTTGAAATTCTAAATAATTAAACGTAATATCCTTGTCGTTTATATTTAAAATTGGTGACATATAAGTCGAGTTATAAACAGGTCTTGATGCCTGAACTTGCAAGGTTCCCGTAAACTGATCGGCGGTATAAGTTGTGATTGTAAAGAAAAAAGAACATTCTATTTTTTCAGCTCCTTTATAAGTTTGATCAGACCATTTTCTATTGTTTACAAACTCTGTCAGCGCTTTTTTGAGTGTTTTAAATACTTGTTGGTTTGTTGCTGTTACTTGATCTGTATTGAAAACTACAGAACAATTTAGTTCTTGAGCTTGTATAAACCCAAAAAATGACAGAAATAAAAAAACAAATATTTTACGCATAATGTGAAACAATTTTATTTACAATATCGATAGCTACTGCTTCTTTCGATTTTAGTTCTTGCGGTTCTATCTTAAATTTTTTGTCAATAAATGTAACTTTATTTGTTGGTTTTCCAAAACCAGCACCCAAATCATTTAAAGAATTAAGAACTATCAAATCTAGGTTTTTTTTCTGAATTTTTAGCTTTGCATTTTCAATTTCATTTTCAGTTTCGAGAGCAAATCCTATCAAGAATTGATTTTTCTTGATTTGACCCAATGACAACAAAATATCTTTGGTTTTCTCTAATTCAATAGTAAACGTAGCTTCGTTCTTTTTTATTTTCTGAGAGGCAACATTTTTTGGACGATAATCAGCGACAGCAGCAGCAGCAATCATCACATCGTAATCATTAAAATATTGATGACAAGCATTATACATATCTTCGGCAGAAGTTACTCTAACTAAATTAATCAAAGAATTATTTACTTGAAAATGTGTTGGTCCAGAAACTAAAGTGACGTTAGCACCAAGATTAGCTGCAGCAACTGCAATATCGAAACCCATTTTTCCTGAAGAATGATTTCCTATAAACCGAACAGGATCTATGGCTTCGTAAGTTGGCCCCGCTGTAACAAGGATTTTTTTACCTTTTAGTGGTAATTTATTTTCGATGTCTTTTTCTAAAAATGCAATGATATTTTCTGGTTCTGCCATGCGACCTTCTCCGGAAAGTCCACTGGCTAATTCTCCGCTTTCGGCAGGAATAATCGTGTTTCCAAATTTGGCGAAAGCCTCAAAATTTGCTTTTGTAGATGGGTGTTTGTACATATCTAAATCCATTGCTGGTGCAATATACACAGGACATTTTGCCGAAAGATAAGTAGCAATAAGTAAATTATCACAATTACCAGAAACCATCTTAGACATTGTGTTTGCTGTTGCTGGCGCAATAATAATATAGTCTGCCCAAAGTGCTAAATCGACATGGTTGTTCCAAACTGCATCTTGGTCATCTTCATTAAAAAAAGAAGAATGAACAGGATTTTTAGAGAGCGTAGATAGTGTGAGTGGTGTTACAAAATCCTTAGAAGCAGGAGTCATTATCACTTGGACATGTGCTCCTGCTTTTATGAATAATCTAACTAAAGACGCTGATTTGTAAGCGGCAATTCCACCAGAAACACCTAGTATTATTTTCTTACCACTTAAAACAGACATAGTTGTTTTATTTTGCTGATTTATAGTAAATTTTATCTTCTAACCATTCTTCAACCGCTAATGCGTGTGCTTTTGGTAGTTTTTCGTAAAATTTAGAAACTTCGATTTGCTCTTTGTTTTCGAAAACTTCTTCTAAACTATCGTTATAAGTAGCAAACTCTTCTAATTTTTCGATTAGTTCTTTTTTAATTTCAGCATTAATTTGATTTGCTCTTTTAGCCATTATGGTAATCGCTTCATAAACATTTCCAGTTGGTTCTTCAATTACTGTTTTGTTGTAAGTAACTGTGTTTACTGGAGCTGTAGTCTTTTTTAAATCCATGACTTTTTTTTATTTAGAAAATTGTTGTAAATCTTTGTCTATTCTAACCAACATTTCGTCAGCTGCTCTTTTGAATTCTGTATTTGCATTAAAATTAAGCAAAGCTTCTTGCGCTGCTTTTGCAAAATTTAATCTTTCTTCCATTTTAGATGAAACACTGTTTATGGCCAATTGGTAGCTAGCATTTAGCTTATAAAACAAGGCTTGTTCTTTGTATGGAGTTCCTGGATAATCTGCGATAAAGTTATCTAAAGCTTTAATTGCAGGTTTAAAATCTGAAATTGTGTTGTATTGTTTTGCAATTTCAAAAGCTTTCTTCTCTAGTTTTTCTCTCAAATCTTTTACCACTACGTTTGCTTCGGCTAAATACTGAGAATTTGGATATTTATTGATAAAATCCTGCAACTTATTAATCGCTTTATCTGTATCTGTTTGGTCTAACGAATAAACTGGTGACAATTCAGAATATGATTTTGCTCCTAAAAAAGCCGCTTCTTCTGCGTTTTTGCTTTTTGGATATAATGCTGCAAAACTTTCGAACTGATATCCTGACAAATAATATTGTTCTGTTTTATAATAAGATTGAGAAAACATATAAAATATATTTTCAGCTTCTGGTTTTCCTTTTAATACTGGAGAAACTTGTTCGAAAAGACGAATGGCTTTTTCGTACTTTTCTTTTTCGTACATTTTTGTAGCAACATCACTTTTTACGGCTATATCTTCAGATTTAATTGCTTTTTGATATTCGCTACAAGACGAAAATAAAGCAATTATTAGGAATGTGTATATTAATTTCTTCATATTTATTTTAAAACTATCGATTTTTATTGGCTTTTGAGTTCAGAAAATCGAACTGCAAATTTAGTTATTAATTCTTATATACAAAACTTTATTTTCGTTGTAATTTTTATAGTTTTTTTGTGAACAAATCTAATCTGTTTGCTAGATTTTCATTGACACTAACCAAAGGCAAACGAACCGTATTTTCTGAAAGACCTAATGATTTGAAAATTTCTTTTACACCAGCTGGATTTCCTTGCTCGAAAATCATATCGATACTATCCATTAGTTTGTAATGCAAAGCATAAGCTTCATCTACTTTTCTTTGTAATCCAAGACGAACCATTTTCGAAAATTCTTTTGGATAACCCTCTCCTATTACTGATATTACTCCTGATCCACCCGCTAAAACCATAGGAAGTGTAATCATATCATCGCCAGAAATAACTAAGAAATCTTTTGGTTTCCCTTGTATCAGTTTCATGGCTTGTACAATATCTCCTGCTGCTTCTTTTATTCCTATTAGGTTTTTAAAATCATTTGCCAATCTTAAAACTGTTTCTGGCAAAACATTACTGGCTGTTCTTCCTGGAACATTATACATGATTACTGGAATTGGTGAAGCTCCAGCAATCATTTTGAAATGCTGATAAATTCCTTCTTGAGTTGGTTTGTTATAATAAGGAGAAACTGAAAGTACTGCGGAAAATTTAGAAAAATCTCTTGTTTTTAGTTCTTCAACAACTTTCATTGTATTATTTCCTCCAACACCCAAAACTAGAGGTAATCTTCCGTTATTTGCTTCAACTATTGTTGTAATTACGAGTTCTTTTTCGTCTTGGGATAGTGTTGCTGGTTCTCCAGTTGTGCCTAAAACTACAAGATATTCAACACCACCATCAATAACGTGATTTACGATACGTTTTAAAGCTTCGACATCAACAGAAAAATCTTTTTTAAATGGTGTTACTAAGGCAACTCCTGTTCCAATAAATGCTTGCATGGGATTATATTTTGTTTAAAATTTTTAAATATCTAAATAGTTCGTGAACAAAAACTTTGTGATTTTCGGCGTTGGTATTAATCATTAAATGATTTAATCTTTTATCAACAGTAGAGAACCCTACTTTAAATAAGGCTTTAGATTGATTTGTAATGAGTAATAATGGTGCTTTTTCGGTGTCATAATAACTTATTAACATATCAAAAGGTGTATTTATAAAGTCTGTAACGAAAATTTGCTTTAAATCTCCTTTCCAACTCACATCATTATTACTAAATGTAGGCTGAGAAAAGGTTTCATTTTTTTTAATTTTATCCCTAAAAACAATCATTTTTATGTTGTTTTCTTTAATCCCACAAGCAACTAATTCTTGTATAAGCTGTTCTTTATCAGAAAAATAACTTTCATCGACTACTAATCCTAAAGTTTGTATTGGCGTTGTTAACGAACTTGGCTTTACGTTATGTAAACTTCTTTTTAATATTTTTTTTAGAGAAATTTCTTTTATATACTTTATAAACATATTACTTTTACATATTAATCTTGAAAAACAAATTTAATCAAATAAGATTCAATTGTCATGGTAAATGTAAAAAAGAGTGCCCTTGTTTTAAAACATTTTGTTTTAATTTTAACGTTAATTGTATTTGGAAGTAATTGTTCGGCACAATTAGTTATATCAAAAATAGAAGGCAAACAGCTAAACATAAATGAAAAAGCATATTCCCTTGCGGAATACAATGCTTACATTTCTCCTTATAGAACACACATTGACAACGAGTTGAATACTGTTTTAGCTGTTTGTCCAGAAACTTTAGACAAAAGCAAAGGACAATGGCAAAGTAATATTGGTGATTTTCTTGCCGATGCTACACTCGTAAAAACAAATCCTATTTTCAAAAAACGTGAAAATTTAGATATTGATATTTGTATCTTAAATCATGGCGGAATTAGAGCAATTCTTCCACAAGGTAATGTAACTACAAGAACTGCTTTTGAAATTATGCCGTTCGAAAACACTACAGTTGTTGTTGCTTTACTAGGCGAACAAATTGCGGAATTTGCAAATTATTTTATCAAAGAGAAAAAACCGCACCCAATTTCTGGCATAACTTTTACTATAACTGCTGAAAATAAATCAGCAGATATTATGGTTGGCGAAAAACCACTAGACCTTACTAAAACATACTACGTAGTAACTTCCGATTATCTTTCGAATGGTGGAGATAATATGAACTTTTTTAAGAAAAATACAAAAACATACGATTTAGAATATAAACTTAGAAACATATTGATTGACTATTTTAAAGATGTGGATACCATTCCAATTACTAAAAAAATAAAAGTTACTCAAATCAAACAATAACATTACAATCTGATTAATAAAAAAGACCATGAAAAGAAGAGATTTTATTCAGAAAACTGCAGCAAGTGCAACATTATTAACATTTGGGGGATTATCATTAAGTAGTTTTACCACTAATAATGTAAAAAAAATTACAGTTTTACATACAAACGACGTTCACAGTCATATAGATCCTTTTCCTGCTAACGATCCTAAAAATCCAAATATGGGTGGTGTGGCTCGTCGTGCAGCAATTGTTGAACAAATAAGAAGAGAAGAAGAAAATGTGTTATTACTAGATGCTGGAGATATTTTTCAAGGAACACCCTATTTTAATTATTATGGTGGAGAACTCGAGTTTAAACTAATGAGCATGATGAGATACGACTTAGCAACTATAGGAAATCATGATTTCGATAACGGCATAGAAGGTTTACTCGCACAAATGCCTCATGCAGAATTCGATTTTGTTTCGGCAAATTATGATTTCAAAAATACCGTTCTTGACACTTTTGTAAAACCTTATAAAATCTTCAAGAAAGCGGGTCTGAAAATAGGTGTTTTCGGGCTTGGAATCGAATTGCAAGGCCTTGTTGATGCTAAACTATATAAAGAAACCAAGTACAATAATCCTATTGAAGTAGCGCAGGATATGTCACGTATTCTAAAAGAAAATGAAAAGTGCGACATTGTAATTTGTCTTTCGCATTTAGGTTTTAACTATAAAAACGATCCAGAAAAAGCTTCAGATATTAATCTAGCTAGAAAAACTAAAAATATCGATTTGATAATTGGCGGACACACCCATACTTTTTTAGACAAGCCCGTTATCGAAAAAAACCTAGAAGACAAAGAAGTATTGATAAACCAAGTGGGGTGCTACGGAATAAACTTGGGTCGAATTGATTTTTATTTAGATAGTGAAAAGAATGTTGCTGCAGCTGGTGGGAAGAAAATTATTGTTTAGTTTTCTCTGATAAAATTATAAATTTATAAAGCGAAAATTACGCAATAGCATAAAATATTATAGCAATAGGCTGAAAAATAAACACGCTTATATAATACATTTTTGTGTTATTATAAACTGAATTAAGGTAAATAACACTGAGCTTATTAGCAACCAAAAATTCGTTTTATTCTTATTTACAATGTAGTTTCCTAGCGAAAAACCACCTAAAAAACTCATAAATATAATTTGCATTATATATATTTACAATCCTTTTCCTAGCTCATCAATCGTTAGACAGGTAACATATAAGAAAATAATTGCAAACGGAATACTTCCCAAAAAAACTGGCAAATAATTTTTTACCCTAAAAAAATTTATCACAAGATGAATTATTAATATCCTGTAAAACATAAAGAAAAGCGAACCTAATAGTATCAAGCCAAAATCTTTTGCTATAAAAAATATGTTTGCCATTAAGGCAAAAATTAAGGCAAGGACAAAATAATTATTTTTCTTTATTGACGATTTCCAATATATTGTAATTAGAATCGGGCAAAGTAAGGGTTTTAGAAGGTAAATAAAATTAGTAAACAAGAAAATCCTGCCATAACTTCTGCCAAAGTAACAACAAAGAAAAGCAAAATGAGAACATTTACTTCGTTTGTACTTTCAATATTTGAGGCTTTATTTTTTATTTTTATAAAATACTTCTTACTTCTCAGGATTACAAGTTATATACCTTACCATATAATAATAAGACGCAAATTGAACTGTTACATTTAAAACTATAAAAATTTCTAAGTTTAAATAAAAATTATATACAGCATAAAAAACATCGGTAGTAATAAAACAAATACACATAATTAATGCATAAAATGTCTTATTGCTTTCTTGATTCAAATGATTGAAACCAATGATTGAGGCCAAAATACATAATACAATTCCATAAATAACATATAAGTTATTAGAAAAATTATCTAACCCTGACATCAAACCCAATACAACATATAAGATAGTAAAACATCCTATTACGATTAATGCAAAATAAAAAAACTTTATATCAGATAGGTTTTTTAGGAATATATCCTTGATTGCAAAATATATAAATATCAAATAACAGAACATATTTAATAATGCAATTGGAATATTACCATCTGGTAATTCGAACAAAACAAGCATATCTGAAGTGAAACTACTTAACAATATTACTAAAAAAAGCCAATTTATCTTCCCTTCTTTTACTTGAAGATAGTAATAAAAAACTGCAGGTACAATCATGGGTTTCATCAAAAGCGTTATAAGTTCATTTCTTATAACGATTCCAATAACCTCAAAAATACTTGCAAATAAATACAAAAAAAGTGATGGATTATTCGTTTTCATCTCTTAATAAAAAATAATTTACTAAAAAGTAAAAGGACACAATATTACAAAAAATACTCACATATCTAAAAAAAATAAAATCATAATAGTAGTAATAAATCACATAAAACAAATCGCAAATTATAAAACAAAAAGTTGCCATCATCAGATATAAAATTTCTTTACTACTTTTTAGAACATACAAAACTGTACTTAAAAAGCCTAATATTAACAATATTGAACCATAAACAATAAGGTATAAATACAAAACTGATTTCGAATCAAATACTAAAAACAAACATACATAAAGTAAGCAAGACAAGAAAAACAACATTAAAGTTATGTAGGTTAAGCTGACATTATCTAGTAATTTCAATTTTATTTCAAATAAACTTCTAATCACAAAACCCAAAAGAATACAGTAAACTACTAAGTTTATTAGGATTACATATTGAAGAGTAAGCTCATCTTCAAAAAGATTAAAAATACCACTTACAAAAAGTAATATTAGAACTGCTGAAAACCAAAAGTTAACTTTGCCACGACTTTCTTGCAGATAATAAAAAAATATTGAAGTAGATATAACAGGTTTTGACACTAAAGTTAAATACTCATCATCAATAATTATTGATAGGAAAAATAAAAATCCTGAAATTACATACAACAATAGTGGCGGTTTTATCGCTTTCATTTTATAAACTTACAAAATTATTCTTTAAGGATTTTTTTATAATCTTTCTTATATAGTCAATAAAGCCATAAAATCATCTTCACTAATTATCGAAATTTTCAATTGATTTGCTTTTTCCAGCTTTGCAGGTCCCATATTATCACCAGCGATTACATAATTTGTCTTTGCCGATATTGAACTTCCAACTTTTCCGCCATTATCTTCAATCGCTTTTTTTAAATCATCACGTGAGAATTTTTCAAAAACTCCTGACACAACAAATATTTGACCTGAAAGCTTGTCAGATATTACAGTACTATTACTTTCAGAAATTTCTAACTGAACACCGCTCGTTTTTAATCTTTCTACGATAATTCTATTTTCTTGATTATCAAAGAATTCAACAACACTTTGCGCGATTTTATCTCCAATTTCATCAACCATAACCAATTGGAGCAAATTAGCATTAGCAATAGCATCAATATTCTTGTAATGTTTGGCTAATTTTTTAGCAACCGTTTCTCCAACATATCGGATACCAAGTGCAAACAAAACATTTTCGAAAGGAATATTTTTAGACTTCTGAACACCTTGCACTAAGTTTTCTGCTGATTTTTGTGCCATTCTTTCTAATGGCAAAATTTGTTCTACTGATAAATCATACAAATCGGCATAATCTTTTACCAATCCATTATTGTACAATAGAGCGACCGTTTCTCCTCCCAACCCTTCAATATCCATAGATTTTCGGGAAATGTAATGCTGAATTCGACCTATAATTTGTGGTGGACAACCATAAAAATTAGGACAATAATGATTGGCTTCTCCCTCTTTTCTTTCCAACTCGGTTTGACATTCTGGGCAATGCGTTAAATAAATCGTTTTTTCAGAATTTGAAGGTCTTTTTTCTAAATCGACACCAATAATTTTAGGAATAATCTCGCCGCCTTTTTCTACAAAAACGGTGTCATTTATTCTAATATCTAATTTTTCTATCTGGTCTGCATTATGCAAAGAAGCTCGTTTTACAATTGTCCCAGCCAACTGAACAGGTTCAAGATTTGCCACTGGCGTGATAGATCCTGTTCTTCCTACTTGATATGAAATTGAATTTAATTTTGTAAAAACTTGTTCCGATTTAAACTTATATGCTATAGCCCAACGTGGTGATTTTGCTGTATATCCCAACTCATCTTGCAAATGCAAATCGTTTACTTTTACCACTACTCCATCGGTTTCATAAGGTAAAGTATGTCGATTTTTATCCCAAAAATTTATAAAATCGAAGACTTCATTCATATTTTTAGCCAAATGACTTTGTTTTGGAACTTTGAAACCCCAAAGCCTAGCTTTTTCTAATCCATCGAAATGAGATTGAAATGGCAAATTATTTCCGATTAATGAATATAACAAACAATCTAAAGGACGTTTGGCAACTTCGGCACTATCTTGTAATTTTAAACTTCCCGAAGCAGTATTTCTTGGGTTTGAATAAGGTGTTTCTCCAATTTCTATTAACTCTTGATTCATTTTTTCGAAACCAGCAAAAGGCAAGATTACTTCTCCACGAATATCAAATTTATCAGGAAAATCTCCTTTCAGTTTTATAGGAACTGCTTTTATTGTTTTGATATTATTGGTCACATCATCACCCTGAAAACCATCGCCACGAGTTACAGCACGAACTAACCTTCCGTTTTCGTAAGTGATAGAAATTGAAGCTCCGTCATATTTTAGCTCGCAAATATATTTTAATGGAACATCGCCCAATACTTTTTGAATTCGGGTTTCCCAATCTAACAAATCTTCTTTTGAATAGGAATTATCTAACGAATACATTCTGTAATCGTGTTTTATGGTTTCGAAATTTTTGGTAATTGTTCCACCAACTCGTTGTGTTGGAGAATTTTCATCGAAATATTCTGGGTGTTTTGCTTCTAAACCTTGAAGTTCAGACAGTTTTACATCAAAATCATAATCTGAAATCGTGGGATTATCTAAAACGTAATAATTATAATTGTGAAGATTAAGTTCCTCACGTAATGATTGTATTTTTTGTAAAACGTCCATAAATGACAAAATTGGCTATTCTAGTTTATGAGCACTAAAATAACCAATTTTATTGAATTTAAATCCTAAAATCAGGAATTCATTATACTATTTATTTGTTTAAATAACTGCCCTTCACTCAAGAAAGCGCCTTGTTGTATCAATTCGAAAAGTGACGTATTTCTTTCTTCGTTAAATTCTTTTTTACCTACTTTCATTTCGATATTGTCTGTAAACATGTTGTCGCTTAACCATTGCAAACCTTCTTTAGTCAGGAAATTTGTTTCTGGCACGACCGATTTTAATACTATCGATTGCACATGAGTATCAAAACAATGAAAAAGGAAAATATAATTTTTAGAAAAATGTTCTAAATATTCAGCTCTAGTTAAAACTCCTTCCCAGATTAAATCTGAAAAAATATCTAATTCTTGTTCGGCTACTTCTGGTTTTTCGAGTTTAATTTTGTCCCATTCACCTTTGTCGATAGATTGAGTTGAATGAAAAGTTATAAATTCTGGATGCAATTCTTCAAATTGCTCTTTGGTTAGTCTGTCGTATTTCATTTTAAACTTCTTAGATTTGTTAGATTTCTTAGATTTCAAAAAAAAGATAAAAAAAAAGCCTTCTTTTGCAAGAAGGCTTTTAATATTTGCAAGAAATTATGCTTGTTCAGCAACAATTTCGTAAGCTAAATCTACAATTACATCACGGTGCAAACGAACTGAAGCATTGTATTTTCCTGTTCTTTTTACGATACCTGAAGTAATAAATTTTCTGTCTATAGTTTGACCTCCTTTAGCTAAAGCTTCAGCGATATCAATGTTAGTGATAGAACCAAAAAGTTTCTCACCACCTGCTTTTGCAGAAATTTTGATTTCGATAGCTTTTAGAGCTTCTGCTAATGTGTTTGCATCTGCAACTACTTTAGCTTCTTTGTGAGCTCTTTGCTTTAAATTTTCAGCTAATACTTTTTTCGCAGAAGAAGTTGCCATGTGAGCAAATCCTTGAGGAATTAAAAAGTTACGACCGTAACCTGCTTTTACAGATACGATATCGTCTTTAAAGCCAACATTTTGTACGTCTTGTTTTAATATAAGTTCCATGTTGATGTCCTTGTTAGAGAAGTTAGGTTTTCATTGTAGAAAAACCAACAACTTTGAGTTTTTAAATTATTTTAATAAATCGGCAACGTATGGCATAAATGCTAAGTGACGTGCTCTTTTTACAGCAACTGAAACTTTACGTTGATATTTTAATGAAGTTCCTGTAAGACGACGTGGTAAAATTTTACCTTGCTCGTTTACGAATTTCAATAAGAAATCTGCATCTTTATAATCGATATATTTGATTCCAGATTTTTTGAAACGACAATACTTTTTAGTTTTGTTCGTATCTATGTTTAAAGGCGTTAAATATCTAATATCTCCGTCTTTTTTTCCTGAAGCTGATTGTTGTAATGTTGACATAATAATTACGCTTTAGTTGCTTTTAATTTTGCTCTTCTTCTCTCAGCCCATGATATTGCATGTTTGTCTAAACTTACAGTTAAGAAACGCATAACACGTTCGTCACGTCTAAATTCAGTTTCAAAACCAATTAACACTTCTCCTGGAACTGTAAATTCGAATAAATGGTAAAAACCACTTTTCTTGTTTTGAATTTCGTAAGCCATCTTTTTCAAGCCCCAATCCTCTTTGGATACCATTGTAGCTCCTTTTGAAGTTAAATAATCTTCAAATTTGCTTACTGTTTCCTTTACCTGGGTTTCAGATAAAACGGGATTCAAGATGAAAACAGTTTCATAATGATTCATAATATAAAATTTTATTTGTTAAAAATATGGGTGCAAAAGTAGTGTTTAAATTTTAATACACAAGCTAAATGCATAAATAATCGACGAAAGTAAATATTTCTCCGAAAAAAGTTTGGTAGTTAAATAAAAAAAAGTATATTTATATTACAAATTTATTAAAATGGTGTTATGAAATTGAACTGTATTGTCGTAGATGACAGCTCTATTCAAAGAATTTTGGTTACAAAACTAGTAGAATCTCATCCTAACTTAACTTTAGTAGGCGATTTTTCCAATGCTGTTGAAACTAAAAATTGTTTGACTACGAAACCTGTCGACTTATTGTTTTTAGATATAGAAATGCCCGTAATAAGTGGTTTTAACTTATTAGACGGACTAAAAGAAAAGCCACAAACTATATTTGTTACTTCAAAAGCTGAATATGCTGTCAAAGCATTCGATTATGATGCAACGGATTATTTGCAAAAACCAATAACAAAAGAACGCTTCAATGCTGCTGTAAAACGCGCATTAGATATGCACCAACTTCGAAGAGATAGTCTTGAGGAAGAAGGTGAGCATATTTTTATAAAAAGCAACTTAAAGAAACTTAAAATTTATACCGCAAAAATAAAATGGATTGAAGCTTACGGAGATTATGTAAAAATTGTTACCGAAGATGATAGCCACCTAGTTTTATCGACTATGAAATCGTTTGAACAAGATTTGTCTAAAGAAAAATTTATCCGTGTTCACAAATCTTTTATTATTAATATTGATAAAATTGAGAAATTCAATAGTAAATTTGCCGAAATTGGAATTACTAAAATTCCATTAAGCCGAAACAAAAAAGAAGATTTAGCGAAAGCTTTAGATTTTTAATAAAAATCAACATTTACAGTTACTTTGATGGCTCTAAATTGCGACACAGACTCGAAACTATTCAGAATTTTTTGAATAGTTTTTTTTGTGCTTCCCAATGATTTTTCTTGGGGAACTTTAATCAAAATTGTTCTTATATATTCGTTTCTAATTCGGTTTATGGCTGGTTCTTCTGGTCCAAGTATAGGAATGTCAAACTGCTGTTTCAAAACCTGATACAACCACATAGAACCTTCTTTTAGCTTGTCGAAATCTTTTTGTTTTAATATCAATTTAATCAACTTAAAATATGGCGGATAATTGTATATTTTTCGCTCGTATAATTGCTCGTTAAACATCGAAAAATAATCATTTTGCACCACTTGCTGAATCGTATTGTGATTTGTGTTATAAGTCTGAATAATCACTTTCCCTTTCTTGTCAGACCTTCCTGCCCTACCTGCTACTTGCGTCATCATCTGGAAACTACGCTCGAAAGCTCGGAAATCTGGAAAATACAACATAGAATCAGCGTTAAGGATTCCTACGAGCGATACATTATCAAAATCTAATCCTTTGGCAAGCATTTGTGTTCCAACCAGAATATCTACTTCTCGGTTTTTGAAACTATCAATCAACTTCTCGAAAGCATATTTACCTCGAGTGGTATCTTGATCCATTCGTTTGATATTTTTTGTCGGAAAAATTGAAGCCAATTCTAATTCAATTTGTTCCGTTCCAAAACCTTTCGAAGTCAAATCGATACTTGAACAAGCGTGACAATTAGTTGGTTTGGCAATACTGTAACCACAATAATGACAACGCAGCTGATTTTTGAATTTATGATACGTTAAACTCACATCACATTGCGGACATTGCGGCACGTGACCACAAGTCATACACTCGATAACTGGCGAATAACCACGACGATTTTGAAATAAAATAATTTGTTCTCCGTTTGACAAAGCTTCGGAGATGGAATCGATTAAATTTTGACTGAAATGTCCCGTCATTTTTTTGCGGAAATAACTATCTTTCAAATCAACCAATTCTATTTCTGGTAAAACAGCATTTCCAAAACGTTCGTGTAATTCGACCAATCCATATTTACTATTTTGAGTATTAAAATAAGTTTCGATACTTGGCGTAGCGGAACCTAACAACACTTTCGCTTTATGAAAATTTGCCAAAACAATCGCAGCGTCACGAGCATGATAGCGTGGTGCAGGATCGGTTTGTTTGAATGTTTGTTCGTGTTCTTCATCGATAATAATGAATCCCAAATCTAGAAAAGGCAAGAACATTGCCGAACGAGCTCCAATAACAATTTGAGCTTTCTCGGACGAGTTTAAAACCTGATTCCAGACCTCAACACGCTCGTTATTACTATATTTTGAATGAAAAACGGCTACTTTATTTCCAAAATGCTTGGTTAATCTAGAAACCAATTGTGTGGTAAGCGCAATTTCTGGCAACAAGTACAAACATTGTTTTTTTTGTTCTAAAAAGCTTTCAATTAGCTTGATATAGACTTCAGTTTTCCCTGAAGCGGTGATTCCGTGAAGCAAGCAGACATCTTTTGAAGCGAAAATTGTTTGAATTTCCGACAAAGCTTTATTTTGTGGATCGCTTAATACAATCTGGCTTTCATTTACATCATCAAACGAAACTCGGTCTTCTTGAATATAATATTCTTCGAAAATTTTTTTATCGATTAATGCTTTTACAGTTGCTGATGTTGCTCCTGAAAATTCGGTCAATTCTTTAACAGAAATGGGCTTTTTTATAGAAGCTTGTAATTGAAAATAACTTAATAATATCTCTTTTTGTTTTTGTGCATTTTTTAGAACCAATAATAATTTCTCGAGTTTTTCATTAGAATTAAACTCAGAAAACAAGCGAATATAACGAACCAATTTGGGTTTGTATTCTTCGACCATTTCTTCCTGAAGTGTAATGATATTTTTTGCTAAAAGCTGTTGGATTATTGGAAAAACTTTCTTTTTGTTTAAAACCGAAGTAACCTCACTAATCTTGAGAGAACTTTGCTGATTTAAGGCTTCTACCAATAAATATTCTTCGTCCGAAAGTTCGTTTTCATTAACCGAAAAATCTTTTTTGGCAGAAATAATTGTTTCACTTTCTAATTGTAATGCCGATGGCAAAGCACATCTAAAAACTTCGCCCAGCGTACACATATAATAAGAGGCAATCCATTGCCAATGTTGTAATTGTATTTTAGTTACAATAGGTTTGTCATCTATAATTTGATGAATTTCCTTGGCTTCATATAAAGTTGGCGCATAATGATGCAACTCCGAAACCAAGCCTGTATAAAATTTACTTTTGCCAAAAGGAACCGCCACACGCATACCAATTTTTAGGTATTCGAATTCTGCTTCCGAAACACTGTAAGTAAAGGTTTGCGGAAGTGAAAGTGGTAAAATAACTTGTATGAAATGTTGCATTTTTATTTTACTCTAACCCAAGTTTGCGAACGACCAATTAAGGCAAATCCCATATAACCGCGAACATCCAACTTGTCTTTCCCTGAGAGTTTAAGAATACATTTGTATAAATTACCTGTTTCAGGATCTAGGATTTTTCCGCCATTGTATTCGGTATCATCTTTTGTAAGCCCTTTTATAATTACAAGTCCTAAAACGGGTTTGTTTTTATCTATTCCTTCACATTTTTCACACTTTCTATTGCGCTTGGTAGCATCAAAAATTTCGATAACTTTTCCGTACAATTTTCCGTTGTTTTCATACACCTCAACAATAGATTTTGCTTCTCCTGTTTTATCATCAATCGTTTTCCATTTTCCTAAAACGGTTTGTGAATGCATTTGGAAACATGCAAAAAATAAAAATAAAAATGTTATTTTTCTCATCATCATAAGTGTGGATTTTTAGTTGGGTGGTGTTTAAGCTTGTATATTGATGCGTCTAATTCGAAACCTAATAATAGTACCATACAGTTTATCCAAAGGTAAAACATTACGATTAGTAATGTTCCTATCGAGCCGTATAATTCATTATATTTTGAAAATTTTACTACCCAAATACCGAAAAAATAAGATGACAAAATGATTAAAACGGTGGTAAAAACAACGCCTATTGTTATAAAAGCTCGTTTTTTTGTTTGTCTGATTCCGAATCTAAAGAGTATTCCGATTGATGTTAATATCATAATAATTATAAAGGAATATCGACCAAATTCTATGAGCGAAATTTTGTCGGAAATTCGGCTAGAAAGAACATCTTGAATAATGGTTCTCTGTATAAAGACCTCGAAAATAATAATGATAGCAACTGTTATCAATAAGATAAATGTAAGTAGCATAGATATAAATAGTGCTACGAAATATTGTCTAAAATAAGCTCGCTTTTCTACAATGTGTTGCGAAGTTTCGAAACCACTCATGACGGCATTCACACCATTTGTCATCAGAAAAACGGACAAAACAACTCCCGTAGATAATAATCCTGAATGACTGTTGTGAAGAATATCGTTTATAATAACATCGATCGCATCGAAAGTGGTAGGTGGCACATTTTCTCTTACAAATCCTAAAAAATCTTTTTGAAAACCAGCAATTGGAATATACGGAATAAGGTTTAAAATAAATAACATAAAAGGAAACAGTGCCATAAAAAAGCTCCACGCTATAGCTGCCGCTCTATAACTTAAAGCACCTTGAATAATTCCAGAAATATAAAAATGAAGCAAATCGTACAAAGATATTCCTTGCAACCATGGCAATTTTATATTTTGCAAAATGACAATAAATTGCTTGATTACAGGGGTTTTTTTCAATATTTCTTCTGTCGTTTGACTCATACTCAGATTGCAGATTAAATGGCTTTCAAACTTAAATCCATATTATAAACAGAATGTGTTAAGGCACCAGACGAAATAAAGTTTACACCACAATTCGCATATTCACGAATGGTTTTTTCATTGATATTACCTGATGATTCTGTTAAACATTTGTCTCCAATTAATTTGACAGCTGTTTTTGTATCTTCAAAATTAAAGTTATCTATCAATATGCGATAAACGCCTTCGGATTGTAGGATTTCTTTAATTTCTGTTAAATTTCTGGCTTCGACAATGATTTTCAAATCCAGATTATTGTCTGTAAGATATTGTTTTGTTTTGGCAATAGCCAAAGTGATTCCGCCAGCAAAATCATTGTGATTGTCCTTGAGCATAATCATATCGTACAAAGCAAAACGGTGATTCTCGCCTCCTCCAATTTTTACTGCCCATTTTTCGGCAGCACGAAAACATGGCGTTGTTTTGCGAGTATCTAGAACTTTAGTATTTGTCCCTTCAAGTAATTGTACATATTTGTTAGTTTTTGTGGCAATCGCACTCATTCTTTGCATCGAATTAAGCACTAATCTTTCTGCTTTTAGAATAGATTGAGAACTTCCAGATACATGAAAAACAACATCGCCATATTTTACTTGGCTTCCGTCTTGTATAAAGGTTTCAATAACTAAATTTGAATCTACGTGGTTAAAAATCATTTTTGCAAATTCGACACCCGCTATAATACCACTATCCTTTACCAATAACTTGGCTTTCCCGGTTGCCGAAGCAGGAATACAAGCCAATGAACTATAATCACCAGAACCTATATCTTCTCGAATCCCGTTTGTAATAATTAATTCTAGTTCTTGGTTAAACTGTGCTTCTGAAATCATATTTAATAAATTATAAGGCTAAAATAGGGAAAAATGTGGATTTGGTTATTTGTTTATTCGGTTATTTGGGAAAATTTTTAACCTTTGTAATTCAGAATTTATAAAAAATGAATATCAAACTCATTGCCATTGGCAAAACCGATAATAAAAACCTCCAATCATTAATTGACGATTATACAAAGCGTTTGTCTTTTTATATCAAATTCGATTTGGATATTATTGCCGACATTAAAAACGTAAAAAACTTATCTGAAAGTCAGCAAAAGGAAAAAGAAGGCGAACTTATTTTGTCTAAAATCACACCAACAGATCAACTCATTTTATTAGACGAAAACGGAAAAACCTTTTCGAGCGTAGCTTTTTCGGAAGAATTACAAAAAAAAATGAATTCTGGAATTAAGACTTTAGTATTCGTGATTGGTGGTCCCTATGGTTTTAGCGAGGAAGTCTACAAGAAAGCTTTTGGTAAAATTTCGCTTTCGCCGATGACATTTTCACACCAAATGGTTCGGTTGTTTTTTATCGAACAATTATATCGTGGTTTTACTATCTTGCGTAACGAACCGTATCACCATCAATAAATGCTTTCAATATTAATTCCTACTTATAATTACAATACTTTTTCATTGGTTGAAGAACTAAAGAATCAAGCGATAGCGACTGGAATTACATTTGAAATTATTGTTTTTGATGATGGCTCCACAGATGAAATTTCTTTAAAAGAAAACTCCAACATAAATACTTTAGATAATTGTTCTTTCAAAATTTCAAACAAAAATATTGGAAGAAGCGCCATTAGAAATTTACTAGCAAAGACTGCAAAATTTGAAAATTTACTTTTTTTAGATTCAGATACGCTTCCAACCCACATAAATTTTATATCAGAATATATTACACATATAAACGATGATGAAAAGATAATTTATGGTGGAATTTTATATCAAGAAGATAAACCAAATGA
>NZ_JAYWDT010000267.1:0-12105 GCF_043779715.1 Flavobacterium sp.
AACTAAAGGTGTTTTTTCTAAAATACAATTATCACTTTTAGCAGCAAATACTTTCTTATTTTATGGTGCTGGAATGGTAATTTTATCTAATTATCATCCCGAATTAAAAGGTTTATTTACTACAATTGTTGCACTCTTAAACTTAACATACGCTTGGTTCTTATACAAGAAATTTGGGTTAGACAAAACGGCAATTTATTTACTAATTGGTCTTACACTAACATTTGTAACACTTGCAATTCCTATTCAGTTTAACGGACATTATATTACTTTGTTTTGGGCTGTTGAAGCTGTTTTACTTATTTGGTTAGCACAAAAATCTGAAACAACCAGTTATCGTTTTGCTTCGATAATTGTACATTTTTTAATGCTTATTAGCTTAATAATGGATTGGGAGAAAATTTATGGAGGTAATAATGTTCTAAACATTATAGTTAACCCAATTTTCATAACAGGATTATTCGCTATAGG
This sequence comes from Flavobacterium sp., assembly GCF_043779715.1. Classification (GTDB taxonomy): domain Bacteria; phylum Bacteroidota; class Bacteroidia; order Flavobacteriales; family Flavobacteriaceae; genus Flavobacterium. Next base: position 472 of record NZ_JAYWDT010000267.1, read on the forward strand.
ATCATTATTTGCTGTTTATTATTTATTAAAAAATGAAACCGAAAACTATCAGCAGTTTGGACTTACTTTCAATCCAGAAAATTACAAAAAACTTACTTTCTTAATAGGAATTATTCTTAGCTATTTTGTAGGAATTATCGAAGTTAGTTATCAAGCTGACGATTATATTCGGAATCCAGATTCGGCTATTGCATTTCCAATAGTTTACCACTTATTATTTCTTGCCGCATTGTCTTACATTCTATTAAAGAATAAAACAAAATTTGGTTATAATTTTGCAACAATTATTGCCATTGCAAATATTTTTCTATTTACATTTTGGTTTTCAAATTACGCTTTTGCCGAACACGAACAATATATTAGTAGCGGGATTCATCAAAGAATTGCTTTTTATTTACATTATGTTTCGCTGGCAATCATTATTTATTTTGGATACCAATTATACAAAATGGAAAAAGATAAAGTTATTTCTGAATTCTTTAATAAAAACATTTTTATCTGGATTGCGGCCTTCTTTATTATATTTTTAGCTAGTACCGAAATAATGCTTCACGGATTAGTAATCATGAATTCGCCAGTTACTCTAAAAGATATAAAAAGTAGTCCTTTGTACGCAGATTACAAAATGGATATTGAATATTTACGTAGTCTGATTTCCTACGATTTCATTTCAGATGCAAGAACTCGAATATGGAAAGCTAGTTTTCCTATTTTATGGGGATTTCTAGCCTTTATTTTCTTGATTATTGGAATAAAAGAACAAAACAAAACCATACGAATAATTGCATTATCATTACTAGGATTAACTGTAGTAAAACTATTTGTATACGATATTAGTAATGTTTCCGAAACTGGAAAAATCATTGCATTCATATTATTAGGAGTTTTAATTTTGATTATATCATTTGTATATCAAAAAATAAAAGTTTTGGTTATTGATGATGTAAAGACAGAAGAATCTAAAGAAACAAACAAAATTGATGAGAATGAATAAGTTTTTTATACTATTATTTATAGCCAATTTATCGTTTGCGCAAGATAACATTGCAACAGCAAAAATAAAATTTGACAAAAAAGATGGTTTACACAAACTAGTTTTACCTACAGAACTTCGTTCATTATCCAATGATGATTTGAGTGATTTTAGAATTTTTGATAGCAAAAAAAATGAAGTTCCTTATTATTTTGAGACCAAAAACAATCAGTCTGATAACATCCAATTTGTAGTGTATAAAATTATTTCTAAAACAGTTGTCCCTAAGAAAAACACGGTTTTGGTTTTCGAAAATCCAAAGTCGACCATCAACGAAGTAATATTAGAAATTGCCAACTCAAACATTACAAAACCATATAGCATTAGCGGAAGTATAGACAACGAAAAATGGTTCGGATTAGTAAACAATGCTTTTTTGTCACCTGGATATCCTGAAGAATCTTCATCTGGATTTTCTACAATTTCTATTCCAACTTGTTTTTATAAATATTTAAAAATAGATTTCAACGACAAAAAAACACTTCCAATAAACATATTAAATGTTGGTTTTTTTAATAGTAAAACTTCAAAAGAAACATTACTCAATGTTTCTTATAAATCAAAATCTGTAACAGAACTTAAAACAGAAAAGAAAACGAAAATTCGAATTAATTTTGACAATTCTCAAATTATAAACCAGGTTTCATTTACAATTTCGAACCCAAAACTTTACAAACGAAATGTGTTTTTATACAAAAAATCAACTCGAAAAATAAAACATAAATTTGAAAACTACCAAGAACAATTGGCTAGTTTCGAATTAAATTCTGAAACAAATAATACATTTGATATTTCACAGGTTTTCGAAAAAGAACTTTTTATAGAAATAGAAAATCAAGACAATCAGCCACTAACTATTTCTAATATACAATTTTTTCAAATTCCGATTTATATAATTTCCGATTTAAAAGCTAACGAGAATTATACTATTACAACAGGAAACAAAGACTTAAACACACCGCAATACGATTTAGAAAATTTCAAAAGTAACATTTCTGCAAAATTACCCGAAGCTCAAATTATTGAAACCAAAAAAATTAAAAATAACCCTGAAATTGCAGCAAATAAAACTTTTTGGCAAGAATCATGGTTTATGTGGCTTTGCATTTTGGTAGGAGGAATTGCCATTGCCCATTTTGCAACAAGTTTAGCAAAAGATATGAATAACAAAACTTAATTATGAAAAGATAAATTCCTATTTTTGCTCCATTAAAAGACACACTTATGCTCATTATAGGAATTGCAGGCGGAACAGGTTCAGGAAAAACAACCGTAGTTCATCAAATCATGAACGAGTTACCAGATACCGAAGTAGGAATTATTTCTCAAGATTCCTACTATAAAGAAACTCAAAACCTGAACTACGACGAGCGTTCACAAATAAATTTCGACCATCCAAGAGCAATCGATTTCGAATTATTAGTACAACACCTCAAAGATTTAAAAGCAGGAAAAACAATAGACCAACCTGTATATTCGTTTGTAAAACACAATAGAACAGACGATACCATTTCTACTCATCCAAGAAAAGTAATGATTGTTGAAGGAATTTTAATCCTAACAAACCCTGAATTACGTGATTTATTCGATATAAAAATATTTGTTCATGCCGATTCCGACGAACGACTAATCCGCCGTCTAAAACGTGACATTGCCGAGCGTGGTCGTGATATGGAAGAAGTTTTAAACCGATACCAAACCACACTAAAACCAATGCATCAGCAATTTATCGAGCCAACAAAAGCATTTGCCGATATTATCATTCCAAACGACAAATACAACACCGTCGCTATCGATGTGGTAAGAGCAGTAATAAACCAACGAATCTCATAAATAATTAGTATTTTTAGGAGCTATTTCCCACTATCCGTTGCAATCTTTTTATTTTTAAAGGAAAAATAAAAAGGATTTCCACTACTATCGGGGCTAAAAACCAGTAAAAATGAACAATCCATTCAAAAACAAAATTCCATACAAAATCCTACTCAATAAGTATGTTATTGTATCAGTGTTTTTTGTAACTTGGATATTGTTTCTAGACAATTATTCCTATCTAGATCATCGCGTTCTCAACAAAGAAATAAACGAGCTCGAAGACAATAAAATCTATTATCAAGAAGAAATAAAAAAAGACAAAGACCAAATAAAAAAACTAAAAAATCCTGCCCAAATAGAAAAATATGCTCGCGAAAAATACTATATGAAAAAAGACAGCGAAGACATATACATCATCGAATTTGAAGGAGATACTTTAGAAAAAAAACAATAGATAAAAGACAACCTTACAACCATAAATCACAACATTTTGGAAACCAATTTATTCAACGATTTCGATTCCCTTTCCTCAAAACAATGGAAACAACAAATTCAATTTGAACTAAAAGGTGCAGATTATAATGATACTTTAGTTTGGGAAAGTCCAGAAGGAATTAAGGTAAAACCATTTTATCACAAAGACGAAGATTATAAAACAACAAATATTATTACTGAAGCTTCAAACGCAAAAATAGTTCAGAATATTTTTGTTTTCGATATCGAAAAATCCATTCGCAAAGCAAATGATTCAATTACTCGTGGAGCAGAAAGTGTACGTTTCACTATTGAAAACGAGGATTTAGATATCACAAAACTACTTTCGGAAATAACAATTGATAAAATTCCTGTATATCTAAACTTAAAATTTCTTTCGGTAAATTTCATCAAAAAAGTAAACGAAATTGCACTTTCTAAAAATGCAATAATTCATTGCTTGGTCGATCCAATTCACCAACTCGCTTCCGACGGAAACTGGTTTGAAAGTGAAACAAAAGATAATTTTGAAGTTTTAAATACAGTTTCAAAAGAATGCAAAAATGTATCATTCATTAATATAAACGCCACATTATATCAAAATAGTGGCGCTAATATGGTGCAGCAATTGGCTTATACATTAGCACATACAAACGAATATTTCAATCATATTGAAAATATCAATCAACCTATAACTATTGAAATTTCGGTAGGAACAAATTATTTTTTCGAAATTGCAAAACTAAGAGCTTTACGACTACTTTTCAATACGTTAAGCAAAGAGTACAACCATAATTTCGATTGTCATATCCTTGCAACACCAACAAAACGTAACAAAACATTATACGATTATAATACCAATATGTTACGCACCACGACTGAATGTATGAGTGCCATTTTGGGTGGTGCAAATGCCGTTGCAAATTTAGCTTATGATGCTATTTACCACAAAGACAACGAATTCGGCGACAGGATTTCTCGCAATCAATTGTTAATATTAAAAAAGGAAAGCTATTTTGATATTGTAAACAATCCAGCTGACGGAACTTATTATATAGAAAATTTAACAGCACAACTTGCCGAAAAATCATTACTTTTATTCAAAGAAATTGAAGCAAATGGAGGATTATTGAAGCAACTGAAAGAAGGAAATATTCAGAAAAAAATCCAAGAAAGCGCTCAAAAAGAGCAAGAATTATTCGATTCTGGGAAAGAAGTTCTTTTGGGAACTAATAAATACCCGAACAAAAATGACAAAATGAGTCATGATTTAGAGTTATTTCCTTTTGTAAAAATAAAACCGAGAAAAACATTAATCACACCAATTATCGAAAAAAGATTGGCAGAAAAAATGGAACAAGAAAGATTAGAAACCGAAAAATAAAGCATATGAAAACTATCTTATCATTTATAATACTATTTGTATCACTGAATACATTTTCTCAAACAAAAAAATTAGAAGTAACTAACACCCAAACGGGGAAATCTATTCTTTTTCAAGAAGCACAACGTGTAAAAGTTACTACTGTAAAAAGAGAAAAATTAGTTGGAATCCTAACATTCGAAAATGCTGAAAGTATTGCTGTAAATGGCGTTCCTATACAAATTGATAATATAAACAGTATCAAATATTTTCCTAAAAAAGGAAGAACCCTAAAAAATATTATTTTAGGAACAGGATTGGGATTAGTAGCAGGATCAGGTGTTGCAGCGGCTTTCGGAAACGGAACTGCTTTTTCATTATTTGCCGCAGGAGCCGGAACAACAGTTGTTGGCGGACTCATTGGTAATGGCAACAAAACCTATATTAAACAACGAAGCACATTCAAAATAATTGAATAAAGTAATGCGTAAAAACGTTCAACATATTTCATTAGAAAAGGTAGAAACCAAAAACCAAGCGGCAAAAGGTAAAAGCTATCTAACAGCCGAAGGAATTGAAGTTAAATCCGATTATTCCGAACAAGACACCAAAAATCTCGAACATCTTGATTTTGGAGCTGGCTTTGCGCCAAATTTACGCGGTCCTTACGCAACCATGTATGTTCGCCGACCTTGGACTATTCGTCAATATGCAGGATTTTCGACTGCCGAAGAAAGTAACGCTTTTTACCGCCGTAATCTAGCAGCTGGACAAAAAGGTCTTTCTATAGCTTTCGATTTACCAACGCACAGAGGTTACGATTCTGATCATGAACGTGTCGTTGGAGATGTAGGAAAAGCAGGAGTTGCCATAGATTCGGTAGAAGATATGAAAGTATTATTCGACCAAATTCCACTAGACGAAATGTCGGTTTCTATGACTATGAACGGTGCCGTATTACCAATCATGGCATTTTATATCGTTGCTGCCGAAGAACAAGGTGTAAAACCAGAATTACTTTCGGGAACAATTCAAAATGATATTCTAAAGGAGTTCATGGTACGAAATACCTATATCTATTCGCCAACGCCTTCCATGAAAATCATTGCTGATATTTTTGAATTTACGAGCAAAAAAATGCCGAAATTCAACTCTATCTCTATTTCAGGTTATCACATGCAAGAAGCGGGAGCTACTGCCGATATTGAATTGGCTTATACACTTGCCGATGGTTTAGAATATATTAGAACAGGGCTTTCAACAGGAATGAAAATCGATGAGTTTGCTCCTCGCCTATCATTTTTCTGGGCAATAGGAATGAACCATTTTATGGAAATTGCCAAAATGCGTGCAGGAAGAATGATTTGGGCAAAACTAGTCAAACAATTTGAACCAAAAGATGATAAATCATTAGCTTTAAGAACACATTGCCAAACATCAGGTTGGAGTTTAACAGAGCAAGATCCGTTTAACAATGTGGCGAGAACCACTATAGAAGCCATGGCAGCAGCCTTTGGCGGAACACAATCGTTACACACCAATGCGCTTGATGAAGCCATTGCTTTACCAACAGATTTTTCGGCGCGAATTGCCAGAAACACTCAAATATACATACAAGAAGAAACTAAAATTTGTAAAACTGTCGATCCTTGGGCCGGTAGTTATTATGTAGAAAGTTTAACCAACGAAATAGCCGATAAAGCTTGGGCACTCATTGAAGAAGTCGAAGAATTAGGTGGCATGACAAAAGCCATCGAAGCCGGAATTCCTAAATTGCGTATCGAAGAAGCCGCAGCCAGAAAACAAGCACGTATCGATTCTAGTCAAGATATTATTGTAGGCGTAAACAAATACCGATTAGAAAAAGAAGATCCGTTGCATATTCTCGATGTAGACAATCAGATGGTTCGCAAACAACAACTTGAACAATTAGATAGAATAAAAGCAACTCGTGATAACGAAAAAGTTCAAGATTCACTCAAAAAACTAACACTTTGTGCACAAACTGGCGAAGGTAATTTGCTAGAAATAGCGGTAGAAGCTGCTAGAAACAGAACCACTTTAGGCGAAATTTCGGACGCATTAGAAACCGTTTTCGGACGATACAAAGCACAAATTAAAACATTTAGTGGCGTGTATAGCAAAGAAATAAAAGACGACAAAAGTTTTGAAAAAGCAAAACAACTAGCCGACGAATTCGCCAAAAAAGAAGGTCGTCGTCCTAGAATTATGATTGCAAAAATGGGACAAGACGGACATGATCGTGGCGCAAAAGTAGTCGCCACAGGTTATGCCGATGTTGGTTTTGATGTCGACATAGGTCCTTTATTCCAGACGCCTGCCGAAGCTGCCAAACAAGCCGTAGAAAACGACGTGCATATTCTTGGTGTTTCTTCACTTGCCGCTGGACATAAAACACTGGTACCGCAAGTCATTGAAGAGCTCAAAAAATACGGTCGTGAAGATATTATGGTTATTGTGGGTGGTGTAATTCCCGCACAAGATTACCAATATTTATTCGATGCCGGAGCAGTTGCAGTTTTTGGTCCTGGAACAAAAATTAGTGAAGCTGCGATAAGTATTTTGGAAGTTTTGATTGGGGAATAACTACATATGAAACACCTGACAGGTTTTAAAAACCTGTCAGGTGTAGAAAATTACAACGATCAAAATAGTATTTATTTGATTGAAAATAATTTTAAAAAATAAAATAGTTTTGAAAACCTGTAACTAAATTAAATGCAAAACTTTCAGCCACTAGAAAACGGGAAATATTATCATATTTACAATCGAGGAATAAATAGTGATATACTTTTTAAAGAAAATGATAATTATGAATATTTTCTAAGATTATATGACACACACATTGACCCGATAGTCGAAACTTATGCTTGGTGTTTAATGAAAAATCATTTTCATTTTTTAGTTAGAATAAAAGATGTTGACGAGTTAGATACTGAAAAGAAAATCCAACCTTCACAATCGTTTTCAAATTTATTTAATGCTTATACAAAAGCTTTTAACAAAAGTTATAACAGACATGGCTCTCTTTTTGAAAGACCTTTTAGGAGAAAAGAAATAAATCATAATAAATATTTTCAGAATGTTATAGCATACATTCACAATAATCCTGTACATCATAATATTTGCGACCATCCTTTAAATTACCCTTGGAGTTCTTATATTACTTGCCTCTCAGATAAACCAACAAAACTTAGACGAAAAGAGGTTATTGAAATATTTGAAGATATAGAAAATTTCAAATATGTTCATGAATTAAAAAGTAATGATTTTTCGATTGAAACAATATTAGGAATTTAAATTTTAGTTGAGGAAGTAAATACCTGACAGGTTTTAAAAACCTGTCAGGTGTAGAAACCACATTAAATTTTTATAATAGAAAACTAAATTTCTTGAATACCAAGACGAACAAAAAATTCATAAGTCCCATCATACATGAATTTTGGCCTTGTTAAATCTTCATCATTACCATTAGGAATATAAATAATCATTCCTTGTCTTGCTCTTGTTAGCAATACTCTGTATGAATTAATTAAATAACTAGTTATATTACTATTATTTATATTTTGCCACTTAGTACCTTTAAATTTTCTATAATTCCACTGCTGATTATCATAAAATAAATCTCCATCCCAAGCAACACAAGTCCAATCTAATTCTAAGCCCTGAATATCAAATTCAGTTGCAACTTCTTCTAAAAAATAAGAAGAACGAATATCATCTTTATCATTTAAAAACCAAATTGGCGCATCAATTTTTGCTTTTACATTTAGCCCAAATGGTCTTAATCTTATTGCCCCTGATGATGCAATAATTCCGCTTCTTTCAGAACCTTTAGTTTTACTATTTAACCATTTTCTAGCTTTTCCTAAATCTCTAGTTATCTTTATTGGATATTCATTTTTTATAAATTCTAAATATATCTTTTTTGATTTTTCAATATCATTATTAATTATTTCTTGAATAAAATCTGATAATTTAGCACTTCGAAATGATCTTAACGAGACAGATAAATGCAATTCATCTTTTTTAATAGCATTTCTATTTTTTAAAATTGATAATGCATTTTTATCTTTTATATAATTATTATCTTCAATAATTTTTGAAGAAAAATAAATATCCCAATCACTGAATTTTTCTTCAAATGGCCTAATCCATTCTTCTAAACCAGCTTCTCCAGTATTAATTTCTTGTCCACCACCAATTAAACAAACAATCGTACACCAAGTTTCATGTCTGTCCATAACTTCAATAAGAAATTCTGGTTCAGATTTATTAAAATCAGAAATACCTTTATTCCTTTTCATGAAATTTGATGCTTGTTCTTTGGTCCAAGCTCTTTGTGCCTCATCAAAAATTGTTACTTTCTCTATTGGAGCATTTTTATCTTTTGTATATTCATCTCTAAAATGATGAATATTTTGAATAAATGATTTTACTTCATTTTTTGCTGAATCTTTTGTAATTAATTGGTTGTTTTCTTTAGCAGATTTGACCTTATCCCTTGTTAATGCATCTTTTAAAACATCAACTAATGGCCCATTTCCCGAAAGAAAAACGGCATGTTCTTCTTTTTCATAATTAGATCTTAAATTAGCAATATTTAATCCTGCTAATGTTTTTCCAGCTCCAGGAACTCCAGTTATAAAACAAATTGATTTTTTATTCTCTGTTTTTGAATAATCTATAATATTTGAAATACAATTTGAAGTTACCGATAGGTTTTCAGCTCCAGAATCACTTCTTGAAATTTCTTCAACATTATGCTTTTTATACAACGCAGTTGCTGCTTCAATTATGGTTGGAGTTGGTTTATAAGTTGAGTTCTCCCAATATTCAAAATCAAGATTTTCGTGATTATTGAAATTAAATAATGTGGTTTTTATAACGTCAATCAAATTTTCAGAATTTGCTAAAATTGTTTCATACAAATTATCAATACTTTTATGATATGAATTAACAATTTCGTTAGCTTTATCTGCTATTAGAATTGGAATAATAACTTTATTATGACTTCCTTCATGAAAATTATTTAAATCTAAACCATAATCAAAAGCTTGATTTATAGCATATTTATCATAAATATCCGAGCCTATTTTAAATTCTAAGACAAAAATACAATTATCAATAATTAAAATATTATCAACTCGTTTCCCCATTCTTGGGATTGTAAATTCAAAATAAATTTTACCTGTAAAAGATGACAATACATTTCTTAAAATATGAATTTGGCTTTTCCAAGCATTAGCTTGTTGAATGGAAAGTTTATTCAAATCATAATTTCCCGAAATTTTACCATAAATAGTTTCTTCGTTTTCATTAACAAATTCATTAATAAAATTAGAATAATAAGCCCTATTCATCAAAAAAGTCTTTAATACTTATTTCTAAAGCTTTTGCCAATTTTTCTAGTATTTCAATTGAAACGTTTCGTTCTCCTTTTTCAATTGTTGGTAAATAGGTTCTGTCAATTTCTGATAAATTTGCAAGCTTTTCTTGAGAAAAACCTTTTAATTTCCTGTACTCTTTAATTTTGAGTCCAACTTTTTGTTTAATATTCATAAAACAAATTTTACAAATTGTTGATTATATTGCAACGGAGTATTGTCTGCTTTTTTTGATAAAAAAATTAAATCTCAATTATTTTTGTATAAAAGTTTTACAAAAAACAAATGTACTATGCGTGCATAATAAATATTTTTACTACATTTGATAATCAAAATAAAAAACTATGAATTTTTCAGCAAAAATGCTTCGTGATAATGCGCTTTCAGACAAAGTAATTGTAGTAACTGGTGGCGGAAGTGGCTTGGGTAAAGCCATGACAAAATATTTTCTAGAATTAGGGGCAAAAGTTGCCATTACTTCTCGTGATCTAGAAAAATTGCAGAATACAGCCAAAGAATTAGAAACTGAAACAGGCGGAAAATGCTTGCCTTTGCAATGTGATGTGCGTCATTATGACCAAGTAGAAGCGATGTTGGCAGAAGTTCTAAAAACTTTTGGTCGTGTAGATGTTTTGTTAAACAATGCCGCAGGAAACTTCATCTCTCCTACCGAAAGATTATCAGCAAATGCTTTTGATACCGTAATAGACATCGTGCTAAAAGGTTCAAAAAACTGTACTTTGGCTTTCGGAAAACATTGGATAGATACAAAACAAACCAATTGTAATGTATTAAATATTGTGACTACTTACGCTTGGACAGGTTCTGCTTATGTGGTGCCAAGTGCTACGGCAAAAGCTGGTGTTCTTGCCATGACTAGAAGTTTAGCAGTAGAATGGGCAAAATACGGAATCCGTATGAATGCTATTGCGCCTGGACCATTTCCTACAAAAGGTGCTTGGGACAGATTATTGCCTGGAGATCTTGCCGAAAAATTTGATACTTCAAAGAGAGTTCCGTTGCGACGAAATGGTGAACACCAAGAATTAGCCAACTTAGCTGCTTATTTAGTTTCTGATTTTTCAGCATACATAAATGGTGAAGTTGTAACTATAGATGGTGGCGAATGGTTGCAAGGTGCTGGACAATTTAACGATTTATCTGCCATTCCTAAAGAACTTTGGGATCAGTTAGAAATGATGATTAAAGCAAAGAAGAATAAATAGTATATTACAGAATTCAGTTTTCAGATTAAAAAATAACAAAGTCAGATAAAATCTTTTATTCTGGCTTTTTTTATCAATATAAGTGAATAAAATCAATACTTTTTAATCCAAAATCTGAAACCTGAAATCTGAAATCTAAACTTTCGGATTTTGTTAACAAATAAGATTTCCTAAACTCATAAAAAATTGTATTTTTACGACTCAAATTTACAAAAACAAAATGGGTAAAATCATTGCAATTGCTAATCAAAAAGGTGGTGTCGGAAAAACCACAACATCTATAAATTTAGCAGCATCTCTAGGTGTTTTAGAACA
>NZ_JAYWDT010000268.1:0-5363 GCF_043779715.1 Flavobacterium sp.
AAAATTTTCGTAACCTGCAGTTCCTGTAGAAGTATTGCTAATTGTTCCAAAAACCACTTTTCCAATTCTTTCGTCAGCAGTATTACTACTTGTAGAAGTACAATAGGTAACTGTTGAAGTGGCTAATGTAGTTACACTAACTACATTACTTTCTGCAGAAATATTCCCAGCAGCATCTTTCGCTTTTACAGAAAAAGTATAAGTCGTTGAAGCTGTTAGTGCAGTTACTGCAAAAGTTGTTCCTGCAACCGAACCTTTTAGTATTGTGCCTTGATAAACATCATATCCTACAACACCTACATTATCTGTAGAAGCCGTCCAAGAAAGATTTGTAGTTGTTGATGTTGTTCCAGAAGCTACTAAATTTGTTGGTGCAGTTGGTGCAGTTGTATCAGGAACAGGAGCAAGAGTTGTAACACTAACTACATTACTTTCTGCAGAAATATTTCCAGCAGCATCTTTTGCTTTTACAGAGAAACTATAAGCTGTTGAAGCCGTTAATCCAGTTACTGCAAAAGTGGTAGCAGTTGTTGTGCTTCCTTTAAGTGTTGCTCCTTGATAAACATCATATCCAGTTACTCCAACATTATCAGTAGAAGCTGTCCAAGATAAGTTTGTTGTTGTTTGTGTTGTTCCAGAAGCGACTAAAGCTGTTGGTGCTGATGGAGCAACAGTATCTGTAGAACCAGAAGTAATTGTAAAGTTTACATTAGAAATATCAAAGAAAATATGATTAGATCCTTTTATCATAATTCTATTGGTTGTTCCTGGTGTATTAGGAACTGTAATTGCTTGCGTCCCATCATTAGGAGTTCCTAATAATAGTGCAACAGGATAAGTTAAACCGCCGTTTGTAGATAAATAAATATCAACATTAGCACAGTTTACACCGTTTGTTGTTGTTCCAGCCACATTCCAAGTTACGGTTTGAGAAGATCCACCTGCATAAGAAACTGCAGTGTTTGGAGAACTTACTGTAAACGGACCAGCAGTAGCATTAACTGTTACTACCATATCATCAAAATTAGTTTGACCCACTTTAATTGGAGCTACTGAACTATATGGAGCATTATCTCTTACCGTTAATCTAAAATTTAATGTTCTTGCTACCGAGCTTAATGCTTCAACATTAATAACATCATTACCTGTTCCAGCTGTTGTTGCAGAATTTGCTATAACTGATTGTATAATTGGGAAATATCTTGTTGGTGATGCTGTAGGACTCCATGATCTCCAGTTAGGACCAGAAGCTTTGGCAATACTCGCTACACTACTTGCGCCAGTTTGAGTTCCTCCATCGTCATTTTGTTCCCAGCAATAAGTTAAAGCATCACTAGTATTTGCATCAGTCGCAGAACCGGTAAGTGTAAACGGAGTGCTTTTAGGAATTGTATAATCCAATCCTGCATTTACAATTGGAGTTGCGTTATTTGCAGAAATAGAAGTGGTTACAGGACATGTTTTAGTAGCTAAATTTGCTTGAATTTGGGCAATAGTTGTTTCATGATAAATATCGATAGAGTGAGGAGCAATATCTTGAGAGGTGATTCCTGCATAACCCATAATGGTTACACCAGAACCTACTTCTTTACTAACTCCAGATCCTTCATTACTGTTAGAAAAAGTATGGTTTCCACCTAATTGATGTCCTACTTCGTGAACAACATAGTCAATATCGAAATTATCACCTTGAGGAATACCATCAGCAGGTGAAGTAATACCAGAGCCTTTAGCAGTACCACATACACAACCAATACAACCCGCATTTCCTCCTCCACCAGAAGCACCAAACATGTGACCTATGTCGTAATTTGCTGCGCCAATAGTATTGGTAAGGGTTGTTTGCAATTGTGAATTCCATTGACTCATTGTAGTTGAGTACGGATCAGTTGCGGCATTATAGAAAATTACACTCGTAGTGTTTGCGATAAGATTTAAGTGTAAGGCTAAATCTTTTTCATATACTCCATTACATCGAGTTAGTGTAGCATTGAATGCAGCCAAAACTTTTGCTTGATCAGTAGAATTACCAGCTGTACTTGCGCCAAAATAAGCTGCATACTCTCCATTACAAGATTGAGCCAATCTCATCACTTTTAGTTCAGCTGTGCTAGATTTATTTGTACTAGGAATTTGATTGTTAATATCTAAAACGAGTGCATGATCATCAGTTGAGCATGTCCAAGGTAATTTTCCTTTTTCTCTTTGAGATTTAAAAACTGCATAAACAGAGTGGTCTTGAGAATATGGTTCGATAAACTCATTTTCTTTATCGGTTCTAAAAATCATCGTTTGAATCCCTTGAGGAGAGATACTTAATTTGATTGTAGCGTATCTGTCAGTAATTCCTTTTCCTGAATAGGCTCTAATTTCTGGAAATTGAGCTTGTAAAGCAGGTTCAAAATTTGATGCTTCTGTCATTTCAAATTGTTCGAACTGACCATCGGCATTTGGCAATGTAATGTTTACAACTTGATTGTTTGATCTGTTGATTGTTGAGAACAAAGAATTTCTTAATTGTGCTGTGTTCAAATCATATAAATCAAACTTTTTGGGAAATGATAATCTAGCTACGCCTTTGTCGGTAGCCACAATTTTATTGGTACTTGCATTATGTGCAGACCAATACTTACCCGTTTGAGCTTGCATATATGCGCAAGCAAAAAGGGATAAACCTAGAATAAGTTTTTTCATAAATTTTTTGTTTTTGGTTGGTTGGCATTGTAAAGATGTAAAATTAGTTAGTTATTTTGAATTGTATTACGGTTTTACCTTATATTATGTTAAAATTTTAAAATAAACCAATATATGATAATTTTGAAATAAAATTATTTTTTGATTTAATAAAAAAAACCATCTGCTATTGCAGATGGTTTTTAAGATATTTAAAAACAGATTCGTTTATTTCACGCTCAAAACGAAATAATTTTTCTTTCCGCTTTGTAACAACACAAACTGATTATTTATCATGTCTTTTGTTGTAAGTGTAAATTCTTCAGTTACTTTTTCTTTATTTACCGCTATCGAATTAGCAGAAAGTGCTCTTCTCGCTTCACCATTAGATTTTAAAAAACCTGATTTTTCGTTTAACACATCAACAATATTTATTCCAGCTTGGATATCAGCTTTTGAAATTTCGGCTTGCGGTACACCATCAAAAATCTCTAAAAAAGTAGCGGCATCTAATCCTTTCAAATCATCGGAAGTAGAGTTCCCGAACAAAATATTTGATGCTTTTATTGCTTTTTCTAATTCTTCTTTTCCATGAACTAGGATTGTGATTTCTTCGGCTAATTTGCGTTGTAAAACACGTAAATGTGGTGCTGTTTTATGTTCTTCTATCAAACTATCAATCGTGTTTTTATCTAAAAAAGTAAAAATTTTGATGTATTTCTCAGCATCTTCATCGGAAGTATTTAACCAAAATTGGTAAAATTTATAAACCGAAGTTTTATCGGCAGTTAGCCAAACATTTCCACCTTCAGATTTTCCGAATTTAGAACCATCAGCTTTTGTAATTAGCGGAGTAGTTAGTGCGTAAGCTTTTGCTCCTTCACCACCCATTCTGCGAACTAATTCGGTTCCTGTAGTAATATTTCCCCATTGGTCAGAGCCGCCCATTTGCAACAAACAATTGTATTTTTTATATAAATATTGAAAATCGTAACCTTGTATTAACTGGTAAGTAAACTCTGTAAACGACATGCCTTCGCCTTCTGCTCCCAAACGTTTTTTGACAGAATCTTTACTCATCATATAATTTACCGTGATTCGTTTTCCTATGTCACGGGCAAAATCGATGAACGAAAAATCTTTCATCCAATCGTAGTTGTTTACTAAAATTGGGGCGTTTGAATCGGTAGTATTAAAATCTAAAAAACTAGATAAAACGGTTTTTATTCCCGCAACATTTTTATTCAAAGTGGCTTCGTCGAGCAAATTTCTCTCGTCGCTTTTCCCTGAGGGATCTCCTATCATTCCTGTCGCACCACCTATTAAAGCAATAGGTTTGTGTCCGAAATTTTTTAGATGAACTAAAAGTATAATCTGAACCATGCTTCCTATGTGTAAGGAATCGGCAGTGGGGTCAAAACCTATATATGCTGTTGTAGATTCTTTTGTTAATTGTTCTTCGGTTCCAGGCATCATGTCGTGAAACAAGCCTCTCCATTTTAATTCTTCAACTAAATTCTCCATTTTCAAAATCAATTTTGGCAAAGATAACAATTCGATGGCAATGTCAAAAATCAATTTCAATAACAATATTTATTAATATCTTTGGATTATGATATTAGTTACAGGAGCAACAGGATTGGTAGGTTCTCATTTGGTTTTGCATCTATTAGAGCAAGGTCAGACGGTGAAAGCACTATTTAGAAACGAAAGCGGAAAACAAAAAGTAAAAAAAGTTTTCGAATATTACAATAAACAAGAATTATTCGAAGATATAAATTGGTGTCAGGCAGATATTCTAGATATTCCTTCGCTCGAAATTGCTTTTCAGTCTCGAGACTTAGGGATTGATTATGTATGTCATTGCGCTGCTTTAATTTCTTTTGATCCCATAGACGAAGAAAATCTTAGAAAAATAAATATAGAAGGAACTCAAAATATTATTAGTTTTTGTATTGATTTTAAAATAAAAAAACTGTGTTATGTTAGTTCGATTGCCGCTTTGGGTGATTTAGCACCGCACGAAAAGGTTGTTACAGAAGAATGCGAATGGAATCCCGAAATGCAACATAGCGATTATGCGATTTCTAAATATGGTGCGGAAATGGAAGTTTGGCGTGCACAACAAGAAGGACTTGATGTAGTCGTTGTAAATCCAGGGGTTATTCTTGGGCCACTTTTTTGGACAGATGGGAGTGGAGAAATTTATACTAAAGTAAAAAAAGGGTTGCCATTTTATACCAAAGGAAGTACAGGATTTGTTTGTGTAAATGATGTGGTGAAAATTTTGTTTCTGTTAATGCAAAGCACTGTTGTGAGTGAAAAATTTATCCTGATTTCCGAAAACAAAACGTATCAAGAACTAGTTTTTGCTATTGCCGAAACATTACAAGTAAAAAAACCGAAACTTTATTCTGATAAATTACTCACTAGTTTTGCTTGGCGAATAGATTGGTTTTTAGCAACTTTTTTTGATAAAAAAAGAACTTTGACAAAAGATTTAGCCAGTACTTTACATAGTAAAGATGTTTATTCTAATGAAAAAATAATAAAACGATTGGGTTATAAATATTTAGAAATAGATGTTTATCTAAACTCTTTGAAAAACTAACCTCTAGCAATAATTTTAGATTTTTTAGTTATTTTTCCCAAAGAATCTTGCGATTTTTTAATTTTAATTTTCAACTCTT
>NZ_JAYWDT010000269.1:0-2447 GCF_043779715.1 Flavobacterium sp.
CCAAAAACTGGATCCGACCAATATAATTGGGAATTTAGCAATTTTTTTAGTTTGTATTAAAGTCATGGCTTCAAACAATTCATCCATAGTTCCAAAACCGCCAGGCATCACAACAAATCCTTGCGAATATTTGACAAACATTACTTTTCGAACAAAGAAATAATCAAAATTTAAGTTTTTATCGTTATCAATATATGGATTGTAATGTTGTTCAAACGGCAGTTCTATATTCAATCCCACCGAAGTTCCCCCACCTAGATGTGCGCCTTTATTCCCGGCTTCCATAATTCCAGGTCCACCACCTGTAATAACACCATAACCAGCTTTACTAATTTTATAAGCAATTTTTTCTGCTAATAAATAATATTTATCTTCGGGTTTTGTTCTAGCAGAACCAAAAATACTTACACACGGACCTATACGTCCCATACTTTCATACCCATTAACAAACTCGGCCATGATTTTAAAAATGGCCCAACTATCATTGGTTCTAATCTCGTTCCATGTCTTTTGTTTTAGTCGGTCTTGGATTACTTTATCCTCGTCATTGTCAAAATCTTCTAATCTCATATGCTGTATTTTAATTATCTATTCTATTTTTTTTGGAGCTTTATCCTGGTGTCCGTTCTATCTTTTTATTTTTTAAAGAAAAAAATAAAAAGGATGCCACTTCCATCAGGGCTAAAAATCGAGCCTACTAAAGTAATTCTTTTTTTATAACTGCAAAGTACGGTTCATGTAGTTTTTTATCTAAAGTTACTTTTGAGACAGTTTTCTAGCTTTTTATTCCCCTCTTTTGGAGGAGAATTACACCAACTCTTTCTTTAAAAACTGTGCAATATAGCTTTTTTTACTTTTTGCAACTTCCTCAGGAGTTCCTCTGGCAATCAATTGATCGCCCCCCTTTTCCACCTTCAGGACCAATGTCGATGATGTAATCGGATAGTTTGATTATTTTTGTGTCAATATTTGGAAAAAAATCAATTCAATTTTATCGTTTGTGAATTAGTGTATTGAAACAATTGAAAGCCCAAAGCATTGATTTCGCTATGTTCCATTTCTATTCCGTCGGGAACTAAGTTGTTTAATCTATTAAAAGCCTTTGGAGCATCAATAATTGGAGACGGATTATTTGATTGTTTATTGCAATAACAAAACCGTTTTTGAGTAAAAGAATTTATAAAGTTATCAATTGATGGAACAGATTTTACCAATTTTAGAGTTTTAAGCATTTGAGAGATGGCTCCGCAAAGCACGTCTTCAAATGCGTTTTCATCAACAATTTTTCTATTTTTTAATTCATTCAATAGAAAGTAAGATTTATTTTGAGTGTAAACTATTGCATCGCATCTACTTTTTCCTTGTCTAAATTTATGTGATAAACTAGTTAGAAAAGTATCGTAATCAATAATAGTTACTTCTAAATTATTAGGATTAGCGTATTTTGCTGTTCCAGAATCTTTAATTGAGGATAGAGTCAAAACAGTATCAATATCTTCTAATTCAAAATATTCTAAATTAGTATTTTGGCGAATGTTCAAAACGGAAATAGGTAACTGATGGAATGAAGTAAAATCATTTTTTAGCAAACTATCCATATTATCCTAATTTTTCATATTCATTATAAATATCATTTATGGTATCAGATAAGGGATTTGTGTTTACCAATCGTTCATTTTGAGCCATTAGATTAATCAAACCACCATCAGCAACTTGGTAAACTGCTAATTCATCATAATTGTATTTTGCGTCTTCGATGTTTTTATCAAATCTTTTTATAAGTAAATTCAGATAGTTCACTATATATGGGCTGTGTGTAGAAACTATTAATTCAATTGGATTGGTATTATCTGTAAAACAATTTTTTATCAAACCATCTATCAATTTGCATTGTGCATCTGGAAATAAACTTAATTCAGGTTCTTCTATATGAATGTAGATTATTTTGTCTTTTATATCACTCAAATTTTTTACTGCTTTGAAATCTGTTAAACGATTATCAGAGGATAAATATTTCAATACAGAATTATTAAAAGCGTCTTCAAATTTGAAATTTTGAGCAAAAAACTGCGAAATCAAAAGGATGGGGACAGAGGTTTGTGTTCCTGATGAACTGTTTCTGAATTCTATATCAAATTTTTCATTATACTTCGATTCGATTCTATAATTCTTTCCTAAATGGTCTTTTTTTACAGAAAATTTTAAATCTAAATGTCTTAATTCAATATTCTTAATAGTATCCGATGCTAAATCAAAATCTTTAAAAACTTCGTTGAAATAGAAACCTAAATTACCTCCTGTTAATGTAGCTCCTTTATTTGCCCAAAGCGGAATAATATTTCGCGTTTCCGAAATGAAACTAATTTTATTAAAGGATAAATATTCTGCGTTTATTGTTTGATTCGAAAAGTATAATTTATTCTGATAGAATTGTATCCAATAATTCA
>NZ_JAYWDT010000270.1:0-27421 GCF_043779715.1 Flavobacterium sp.
AGATTTGCACCAACACCAAATCCCATATCGCTGTCATAATGCGTTCTAGCACTTAAATTTCTTTTGATAATATACCGTAAACCTGCCATATATTCTTTATCAGTATTCCACATCAAATCCATTCTTATTCTTTTAGAAACTGGAATATCCATTCTTTCAAATTGTAATCTGAAATTTCCATCGGTAAATACTTCGGCTTGTGCTATTATGAGCATTGGCATAGTATAATTGATCCCAACACTAAAAACCGAACGAACATCTTTGGTGCTTCCTTGTCCGAAAAGGTTTTTTTCTTTTTCACCTACATTCATTTTTCTGTATCTCCAATCGAAACCAACAAACGGCATTATCCATTGCATTTTGCCGATATATCTTCCAATATGGGTTTCGGTTTCGTAACCGTGTATATCATTATAACCCAATCGCCATTCGGTACCGATACTCCACCGTGTGTTGCTAAACATTGCCATACCATCATTACCATTGGATGCAAAATCGTTTTCTGCCATAAAATGAAATTTTCTATCGTCGGCAAAAAGTTTGCGCTGTGCTAGTTTTGGATTTGGAATTAATGGGTTTGGCGCTTGGTTTTCGTAGGTAAAAACTCTACCCATTCCGCTCATCATATGGTACAAGATGTGACAATGAAAAAACCAATCACCATCTACATTGGCGTTGAATTCTAAAACATCGGTTTCCATTGGCATCAAATCAATAATGTTTTTTAAGGGAGAATAATCGCCTTGACCATTTAAAATTCTGAAGTCATGACCGTGCAAGTGCATAGGATGGCGCATCATACTATTATTGTATAAAGTGATGCTTACATTTTCGCCTTTTTTAATGAGAATTTTGTCGGTTTCTGAAACTACTTTGTTGTCTAGACTCCAAACATAGCGGTTCATATTCCCTGTTAGTTCAAATTTTAACTCTCTTATTGGTGCATCTTTTGGGAGTGTAGTTTTGGTTGGCGATTTTAACATGGCATAATTTAGCGTTACAATATCCGAAAGCTTGTTGCTGTTGTAATCGTCTTCGGTCATTTTCATATCGCCCATTTTATCGCTTTTGTTTTTTGCTTCACCTGTAATTTCTGGGTACATTACTACATTCATATCCATTTGATTGTAGGACATTTGCATTCCCATATCGTCTAAATCCCCGTTCATTTTCATCATATCATTCATCATTTTCATACCTTCAAAATATTTTAATTTTGGTAGAGTAGAAGTAAGTTGTTTGATGCCATCTCCTATATATAATGATGCGGATTTTGTGCGATCTTCAGAAGTCACCAAAAATTCGTAGGCGGTTTTGTCGGCTGGAATAGTTACAATTATATCGTAAGTTTCGGAAACGGCAACGATTAATCTATCTACTTCTACAGGTTCTACATCGTTTCCATCATTTGCAACAACAGTGATTTTTCCGCCTGCATAATTTAGCCAAAAGTAGGTTGATGCACCACCGTTTGAAATTCGTAAGCGTACTTTGTCGCCAGCTTTGAATTGAGATAATTGGCTTTCGTTTTTACCGTTGATTAAAAATTTATTGTAATAGACATCGCTCACGTCCATTGCGTTCATTCGTTTCCATTCGTTGGTTACTTTGGTTTTGAAATGTCCCTGTTGGATTCCTTCGGCATAACTTTGGGTTGTGCCTTTTTGAATGGCGAACCAATCGGTTGCGTTGTGCAACATTCGGTGAATATTATTAGGATTTACATCTGTCCATTCGCTTAAAACTATTGGAATACTTGGCAAATCGTCAATTCCTTTTCTGAAAGTTGGGTCGTTTGGTTTTTTGAGCATTACAAAATTTCCGTACATTCCGATTTGTTCTTGCAGACCCGAATGGCTGTGATACCAATGCGTTCCGTGTTGAATAATTGGAAAAGTATATTTGTGAGTTGTGTTGGGTTCGATTGGCATTTGGGTTAAATTGGGAACTCCATCTTCTTTATTTGGCAAAAATAATCCGTGCCAATGCAATGATGTACTTTCTTTTAACTCGTTGTGTACATAAATTTCGGCAATGTCGCCTTCAGTAAATGTTAATGTTGGCATTGGGATTTGTCCGTTTACTGCAATGGCACGCTTTGGTTTGTCGCCAAAAGTCACGATTGTATCACGTACGTATAAATCGTAACGAATAATTTTTTGAGCGAAAATAGATTGAGATAGCAACAATAGGATTATTGCCGTAGGCAATAATGATATGTTTTTTATTTTTTTCATTTTTGTTTTTTCTTAAATCATTATAAATAACATAATTCCGCTCATTCCAATCATCAGAGCGTCCTCGATAATGGTTACTGTACTCATTGGCAAATTAAAAACTGCACCCAGACAAGCGCATTGTATTTTCTTTTTGTTTAATACCGATTGCAAAACTCCAATAATACTAATACTCATTACAATAACTGTTATTAAGTTTGTTACTATTGGATTGAAATTGATTAAAAAAGCAATTCCTAAACCTAACTCTATAAACACATATAGGTAAGCCCAAATGGGAATTTGCTTTGCCAAAACATCATACATTACATAACTTTCGGCAAAACCTTTGAGATTTAATAATTTAAAAAAAGAGAAAATAAGAAAGAAACCTGACATAAAATGTCTCATTGCTTGCATAAAATCGAATTTTGTATTTTGTGTTTGCACCAATGTGGTAACTAATAGAATGTAGAAAAATATTAGTAAAATGGGTTTGTAGGTTTCAAACCACGATTTTGTTTGTTCTGCAATTTCGTTATGATTGATTGCTGATATTTGGTATTTTGGTTCTAAAACTTTTTGCAAATTGGATAATGCAATATGTTTGTCCATTGTAATTGTCGTAGTTTCTGTGTCTTTAGAAACGGTAATATTTGTAACGTTCTCTAATGTTAGTAAAGCCGATTTTACTTTTGCTTCACAACTCGAACAAGTCATTCCCGTTAATTTATAGGTATGTGTCATTTTATACTATTTTAAAAAAAGACAAAGCCATAAATGGCTTTGTCTTTAGATCTGTTCTGTTTTATTTTGCTTGTTCAACAACTAATTCTGTTAAAGGCATTCCGCATTTTGAACATTTACTATTTAGTTTGCCTTGCACTTCTGGATGCATAGGACAAGAATATACTTTGTCGACCACTTTTTTATCAGTTGTTTTTTCTGTTAATTCCATACCGCATTTAGAACATTTATCTCCTTTCATTCCCATTATTTCTGGGTGCATTGAACAAGCGTGTGTTTTCATTTCGGTATTTCCATTCATCATTTCTGAACCATCGTTCATCATATGCGTGTCGGTTGTTCCTTTTTCTGCAACTTTTTTATTACACGAAATAGTTACTAAAGCCAAAATTAAAATTGCTAAAATTATATTTTTCATTTTTTCTGATTTTTAAAAACAGTAATAAATGCTTTTTGATAAGTATTTAGTATTGAATTGATTACTTTTTACATTTTGCAGGCTTCTGCACATTTTTTACACGCTTCTTCACATTTTTTGCAACATTCCATGTCGTGTTTGTTACATTCGTTGGCGCAATCATCACAACATTGTACGCATAATACACAAAGTGCATCGGCAAATTTTGAACCTCGCGCACATAATCTCGCACAAAGTACACATATGTCGGCACAATCACGACACAATTTTACACACTCTTCGTGTCCTTCCATTGTTAAACATTCTGTTGAACATTTTTCACATTCGACCATACAAGCCAAACAAACCTCGATACTTACTTGAACATTTTTCATTTTATGAATTTATTAATCGTAGATTAATTTCTACACGTAATAATACAATACACTTATATTTAGAATGTTACAGGTTTAATTATTTAAATTATTTAATTCACACAAAAAATTATTTAATAGTTTCTGTCACTTTACCACAACTCAACATCATTGAACCATAGTAAGGATTTTTAACCGCCTTTTCTTTACTCAACCAATTGGCCCCTTTTCCGTCATTTGCCATTGGGCAATATTGATAATAGGTTGGTGTTTCTTGTTTAGAAGTTTTGATTAAATCATAGATGTTTTTTGAAAGTGTATCAAAATGGTCTCTTTGGTGTTTTGTATCTTTAGTATTTGCGATATGTTCAGTGTCTTCTTTTATGTTTTTTAAAACTTTCATCCAAACGGTGTGTTCGTCTGTATTTAGTGTTTCCATTTTGACTGCATTTATTGCAGAAAGTAAGGCAGTTGCTTTTGTAGATACTGCGCTTCCGTCTGTTTTTACCAAGGCATCTTTTATAGCAAAATAATTATCGAAAACCGCTTTTAATTGATTCTCTTTTTGAACTTCAACTTTATCTCCGCTCGATTCGGCTTCGCCTCGGGTTGGCGTTTCGGTATGATTTGCGTGATTGCTATGGTCCTCAGTAACAACTTCTGTTTTAGGTTCTGTACTAACAGGAACTTTTGCTACTCTGTCGTATTGACAACAACCTGGCAGTTTTGAATATTCGTTATCTGGTGCAAGAAATTTGTCGCTGTCGTAACCACTTAATGCAATGCGTTTTAAAATTGCATCTTGATTTGTTTTTTTTGCATCGTAAGTTATAGTTGCCATTTTTGTATCTACATTCCAATCTACTTTGACCATCTCTTTTAGATTCCCTGCCTTTTCAATTGCTTTTTCGCACATATCACAGTTGCCATAAATTTTAACTGTTTCTGTTTTTGCGTTTTTAATTTGTGCTTCACACGCTGTGAATGATAACAATACGGTTATTGCTACCAATACTTTTGATATTGATTTGTTCATAATTTTTAGTTTTTTGAAAGGAATTCACGAACTCCGTTTCTTTATGATAAAATTTTATTTTTTTTGTAAATAAATGATTTCGAAAACAAAGTGTTTGTTTTCGACAAGACAGTTTTATGGCTGTCAAAATTTTGAATTATTTTATTTTAGGCGGAAGCCACACGGAAGTAAAACCTGAAGAAATAAAGGTTTCTGAATGATAAAATTTCGATTTTTCGGAAGAAAAATCAAAACTATTATTTTTAAATTCGATTTCGTTGAATGAAATTATACTAAAATTTACTATTGAAGTTGTGCAGTTTGAGTGTCCACATTTTCCTCCACAACCTTTGTCTTTGTCTTTTGAGTGTTTGTTATTGCAACAGTCCTTTTTTTTAGTTTCTTTAGCAATTTCTTTTTTGCAACATGTTTTTTCGGTTTTAGTTCCACACGCATAACTCAAAGTTGGCGACAAAAAGAAGCCAAGCGTTAGAATTATTATGTGTAACCGTTTTTTCATTAGGTAAATATAAGAAATGTTTTTGTTTTTTATATGTCATTGTTTTATACTAATCACATAATCATTTTAAAAATGGACAACTAGCCTCTTTGTGTATTCCCAAAAATAAAAAATAAAATCCAGTTTAGTCTTACTAGAAGTGAAATCCTCGCCATTATTCTTGGCGAGATTGTAACGACAAAAGGAATATAGTATGCTAGTAAGCCCGAACAATTGCTTCGCGAGTTCGCTATCGCTCGTCTCGCTGCTAGTCTTCCTTAAACCAACTCGAGTACATCACATAATTATTAGAAATACGTTCAATTTCGCCCGCAAAATCACTTTGGTCAATGTCTTTTACTTTCTTGGCAGGAATTCCTGCATAAATAGCTCCAGATTCAACCACCGTATTTTGAGTAACTACCGAGCCAGCTCCAATAATTGAATTGCTTTCTATAATACAATTATCCATAACAATAGCGCCCATTCCTATTAATACGTTGTCGTGAATAGTACATCCGTGAACAATGGCATTATGTCCTATAGAAACATTGTTTCCAATAATCGTTGGATGCTTCTGATAGGTACAATGTATAACTGCACCATCTTGAATATTTACTTTGTTTCCAATAGTAATAAAATTAACATCTCCACGAATTACAGCGTTAAACCAAACACTACAAGATGAACCAAAAGTAACATCGCCAACTATTGTCGCATTTTCGGCAACAAAACAATCTTCTGGAATTTGTGGATATTTTCCGTTTACTTCTTTAATAACCATATTTATACAAAAAAAATAGTCCCGAAATAATCGGGACAAGTTTTATAATTAATTAATTGCTGGACAATTACAATCGTATCTTTCTTTTTTACAACCAAAATCAAATCCTAAAGTAATTTGATGGTAACCTCCTGTGTCATACTTAACTTTTCCTGTAACATTAGAATAAGTATAAGCAAACATAAATTTCTTGTAATTTACACCAACAATTGGCGTAATGTATTGCAAATATTGATTTTTCAATTCTGTACCATCTACATATTGAGAACCATCAAAACTTCTTCTGTATGATAAAGCACCCCAAATTTTACCAAAATCGACCGCTTTATAAACTTTAAGATTTACATCAAGCGCTTTTTCCTTAGTTCTATCTGTTAATTGAAATAATACTGAAGGCTCCCAAAGTAATTTTCTTGAATTACCAAAAGTATAACCCGCACTTAAAAGATATTTTCTTAAATTATCAGATTCAAATTCAGTATAAATACCTCTACTCTGAAAAAGTGCATTCTTAACAGTTGCATGCACATAAAAATCTAATAAATTATAGGATGCTCCAAAATCGACATTAAGGTAAGATGCTTTTTGAAGAACTCCTGCAATAATAGGATCAAAATCATTCAAATCGAAACTAGTCTCATCTAACTGATTTTGTACCAATCCTGCACTTAATCCAAATGACAATTGGTTCAAATCGACTGCACTTCTAGAAAACATAATGTGATGTGCATAGGTTATTTTACCTCCTTTTTGTGAGTGATACCCATTATTATCATTAAAAAGGATTACTCCAATACCAGATTTTCCGCTTTCCCCAAGAGAACCATTATAACTTAAAGTTTGTAATGATGGCGCATCGCTACTTCCAAACCACTGTTTACGAGCCGTTAGCCTTACTTTATTACAACTAGAAGCTCCGGCCATCGATGGATGCAATAAATAATAATTATCTGATAAATAATCCGAGTAAACAGCGATACCTTCTTGGGAGAAAGCAAATTGAGTTGAAATAAAAGCTAATGCTAATACTATTTTTTTGAAATTCATTTTTTATTATCTTTTTAGTGCGAAATGGACACGAATTACTTTTAGTAAAACTAAAGGCAAGCCAATAAATTTTTCTAAACGTTCAAAGATATAATTTTTTGCGAAAGTTTTTCTACTTATGCAATATTTTTGCATCGATAGATACATAAATTAACAGTTTATCAAAAGTTAAATTAATCATTAATTAAAAAAGTAATTTATTATAAACCAATTAGGTTTCTTAATTTTGCATAAAATAAAAACACAATAAAATATTTATGATAATAAATCACGAACACAAATAAAGATTCCTTCATAAATATACCATATTCCAATAAAAATAAATATCTATACATGAAACTTATCACCATAAAAGACACGAACAATCCGAATATTCAAAAATTCGAATTTTCTTATTTCATAACACCAAACCAAAGTTACGAATACAAAAACATAGACGAAGCTGGCGAATCCCCACTTGCACAACAATTATTTTATTTACCATTTGTAAAAACAGTTTATATCTCAGGGAATTTTGTGGCTATCGAAAAGTACAATATTGTTGAATGGGAAGATGTAAAACACGCTGTTGCAGAACAAATGGAAGCTTTTGTAAGCAATGGTGGCGAAGTCGTAAAACAAACCGAAACTCCAAAAAAATCTCCCGTAACAGTTTATGCCGAAAGTACACCAAATCCCTCGGTAATGAAGTTTGTAGCTAGCAAAAAACTAACAAAAACAATTGTTGAATGCAAAAATATAGATGAAACTTACGCTTCACCTTTAGCCAAAGAGTTATTTAATTTTCCTTTTGTAAAAGAAATTTT
The DNA here is from genome assembly GCF_043779715.1 of Flavobacterium sp. Lineage (GTDB taxonomy): Bacteria > Bacteroidota > Bacteroidia > Flavobacteriales > Flavobacteriaceae > Flavobacterium. The sequence goes on from NZ_JAYWDT010000270.1 coordinate 7,886, forward strand.
TATCGATGAAAATTATATTTCGGTAACTAAATATGCCGTGGCAGAATGGCAACAAATCACTACAGAAGTTCGTAGTTTTATCAAAGAATTTATCGAAAACGGAAATATTGCGGTCGACGAAACCAAAATCGTAGCAACCAAACACGAGGAAAAACAACAAATTACAAACTTTGACAATCTTGATGTTACCTCACAAAAAATCATCAATATTATCGAAGAATATATCCGTCCAGCCGTTGCTGCCGATGGCGGAAATATTCTTTTCGATTCTTATTGCGAAGATACAAAACAAGTAAAAGTTATTTTGCAAGGCGCTTGTAGCGGTTGTCCTTCATCAACATTTACCCTAAAAAACGGAATAGAAAGCATGCTAAAAGACATGCTAAACGAACCTGAATTAAAAGTTGAAGCACTTAATGCGTAGCATAAAAAATCCAAAATTGAGACTAAAAATCACATTCGAACTAAAATAAATCCTCATTAAATCATAAATTAGCGTTTCAATATTTGAAACGCTTTTTTTTTGAAGCTATCTCCTGCTGTACGCTATATCTTTTCCTTTCTAAAGAAGCAAGAAAAAGGTAATTACGAGAGTAATTCGACAATCAGGGCTAAACCAATCATTATGAATCAGCTAAATTTAGAAACCAGTCCATATTTGTTACAACACGCCAACAATCCAATACATTGGCAAGCTTGGTCAGAAAAAACATTGGCAACAGCCCAAAAAGAAAACAAACTCCTCATTATAAGTATCGGATATTCCGCTTGCCACTGGTGTCACGTGATGGAACACGAAAGTTTCGAAAACGAAGAAGTCGCATCAGTAATGAATCCAAACTTTATTTCTATAAAAGTAGATCGAGAAGAACGCCCAGATGTAGATGCAATATATATGAAAGCCGTTCAAATGATGACCAATCGTGGCGGCTGGCCACTAAATGTCGTTTGCCTTCCCGACGGACGACCAGTTTGGGGTGGCACTTATTTCGGGAGAGAAGAATGGACAAATACCTTACAACAATTGCACGAAATGTACATTTCATCGCCTGAAAAAATCATCGAATATGCAGAGAAACTACACCAAGGCATTCAGATTTTAGGTATTATAGAACATAACACTTCTCAGGAACAAAATCACACCAATAATATAAAACCATTAGTCGAAAAATGGTCTAAAAGTTTCGATTGGGAATATGGTGGCTACGCTCGTGCTCCTAAATTTATGATGCCAAACAATTATTTGTTCTTGCAACGTTATGGTTTTCAAACTAAATCCCAAGATTTACTCAACTTTGTCGATTTAACGCTAACTAAAATGGCTCACGGCGGGCTTTTTGACACTATTGATGGTGGGTTTTCACGTTATTCGGTCGATATGCGCTGGCATGTTCCGCATTTCGAAAAGATGTTATATGACAACGGGCAACTCATTTCTTTATACGCGCAAGCCTACAAAAGAACCAAAAATCCGCTGTACAAAGAAGTCATCGAAAAAACGTTAACTTTCGTAGAAAGGGAATTTTTAAATTCAGATAATGGTTTCTTTTCGGCACTCGATGCCGATAGTTTAAACCAAAATAACAAACTCGAAGAAGGTACTTTTTATGTTTGGACAAAAGACCAGTTACAAGAAATTTTGCAAAATGATTTCGAAGTTTTCAGCCATTTATACAATGTAAATGATTTTGGTTTTTGGGAACACGACAATTATGTTTTAATACAAAGTCAAACTTTAGAAAGTGTAGCTTCACAATTTGGCTTTACAGAAAACGAATTACAAAATAAAAAGAAAAACTGGGAACAATTACTTTTTACCGAAAGAGAAAATCGAGCAAAACCTAGACTCGACGACAAATCGCTCACTTCCTGGAACGCCATTATGCTAAAGGGATATGTTGATGCTTACAATGCTTTAGGAAATGAAAACTATTTGGCTATTGCCAAGAAAAACGCAAAATTTATTGTAGATAAACAATGGTCTACGGAAGGGTTTTTATATCATTCATACAAAAATAACAAAAGTACTATTGAAGGTTTTCTAGAAGATTACGCCTTTACAGTTGATGCATTTATTAGTTTATACCAAACTACTTTAGAAGAAAAATATTTGCATCAAGCCAAACAACTGACTGATTATTGTTTTGATAATTTTTATGACGAAAAACAACAATTTTTTGCTTTCAATTCTAGGAATTCGGCACAACTTATTGCGCAGCATTTCGAAACCGAAGACAATGTTATGCCAGCTTCAAACTCAGTTATGGCTAATAATTTATACGTCTTGAGTATTTTATTTAGCAATAATTATTATGAGAAAATAGCATTACAAATGTTGCATCATATGATTCCGAATATCGATTATGCATCGGCTTATTCGAACTGGTTAAATTTATGGATGAATTTGTCTGAAGACAATAAAGAACTGGCGATTTGCGGTGAAAACGCATTGGTAAACAGTCAAAAAATAAATGCCAAATATTTACCCCATATTATTATTGCTGGAACAACAAAAAATTCAGAATTACCATTTTTAGAAAATCGATATATCGAAAATGAGAACCTATTTTATGTTTGTCAAAACAAAACTTGTTTGATGCCAAAAACTACAATCGAAGAAATATTTAACAATTTAGAAATATAATTTAAACAAAATTATGTAGTTTTACATGAATAACTTAAAAATTTAAACAAAATGGGAGTAGCCAGTTTTTTTAAGAACATATTTGGTTCAAAAAAAGTAGACGAAGTAATTGACCAAGCAGGAGATTTCGCTGATGATGCAATTGCAAAAGCAAAAGAAAGTGCAGCACCACTAATTGACAAAGTAGAAGATTTTGCAGAACAAGCAAAAGCAAAAGCAACAGAATATGTTCCTCAAGCCGAAGAAGCAATTGAGAAAGTTGTTGATTCTATTAAAGAAAAAACTAGTGATTTGATTGATAAAGCTGAAGTAATAGCGCATGATACAGTAGAAACTGTGAAGAAAAAAGCTAATAATTTTACTTCAGAAAGTTCAGAAAAAGCAGCAGACGAAATGGCCGACTAATTATTTTGACGATACAGTCATCATAAAATCTTTTAGATAAAAAGGTTCAAAATAAGCGACATCAACGGTGTCGTTTTTTTTGTATTTATCATAAGCCATTTTGCACATTTCATTTGCTGACGGAAATTCTATTTCGTCATGGTAAACAAATCTTATATTGGTTAAAACATCTTTGCATTTAGTAGCACCATCTCCTACAAAATGAATTATCTCGGTTATTTCTGAAAAAGAATTCTCATCGATAATTTCGGCTTTTACTTCCCGTTTTTTTTCGTATTTAGTATCAAAAATTGCCGTATAACATTCCATTCTTCTGGCATCAATCATGGGAATAATTATTCCACTTTCGACAGTCAGTTTTCGAGTCAAAACTTCTAAAGTATCTATAGCAATAAGTGGAATATCTAACGAATAACACAATCCTTTTGCTGCCGAAACACCTATGCGCAAACCCGTATAAGAACCTGGCCCTTGACTTACCGCAATGGCAGACAAGTCCTTGAAAGCAATCTTGTTTTCTTTTAGAATTTCATCAATAAAAACATGCAATTTCTCTGCGTGAGAATAACCAGCTTCGGCAATTTCTTTACAAGCAATAACATTTCCGTTTTGCGATAAAGCAACGGAACAGTTTCTTGTAGCGGTTTCTATATTTAATATGTATGTCATTTTTTGAACGATAAAGTCTAAGACAGCAAAATTACAAAGTTTAAAGTAAAAATGTAAAAAAAGCTCCATTGTAGGAGCTTTTTTTTATTAACTGTCTTTACTGTCTTTTTCTTTTTTCTTTTCGGCAGCAATTTGCTCTTTGGTTTTTACATAAACCGCATCGTCAGGATTTAGCTCTTTGGTAACTGTTGTATAAGGTCCGGTTACAATAGTTTCGCCTTTTCTTAGACCCGAAAGCACTTCTATATAAGTGTCATCTTGAATTCCCGTAGTTACGACACGAAGCTTTACTTTATCTCCCGCTTTTACAAAAACACACTCGTATCTTTTTTCGTTTTTTACTTCTGGTGCTTCTTCTGAATTGTCTGAGTTTTCGTCGTCAACAATAAATTCTTTTCGTGAAGAAGTCGTATCGGTTCTCATAACAACAGCACTAATTGGAACTGCAACGACATTTTCTTTACGAGTTGTAATAATATCGACAGTTGCTGTCATACCTGGACGAAAAGGCGAAAAACTAGTTGATTTTCCAACCATTAAATCTTGATATGATTCTTTAAGGATTCTAACTTTTACTTTAAAATTAGTTACTTGATCGGCAGTCATAGTTGTACTGGCAGAGTTAGAGATGCTAGTTACAATTCCTTTAAATTCTTTTTTCAAATAAGCATCTACTTCAACTTTCGCAACATCTCCAATAGAAATTTTTACAATATCATTTTCATTTACATCAACTTCGACTTCCATGTTATTTAGGTCGGCAACACGCATCATTTCTGTACCCGTCATTTGTTGTGTTCCTAAAACACGCTCACCTAATTCCACATCAAGCTTAGAAATCGTTCCGTCAACTGGCGCGTAAATTGCTGTTTTTCCTAAATTTTCTCTCGACTCATTTACTGTTGCCGAGGCACTTTGCACATTATAATACGCTGCTTGCTTTGATGCCTGAGCACCTTCATAACTAGCCACCGATTTGTCCCACTCAGCTCTAGAAATTATGCCTTTATCATATAATTTTTTGCTTCTTTCATAACTTGCTTTTGCTTCTTTAAACTGAGCATCGGTTTGACTTAATCCAGCTTTAGTATTAGACAAACCAGCTTGTGAACGATTCAATCCTTGTGTATATAATTTTGGATTTACTCTTACTAATAAATCTCCTTTTTTTACAATTTGTCCTTCTTTTATAGGAAGCGCAATAATTTCTCCCGAAACTTCCGATGAAATTTTCACTTCAATTTCTGGCTGAATTTTTCCGGTTCCAGAAACGGTTTCAGTTACAGTTCGTTGTGCTATTGTCGCAATTTCTACTTCTTTACCTTTATTATTGTCGCCTATAACTCCTGATTTTTTAAGATATATTGCACCTATAGCTGCGGCAACAACTAATCCTAATAAAATATATTTTGTTTTTTTTGTCATGATAACTTATTGTTTTTTAATAATTGGAATTCCGAAGTAAAATTCTAAAATTTTAGTTCTAAAAATATAATCGTATTTGGTTCTTAAAACATCTGATTGCGCATTTACAAATAAAGTTTGTGCCTGATTGAAATCGAAAACATTCATGAGTCCTACTTCATATCTTTCTTTTGCATAATTGAATGCCTGTTGTCTCGCTTCTAACGTTGAAACGGCTGCTTCATGCGTTTTTTGTGCACCTTTTGTATCGGTATAAGCGGTAAAAACTGTTCTTTCTAAATCTAATTCTTGTTGCTGCAATGTTATTTTCGAACGATCTAGTGCAATTTTAGAACGAGACACATTATTTCTTGCTGAAAATCCGTTAAAGATGGGAACGTTTAAATTTAATCCAAAACTTTGTCCTTTATTATCGCTAAACTGATTAAAAACTGCATCTGGCTTACCTAAAACGGTAGAGAAATTAGGTTGCAAAACAGCTTGATTTGTACCATCTACATATCCAATTATTGATGTCGGATTACTAGTATTTGGCTCAAATCCAACAACTCTATTCGAATATCCTGCACGTGTACTAAAACTATAAAAACCTTGTAATGTTGGTTGGTAAGCACCACGAGCAATTTTGACATCTTTTTCAGCAATTTGCACATTCGTTTGGGCAATTTTCAAATCGGTTCTGATTTCTTTTGCTTTATCTAAAATTACTTTTGGGTCTTGCATTAAAATGGTACTCTCTTGAACAGGGATTTCAGCATCGGCAATATCAAATTCTTGAAAATTATCTATTTGTAACAGCTGTGCTAAACTTAATTTAGCTAAAAACAAGGCGTTTTCGGCAGCAATCAATCGCTGATTATCCGAAGCCACAGTCGCTTTCACATCAAGTAAATCTCCTCGAGGCGTCACTCCAGCCTCTACAAGTTCGTTAGTTCTTTCTAATTGTTTATTGTCGTAAGCCAATTGTTCCTGTTGCACTTTTAGATTTTCTTTACTAAAAAGTATTTGCAAATAAGCATTTACAACATTTAATGAAACATCTTCTTGCATTTTTGTTAGCTGATATTGAGATGCAATTCTACTAAGATTTGCTTTTCGCAACTGATTTTGATTTTGCAAACCTTTATAAATATCTATCCCAACATTTAATCCTGCTGAAGTAAATTGTGTCGTTTGGTTTTCTAACAAACCTGTGGTAATATTCTGATTTAAACCAATATTCCATGAATGAGAACCTTGCGCATTTACCGAAGGTAGAAATCTTCCAATCGCATCTTTTTTAGAAATATCAGATAATTCTTTGTCTAAAGTAGATTGTTTTATCGAAATATTATGCTCGACTGCATAAGTTACACATTCTTCGAGCGTCCATTTTTTGGCTTGACCAAAAGAAATAAATGAACAGAATATTGTTGTAATTATTAAAAATGAGTATTTTATATTTTGCATTTTATATAACATGGAAGTTTTATGTTTAGCGAATTTAACCTTTTCTAAATTAAATTTACAATAAGACTCTTCCTTTAACAATTTGTTACAATTAATGCATGAAAAATTTTAAAAAATAATTTTACATTTGCTCAAATTCTTTTTTTGATGAAAAACATTTTGCGAATTATTGGATTATTTACACTGGCAATTTTTTACACCAGTTGTTCGTCAACTCAAAAAATAGAACTCATGAAACCCGAACCAGACGAAGCGACGCCTATAACTTATCCCGTAACTTCTTCTTACATTAGTTTTCCGGTAACATTGACATTAAAAGATATTGAAAATCAAACCAATAAAGCTTTGATTGGATTAATTTATGATGACCATAATATTGATGATGATAAAACCGAAATGAAAATCTGGAAGAATGCTCCAATATTAATTTCGGAAGAAAACAACAAACTAAAAACAATTGTTCCACTAAAAATTTGGGCAAAAGTCAGATACGGAACATCGGCATTAGGTCTTAGTTTATATGATACTCGCGAATTAAACCTAAACGGAACTGTTACTTTTTTGAGTGATGTAAAAATGAGCAATTGGAAAATTACTACAACAACCGAACTACAAGATTTTGAATGGCAAGAAAGCCCAACGATTTTAATTGCAGGAAAAGAAATTCCTATTACCTATTTAGTAAATCCAACGATTCGAATTTTTAGAAATAAAATTGAAAAAACTATTGATGAATCGTTAGAAAAATCACTTGATTTTAAATCTAATATTCTCGAAATGATGCAAAAAGCAAGCGAACCATTCGAGATGAGTCCAACGTATCAGACTTGGCTAAAAGTAACACCACAAGAAATATATGCTACTGAAGCTACTTTACAAAAAAATGCGGTTTCAATGACTGTTGGTCTTAAGTGCTTGATGGAATCCTATATAGGACAAAAGCCAAAACCTAATTTTGCCAAAGAAAAAATGGTGCTAAAACCCATCGCCAATTTGCCCGAAAAAGTAGTGGCAAATATCGCCGCTGTTTCTACATATCAAGATGCTTCGAGAGTAATGACAGCCAATTTTAAAGGAAAAGAGTTTGGCTCAGGGAAACGAAAAGTAACGATACAAAATGTAGAAATCTGGCACAAACAAGGCAAAATGGTTATTGCATTAGACATGCTTGGAAGCCTTAACGGGCGCATTTATTTATCTGGTTTCCCGCAATATAATGCGGAAACTAAAGAATTATTTTTTGATGATTTAGATTATGCCTTAGATACCAAAAGCAAACTCATGAAAACTGCTAACTGGTTTGCACAAGGTTTAGTATTAAACAAAATAAGAGAAAATTGTCGTTACTCGATACAACCAAATTTAGAAGAAGGAAAACAAAATATTCTAAAATATTTGAATAATTATTCGCCTATGACTGGCGTTTTTGTAAACGGAAAACTAAACGATATTGTTTTCGAAAAAGTACAACTCACTAATAATTCTATCGTTGCTTTTTTGAATATTACAGGAAATGTGAAAGTAAATATAAATGGAATGTAATTACTTTTTCTTATTATACATTCTGTAAACTGCAAAGGCAATAAGTGCTACAAGAACATACGGAATAATCATTAAGTATATAATCCCATCATTTACAGCTTCTGCTTGCGATACGTTTCCTGAGCTTTCTAACGAAGCACGACACATGGCGCATTGCGCGTTTGAGACAAAAGGCAAAAGGCAAAAGGCAAAAGGTAATAGAAAAAATATTTTTCGCCCTGAACTTTCAACTTTCGACTTTCGATTTTCGAATCTAATTAACATAATACGGAGAAATCATTAGATATACAATAACACCAGTAACAGCAACGTACAACCAAATAGGAAAAGTGATTTTTGCTATTTTCTTGTGTTTGTCAAATTTTTCGGCTAGAGCTCGAACATAAGTTACTAAGACCAAAGGGATAGTCACTATTGATAGTATAATGTGAGTAATTAATATAAAAAAGTAAACTGCTTTCAAAACACCCTCTCCGCCATATTTTGTAGCTTCCGATGTCATATGATACGCCACATACATTCCTAAAAACGCTACCGAAAGTGCAATAGCAGTTTTCATTAGATTCTCGTGTAATTTTCGTTTTCCGTTTTTGATAGAAATAACTGCCCAAACTAATACTATGGCAGTAATCCCATTAATTGTGGCATAAATAGGTGGCAAGAACGACAATGGTTTTACATCGAAACCTAAATCTCTTAGTTTTACTTTAAATAAAATAGCAACCACAAGTGGAATCGTAATTGACAATACAGTAATCCAAACATTGTACTTTTTTTCTGAAATCTTATTTTCCATTTTTATTCTGCTAATAATTTAGTAATATCTTGTTTTATTGCTGTTACTCCTTTTTCTTCCAGCCCATCGTAATAGATAATAGGATTTCCAAATTCGTCTTTTCGGCAACGAATATCTCCATTTTTATCTATTAATGCAAAAAAACCAGAATGTTCGAATCCTCCATTTACTTTTTTATTTTCTCCAGCAAATAGGTTAAAACCTTTGTTTGCAATTTCGAAAATTTTAGCTTTATCACCAGTAAGAAAATGCCAGTTTACTCCTTTTGCATTTATCATTTCGGCATGTTTTTTCAGTACTTCCGGCGTGTCATTTTCTGGATTTATGGTTATTGAAGCAATTCCGAAATTAGAATTTGAAGCAAATGCTTCTTGAACCAGTTTCATATTTCTATTCATAATTGGACAAATTGACGGACAAGTAGAAAAGAAAAATTCGACAACATACACTTTTCCTTTATAACTTTCATCAGAGATTGTTACTTTATCTTGGTTTGTTAATGAAAACTTCGGCGCTTTTCCAATAGTCATCAAATCACTTTTGGTCGATGCTGTAGTTCCTTCAATATTTAATCTATCTCCTTTTACAATGTCATCATTTTTTATTTTGTCTATAATTTTAGGAACAAAATAAATCCCAAAAACTAGAATAATAAAAGCAGTTCCTATATATGATTTGTTTTTCATTATTTATTTTTTAACGTGTAAACGAAAATCTTCTTGATTCTTATTCCTCTTCAAAGCCAATCGATATTCTCTGAGCATGATTTTTACATCGTCGGACATGTCGTTATGTAAATCGGCAGCAGAATTTGTGTTATAACTTTCTTTATATTCGTTTTTCCCTTCTTTGTTTTTTCCTTTTCGCCCGCGATGGTTTTTATCTTTATCTATAATAACAACCTTTGTTGTACTGCCATTTTCATTAAGATGATCATGTAATTTAAATGAATCATAGTAAGATTGAATCTCATTTGGTTTGGCAAAAACAAACTTCCAACCTGATAAGTTATCAGAGAATCTTGCAAGTTTTTCTAATAAATTTTTCACTTGTGGTTCAGAACCTTCTTGAGCTATCATTACCAACTGAAAATCATCAAAACCTTCGTATTTTCCGTATATTTTTTGGTTTAGATTAAATAGATTTTCTTCGTTTTTTAAAATATCATTTCCTACAAATCCCAAAACTGTAATTCTATTTTTTAGTAAAACTGGTTTACCATCAAGGCTTTTCCATTTTGGCAATTCCTTATTATTTCTAGAAATTGTTGGCAAAAAAAGCGAGTTGTGTGTTGCTGTTGCAAATATTAAATAAATTAAAACAGGAAGTATTAGAAGGATAATTAGAACTAATTTATTTCTCATGAGGGAAAGTATAATTTATTTGAGTACAAAAATAAAAAAAGCTCCTGTAATAGGAGCTTTTTTTTGAATTAATATGTTTTAAAAATTCCATTTTATGGTAGAATTTTTAAAAATCTCGAATATATAATCAGCTTCAACTAGCAAAATAAATACTAAATAAATAATTAAGAACACTAATGTTCCTACAACTGCCCAACGCAAAGACGCAGCTTCTCCTTCAAGGTGCATAAAAGCCCACATAATCCAGTATGCTTTATATACAGTTAAGATAATGAAAATCCAGTTTAACAATCCCATACTTAAAAAAGTATTAAATTGTAAAACGTCAGGCTTAACAATTCCTAAAATAACCTCAACTATTGTAATTATTGATAACAATCCGAAAACTTTCCAGATTCTTCCTACATTTGATACGTGTTCGTGTGACATAACAATATATTTTTCTTTTATTAAAAAACTAAACTAGGTAGAAGAATGTAAATACAAATACCCAAACTAAATCGACAAAGTGCCAATATAATCCTACTTTTTCTACCATTTCATAACTTTTTCTCTTATCGTAAGTTCCTAAAAGGATATTAAAAAAGATTAAAACGTTAATCATTACTCCAGAAAATACGTGAAAACCGTGAAAACCAGTAATAAAGAAAAAGAAATCGGCAAATAATTTTTGTCCGTATTCATTACGAACTAAATTTGCTCCTTCAACTACATATTGCGTTCCTTCGATTCTTTTTAGAGATTCTTCACGAGATAAAGTGATTTTTTTCTTTGTTTTCGGGTCGATAACTTCAGTACGAATTAGTACTTCTGGATGCGCTTTGAATCCTTCTACAACTTCTTCTACTGAATAAGTTGGTAAAGTTTCGTTACCGAAAAACCAAATTCCTTTACTTTTAGTATCTGCTACTCTTTCGCTAGGAATATCTGCTGCAAATTCACCAAGTGCAATTCTTTTCCCATCTTTATCTATAAATTGTAATATAGAACCACCTTTAGTTTCTACAGCACCATATTCTCCTTTGATGAAATTTTTCCATTCCCAAGCTTGTGAGCCTACGAATATAAAACCCCCTATAATGGTTAAAAACATATAAAGGATTACTTTATTTTTTTTCATTTGATGTCCAGCATCAACTGCTAAAACCATTGTTACCGATGAAAAAATCAGTACAAATGTCATAAATGCCACATAATACATAGGTGCTGAAACACCATGCATAAAAGGAAAGTGAGTAAAAACCTCATCGGCCAAAGGCCAAGTTTCGATAAATTTAAATCTTGAAAAACCGTATGCTGCCAAGAATCCTGAGAATGTTAGTGCATCGGAAACGATGAAAAACCACATCATCATTTTTCCGTAGCTTATGCCCATTGGCTCTTTTCCGCCTCCCCAAGTTTTGCCTTCAGCACTAGTAGTAACTGTCGTTGCCATAGAATTGTGTTTATAAAGTTGTCAAATTTACAATATTTTATTATTTTACGAAATATAAAAATAAAAACAAATATACCCAAAGAATATCTAAAAAATGCCAAAACATCGCACCAAGCTCTATACCAGTACTTTGAGTTGAATTGTATTTTTGTTTAAAATGATTATAAATTATAATTAATAGTGAAATTAATCCTGCTACGAGATGTGCAAGGTGCAAAATAGTTAAAACATACAAGAAAGAAGACGTAACCGTGCTCTCGCTACCTGTAAAAAAATAACCCATTTCGACTACTTGACTAAACCCTTTAAATTGAAAGAAAATAAACGCAATTCCTAAAACTAATGTTCCTAAAAGGAATAATGTTGTGCTTTTTCTGTCATCTCTTTGTATTGCTTTTTTGGCCAAATGTATCGTAATACTACTCAAAACTATAACAATAGTACTTATTGTAAATGCTGATGGCAAAACCATAGTGTGTATCCAATCTTTTCGAGAAGAACTTACCAAGTACGCGCTCGTTAATCCCGCAAACATCATAAACATACTAATCATAGCAAAAAGCAACAATAATTTGTATGATCTTGCTTTTCTTTCGTTATGCTCTTTAATAGTCATTCCTTCCATAATTATTATCGTAAAAATTTATCTGATATATATACCACTTGTATCAGTGATATGTAGGCAACACTTACTAACATTAATGTTTTTGCAGATTTATCGGTTTTGTTTTTGTATAATTTGATGGCATAAAAAAGCATCCACAAACCTAATAAACCAACGATTACTGCCGAAACAGTCGTTAAATATAATCTCCCTGTATAACCAAAACTTGGCAAAACCGAAGCTGCTGTTAACCAAAGTGTATATAAAATAATCTGCATTGCAGTTCCTTTGTCTCTTTTTCCTGTTGGCAACATATAAAATCCGCCTTTTTTGTAATCTTCAAATAAAAACCAACCTATTGCCCAAAAATGAGGAAATTGCCAAAAAAATTGAATTAAAAATAAGGTTCCGGCTTCGATACCAAAATCATTTGTGGCAGCAACCCAACCCAACATAAACGGAATTGCTCCAGGAAAAGCACCCACAAAAACCGATAATGAAGTTACTGTTTTTAGTGGTGTATAAACACAAGTGTATAAAAATATTGAAATCGCTCCAAACATTGCTGTTTTAGGATTTATCAAATACAAAATCGTTAATCCTATAATGGTTAAAATTGTTGCAATTATAAAAGCGGTATTTACTGACATCCTTCCCGCAGGAATAGGACGATTTTTAGTTCTGTCCATCAAAGCATCTAAATCTTTTTCGATAATTTGATTGTAAGCGTTTGAGGCACCAACCATGCAATATCCACCAATAGCAAGCATGATAAGAACATACACACTCGACAAATTAAACTGATGAATTCCAAGTAAATACCCAGCCAATGATGAGAAAACCACGCTAATAGCAAGACCAGCTTTGGTAATTTCTTTGAAATCATTGAAAATAGATTTTATGGAAGGAAATGTATTTGTTGCGCTCAAGGCAGAAATATTTATTTTTTAAAACTTTGCAAAGATAGGAATAACCAATAGGAATATTCAAATCTAACATCTTTATTTTTTAATAATCCAAATACCAGTTAAACACATCGGCACGCAATCCTATAGAAAACCAAGTGGTACTTTCTTTGAATATTGCAGTCGTGTTTTCCTGTGGCGAAAAATTTCTGTAAATTAAATTTCCAAAAAGTTTCAGATTTGTACTTGGGTTTAATAAATATCCGGCCTGAACATCAGCAATAAAAACATTTGTTTTATTCCCTTGTCCTATGGCAACCCCTTTTTCGTAAGCTCTTAACTCGTCGTAATCTTTGTAAATATTAGAACCGTAATTTTTCGCATCGGTTGCAGTATCAAAATCGAAACCACGAATTCCTACGCTTATTTTTGCATCGGCAAACAATCTATTTTTATGAAAACGTGCAATTCCTGTTAGCTCTTTAAAGTTAGAACCCCAATTGTGCCCCATGCTTTGGTTGTTGTGACCATAATTTGTAATAGCATTACTATGTGCATAAACATATGGACGCACATGATTATATTCTGCTTGCAGGTATAGATTTTTCATACCAAAAGCATTAAAATATTTCGCTCCCAACTGATAACCATATTTGTTTTTCCAGCTTTTTTCGCCAGATTTCATGTCGCCAAGCGAGAATTCGTCAAGCAAGAATTGTCCGTATAAATTAATATTATTATTCCATTTATACTTAGACGTAATTCCTAAAACTGCATTTCCGCTTCTTGCTGATGATGAAAATTCGACCGAACGATAAAAAATAATTGGATTCACAAAATTAAGATCAAAACCACGATTGTTGTCGTTTGTCCAAATTACCGATTCGAAAAATCCAATATTCAATCTCTTTGAAGCATTCCAGCTCAAATAATGGTTTGCCATATATTTTGTAGCATAGGTTCTGTCTAGTGTTACATCTTTGCGAACATCTTTGAGCCACATATAAGTATTAGTGTATTTTATTTTCCAAAAAGTGGTGTTTATTTTAACAAACGGATACGGACTCGCACCATCTCCTTCCAGTAAAGAGCGGTAACCATCGCCTATAAAATTTCGACTGTAACCCAATTGCAAATTCAGGTGTTTACTTGGCGTGTAAGTAATATTTGCATCGGCAGAAGGGAAATCATATTTTGTGGTTTTAAAATCTTTTGCAATACCTATTCCTGGAATAATTGCTGGATTTCCTCCCGACGGCTGAATAGAATTTGCATATCGGTTATAATAATCGGCAAAAACACCCTGACTTTCATAAATGGTTGTGGTAAAGTCTAATTGTTCACCCAAACCTCCTTGTATTTGCAAACCACGCGTGTTTACATAAGTATAATCTTCGGTGCTTGGGTTACTTTTCCCCATTCGCAAATCGAAAATAGGATTTAGTGTAAACCAATAATCTTCTCCTTGTATGGCAACTAAGTTTTCGTTAAATAATTTTCGTCCCCACCAACCTTCTTTCTTAATTTTGATTGCATTATAAGCTTCGTCAAAATTATGATATTTTGCGACTTCGGAGTAACTATATGGTTTTGATGCCGTATGATTATTAGTCCCAACTTGATTCATTTCTCCATCAAAATTGGTGTATAAATTATGTGAAAACGGAATATTAAGATGACTTTTGAATTGTGGATTTTTAAATTCTTTATAATTTAATTTTACCGATTCAAACTCTGGATTTTCTTTATTTGCTAAAACCGAAGTAGAATTTGCAATTTTGTTTTCATGCAATAATTTTTCTTGTGCAATCTGAGCTGCACTTTGCAACGGAATTGCTATTGTAATTGTATATTTTGCATACGTTGACTTTCCGTTATATGTAGGTGGCGTGATTTTTGGCAAAGCCGAAAAAACCCTTTTTGTTTCGGTTATTAGTTCCGAATCTACCGCATCAACATACAATACTTTGAATGTTCCTGTGCTATCTACTTCAAACAACGTGATGATTTTTCCTTTGAAATTATCTTTTTTTGCAACTTCTTGCAATTGGAAATTATTATAAATAAAATCTTGCAATTGATTATTAAAACAAGTCTCTAACTCTTGATTCATTGTGTTTTCGCACGCTGGAAAAATTGGAAATTTTTCTTGATTGCTTACTTGCGAAAATAAATTTTGCATCGAAAGAAAAACTATAATTAGTAAAAGGTATTTTTTCATTTTTATTTTTTTAATAATTTCCTGTAGAAACATTTCCGTCTGCGATGGTTTTTGCTGCGGATGTTCCTATTCTTTTTACACCCAATCTAATCATTACCAAAGCTTCATCTAAAGTTCTTACGCCACCAGCTGCTTTTACTGGAAGTGGATTTGAGTTTTCTAACATTAAAATAATAGTAGGAATTGTAGCTCCGTTTGGCAAATTATCTTCTGTATTATAAAAGCCTGTCGATGATTTTACAAATATATGCGCAAAATTATCTTCTTTAAAATTGGCAATAATTGTGTTTTTTATTAATGCCGAAATCTGAATAATCTGATGATTTGTAAGTGCTGCCACTTCGATAATAAATTTGACTGCTTTTTTGTGTGACAATCCTAATTGTGCGCAAGCAATGATTTCTTGCTTTATCAATGTTATTTCACCTCTTTTGAAGGCTTCATAATTAATAACAAAATCAAGCTCATCTGCATGATTGTTTATCGCTCCTTGTGCTTCTTCTAGTTTTTTGTCTAAACTAGAACTTCCTTCTGGGAAATCGACAACAGTACCAACCAGCACTTTCGAATTGGCTTTTTCTATCATTTTTTTAGCCAATTGTACTTTGTCAGGACGAATCATAACCAGCTTAAACTCTTCGCTAATGGCTTCATCAATGAAATTTTCTACCACTTTAGTGTTTTCAATTTCAGACAAATTAGCTTGCAATGCTGTTTTTAAGTAAGTAGAATCTAGGTATTGCTTGATATTCATAATAATGAATTAACAAATTAAAGGTATAAAAATAGAAAAATCCCACCGAAATGGGATGTTTTTCTAATAATTTTTATTTATCGAAACTTTTCGATGATTTATTTTCTTTAAAGAATTTTGTTGCTACAAAAATCCCTACTAAAGTTCCTGTACTATTGGCAACAACGTCCCAAATATCTGCTTGACGAGTTGTTGTCATAATTTTCTGAGCAAACTCGATGGCGATTCCGAAAATTATCGAAACGAATACCAGAGCAATTTTACTGTTTGGCAACACATTGTTTCTAAACGCTAAATACCGATACCACAAAATAACAAAACCAAAATAGAACGTAAAATGAACTACTTTATCTGCATTTGGAAAATTAATTTTTGGGGCGTTTACCGTTGTTTTCAAACTTAAGTAAAGTATCAAAAACGTCCAAAAAAGAGCAATCCAAATAGCGTTTTTATTAGGCGCCAATAAGTTTTTTATAGTCATCACTAGAAAGTAGGTTTTCGATTTCAGATGGATTAGAAATTTTCACCTTAATCATCCAAGCTTTTCCGTAAGGATCTGCATTTACAACTTCTGGAGTTGCTTCAAGTTCTTCATTAAATTCGATAATTTCGCCAGAAAGTGGTAAAAATAAATCCGAAACTGTTTTTACAGCTTCCACTGTTCCAAAAACTTCGTCTTGCGCTAAGGTTTGATCTAATGTTTCAACTTCAACATATACAATATCTCCCAATTCTTTTTGAGCAAAATCGGTAATTCCTATTGTAGCAATGTCGCCATCAATACTTATCCATTCGTGA
Organism: Flavobacterium sp.; assembly: GCF_043779715.1. GTDB lineage: Bacteria > Bacteroidota > Bacteroidia > Flavobacteriales > Flavobacteriaceae > Flavobacterium. The sequence continues at coordinate 24,897 of NZ_JAYWDT010000270.1, forward strand.
TCTTTTGTGTACTTTAAGTTAGCTGGTATGTTCATTTTGTTGTTTAATTTTAATTTGAAACAAAAGTAAAATTATTACTGTAATAATCTTATTTTTTTAATACTTAATTTCCAAAGTTATATCTAATTGTAAATCCTGTACGAATACTTGTTAGCGGAAATGATGTCGAAATAACCGCTTTCGAGAACGAATAATCGAAAAAGAAAAGTGTTGTCAGGTTTTTGCTAAAAGAATAATCGGCAGTCAATTTTGCCGAAACAATATTTTGCCCTCCTGCTAATTGGTTGTTATTATAATCTAAATTTCTAACTATTGTTTTGTTATTTCTAAAAGACACATCGCTTCTTATATTTACATCACTTTTTATTTCTCCCGTTGCATTGTCTGCCAATCGTGATTTTATTCTTACATCTTTTATGCGATATCCGAGTCCAATAACATATTCGACACCTTTTAATTCGGTTAGCAAATTATTATCGAAACTTAATGACATAGTTCGGTCTTTTTTCATTTCGGCAAGAATTTTTATAGAGCTTTTCATTTCGAAATCCAGTCTTACTAATGGACTAAATTGTTCTGTTAGATTCACGTTACCAATAATATTTTTGTTTTCAAAATTCCCTCCTGTATCAGTAGATGCTGGATTTGTATATTTGAAATTAGAACGGTATGAATTTATGGTATAAGCTGCTTTGTATGCGTGTTGTAATGAGAATCTTTTGAACTTGTTTTTAAAGAATTTGTATCTCATAAGACCCGTATATTTTACAGTCCAATTAGGAATTGGAATATTTTTAAATGCTCCCAACGACACTCCAGAAACATCACTTCCTGAATAGGCTGCCAAAAACGATGGTAATAAAACGGCTTGATTGTTTTTTCCGAAACCGACTGGATAACCAAAGTTCGGATTATTAACATCGGTAACTCTAGGGAATTGCGAAGTTCCGTAAGAAATTGTTGCTAATCTATCAGCAACGACCAATCTATTTTGTCTGAAATCATCAAACGCTGCAGATCTTGTTTCGTCACTTGCAGAAAATGCTGTTTTTATTAAAACTGTAGAAATAGAGAAATTCCCGAAATTATATGGCGAATGTGAATTGTAAACACCACCTACTGCATCAAACTGTTCTGAAAAATTATCGGAGTGAGTTCTGTCGGCAATTAAATCGATTTTTAAATCTGGAAACAATTCTATATTTGCATTTGCGGTAATTTGTTTGGTTTTTACTTGTGTAAAATTCTGATTAAACTCACCATAATTTGTTAACCAACCATTTTTAGCAGCTTCAAAACGCACATCATCTTGCAATCCAAATACAAATCCTAATGTTGGTTTAGACGAACCCAAAAATCCTACTGATGGCAAATACCCTGGAAGCATTGTTCCGCTGGTTTCGTTATAATTTATCTGAATATTTTTGATACTTGTAGCTAACCCTATTAATCCATCTACAAAAACGTTGGGTTTTATTTCTTTAACTTTTGGTTTTGCCACTACTTTTTCTCCTGGTTTTGGTGCAGAAGGCGGTGTTATTGGAGTTGGTTTTTTTACTCTTCCTTTTGTTAATCCAATATATTTATAAAAAGTATCCATATTAAATGCCGTATTCAACTTATGTGAACTTGCATTTTGGATTGTATTTCCTAAATCGTAAGTATTACCATCGCTCGCCTGAAATGCTTGTAAAGCCAATGTAGCTCTTTGCCAAGAATAATCTCCCGTATAAGTATAATCGGATTTTATAAATGCTAAAGCTGGAATTTTATTTATTGGCAATTCGTAATTAACTGTTAGTTGTTGCGAATGTTGGTTTGGTGTTCCTATATTCCAATAATCGTCCCAAATTGTAAAATCGTCGATAGGATCGTTGTTTGCATCTAGATAATTTCTTACCAAATTTGCTGTGGTTGCTGTATAATTGAATCGTAAACTTTTAGTCAAATTATAATTAAATCCGTAATTATAATTGAACATATTGTTGCGTTTGTACAATGGCGAAAGTTCGATTCCTTGCACTTCAACTTGTCTGTATTGTTGCCTGTTATATTGGCGTAAAATAGTAGAACTAAAGTTTACACTTGTAGGCAAATAATTGAAATTGAAATCACTTAGCATTTTCCAATAGCTGCTTTTCTTCAAAAATTTTGTTTTTTTGAATGGCTCTATCGGTTTTGGTTGAAACGTATAGGCATAATCGGCAGAGGTTCTTACTTGTTGGTCTAACAATCCTTCAATTTCGAAATCATGGTGTTCGACTTCGTTAAATGAATAGGAAACAGTTAAGTTTTCTGGATCATAAAAATGTTGTTTTTGTTCGGGTCCACGGTCTTTTCTTACTCCGATAAAGTTTATACTTTTCCTTTTTGTAAAATCGATAGCTCTTTTCTTATATTCTGCTTTATCGACAGGATCAGTAGTTACATCTAGTAATTGTTTTAGCTTAATATCCTGGTTAAACGGATCGTATTCTGGAGTGATTATTTCTTCCCCAATACCATAATTAAAAGGTAAATTTATA
>NZ_JAYWDT010000271.1:0-11908 GCF_043779715.1 Flavobacterium sp.
AACGCCTGCTTTTTCTAAAAATTCTAATCCCGAATTATCTTTATAACCTTCTAGATATACGACTCTTTTTATTCCCGATTGGTGTATTAGTTTACTACATTCTTTACATGGCGAAAGCGTGATATATAAAGTTGCTCCTTCGCAAGTTTGTGTCGAACGAGCTACTTTTAGTATTGCATTTGCCTCGGCGTGAAGCACATACCATTTTGTAAATCCTTCTTCGTCTTCGCAACAATTTTCGAAACCAGATGGCGAACCATTGTAACCATCGGAAATTATCATTCTGTCACGTACAATAATCGCGCCAACTTGTTTCCGTTTGCAATAAGAAAGTTTGCCCCATTCTTTTGCTAATCGCAAATAGGCTTTATCGTATTTGTTTTGTTTTTTCTCTTTCATGGTTTACAAAAGTAAATCATTTTTTTAGTTGAATGATGAATTGGGAATATTTAACTATTATTTTAGTTTACTGAAGTTAAAATGGTTGCTCTAATAGCCTTGATTACTTCACTTGGCTTCTATTTTCATTGGAGTTCAGTGAACTTCGTTTGAAATAAAAATCCTCGCCTAGTCTTTTGGGACGAGGCGAGATTGTAATGAAATACAGGAATAAGGTTTGCAAAAATATCCGAGATTTTCGCTTCTAAAATAAATTATCTACTCCAAACGGGACTTTGAATGATTAGCGGAATGACTACTCCTATTATAAATGCCGACATGACCAGTGTCCAGTCTCTTTTCGAGAATCTGAAAACGGTTTGTACAATATAAGAAATAATTAGAATGACAAAAACTACGATGATTTGGGCGGTTTCTATTCCTAAAGCAAATTCTGAAAGCGGCAATAGTTTGTCGGTTGCGTTTCCTGGCAAAATGGTTTTGAAATAGTTAGAAAATCCCAATCCGTGAATGATTCCGAAGAATAATGTCACAAAAGCTAAGAGGCTAATTCCTTCGCCTTTGTTATTTTTCCCTGCTGTAAAAAGGTTGAATAACGCTACAATAAGGATTGTGATGGGAATTATAAATTCTATTAGATTGGCTTTAATATAAACAACTCCAAACACTGAAAGAACCAAAGCTAATGTGTGTCCTAATGTGAAAAGTGAGATGAGAAGTAGCAATCTTCGCCAGTCTTTGAAAGCATATGGAACAGTTAGCGCGATTAAAAACAAAACGTGATCGTAAGCACTTATATTGAGTACATGTTTTAAGCCAATATTAAAATATAACCAGAATTCAGACATAACAATAAGATTTGGGTTTATCAAACTTACAAATTATTTTTTGTTTATGACTCTTTTTTAATATTTGATTGTTTTGAAAAGTATTTTGAAAATGATTTTAAAGAAAATAAGAATATGAGTATCTTTGTGTAAATATAAACTACAACATTATGTCTTTTTCAGATTTATTCGATAGCGAATTTAAAACAAGAAATAAAGGTCATTTTTCTGCCATTGTTCGTGTAGCAATTGCCGATGGTGATTTGAGTGCAGAAGAAAAACAATTTTTAGACAAACTAAAAACACGTTTAGAAATTTCTGATGCCGAATATGATGAGATTTTAGAAAACCCTCTAAAATATCCAATTAATCCACCAGTATTACACTCACAAAGATTAGAGCGTTTGTATGATTTGTCGAGAATGGTTTATGCAGACCATATTCTTGGACCTAAACAAAAAGAGATTCTTACTAAATTCACACTCGCATTAGGATTTACACCAGGAAATGTAAGTTATATAGTAGATAAATCGATGTCACTTTTACTCTTAAATGTAGATTTAGATACATTTTTGTACGAAATGCAAAATATGAATAAGTAAAGATATTATTTCACAAAAAAATCCACCGCAAACTACCGGTGGATTTTTTTATTCAAAGCTATTTATTACTAAGTTAAATCTTAAAAGTTACAATTGGCTTGCTAGCATGATTTACCAAACCTTCGCTAATACTTCCGTTAAAGAAATGATACAAACTTGTTCTTCCGTGTGTACACATTCCTATTAAATCTGCATTAACACTACTCGCAAAATTTAGAACACCAGTTTCAATATTTGCGTCATTATATATATGTAGCGAATAGTTTGTGATTGAAAAATCTGCCACAAAATCCTTCATTATTTTTTGTGCAGCATTAGAGGTTTTAAAACTATTTGGCGTGTTTATCATAACTAAATCTAGGTGCGATCCAAAAACATTGGCAAAAGCAATAATTTTTTCGAAAGGTTTTTTTACTTCTTTAGAAAAATCTGAAGCAAACACAAAACGATCAGTCTTAAAATTATTTGTATCGTGTTTAATCACTAAAACTGGAGCTTCTGATGTTCTTACAATTTTTTCGGTGGTGGAACCTATAAGCAATTCTTGAAAACCTGATGTACCATGAGAGCCCATTACTACAAGATCTATATCGTGTTTTTTGCTCGATTTTATAATTCCTTCAAAAGCACTTTCAAGCTTAACCGCTTCACTTATTTTAATCCCTTCCAGATAATCACGATTCAGAACATCTTCTAATTTTTCGTGCGCTTTATTAATAAAAAAAGCGATTTCGGGAATTGCAGCACCACCACTAACAGCATCTCTCATTTGCGACGGAAGCTCTAACATGTGTACTAAAAAAATTTCTCCGTTTGTATCTCTTGCAATTTGCGCAGCAACTTTTAGAGCATGTTCAGCATTTTCTGAAAAATCGGTAGGAACTAATATTCGTTTCATAATCGTTGGTTTTTAGGGTTGATAATAGTTAATTTTTTAAATCTTCATTAAAGGTAGGAAATTATTTAACATAAATCAAAATTTCGTAAATTAAAAAAAAGTAGTATATTTGCACATTATTAAGCAGTTTATCTAAATAATGAGGGAAGCACTGCTTCCCTCTTTTTATACAATATGACATTTAAAGAAAAAGTAAAAGAGTTGTTAGAGCAAGGGTTGGCAGAATACCCAAGCTTGTTTTTAATTGATTTAAATATCAACGACGCGAACAAAATTATTATAACTTTAGATGGTGATAATGGCGTTCAATTGCAAGACTGTATCAACATAAGTAGAGCGATTGATAATAATTTAGACCGAGAAGAAGTAGATTTTGCTTTAGAAGTTGCTTCGGCAGGAGTTTCATTGCCATTAAAATTAGTTCGTCAGTACAAAAAAAATATTGGAAGAACTTTAAAAATAAAAACTGCGTCACAAACTATTGAAGCTTTGCTTTTAGAAGTTTCGGATGAAGACATTACAGTAGAATGGAGTTCGAGAGAACCAAAAAAGATAGGAAAAGGAAAAGAAACAGTAGTGCATAACGAAAAAATCGCTTACGCGGATATTCAAGAAGCTATAGTTATAATCATATTTTAAATTAAAAGAGTTGGCATGGAGAATTTAGCATTAATAGATTCATTTTCAGAATTTAAGGACGACAAATCGATAGATCGCCCAACGCTTATGGCGATTTTGGAAGATGTGTTTAGAAACGCATTGAAGAAAAAATACGGTTCAGATGATAATTTTGATATCATTATCAATCCTGATAAAGGTGATATGGAAATCTGGCAAAGAAGAGTAATTGTAGCTGATGATGATTTAGATTTAGATCATCTTGAGATTACACTTACCGATGCAAGAAAAATTGAACCAGATTTCGAAATTGGTGAAGAAGTTTCTGAAGAAGTAAAACTAATCGATCTTGGAAGAAGAGCAATTTTAGCTTTGCGTCAAAATCTTATTTCAAAAATTCACGAACATGACAATACAAATCTTTACAAACAATTTAAAGATTTAATTGGTGATATATATACAGGAGAAGTGCATCATGTACGTCCAAGAGTAGTAATTCTTGTAGATGACGAAGGGAATGAAATCATTTTGCCAAAAGAAAAACAAATCCCGTCTGACTTTTTCCGTAAAGGAGATAACGTTCGTGGAATTATTGAGTCTGTTGAATTAAAAGGAAACAAACCTCAAATTATTATGTCTAGAACTTCAGAAAAGTTCCTAGAAAAATTATTTGAACAAGAAATTCCAGAAGTTTTCGACGGATTAATTATGGTGAAAAACGTAGTTCGTATTCCTGGTGAAAAAGCAAAAGTAGCTGTCGATTCTTACGATGACCGTATCGATCCAGTTGGAGCTTGTGTCGGAATGAAAGGATCACGTATTCACGGAATTGTTCGCGAATTAGGAAACGAAAATATAGATGTTATCAATTATACGACTAACATTCAATTATATATTACAAGAGCATTAAGCCCCGCAAAAGTATCTTCTATAAAAATTAATGAAGAAACAAAACGTGCTGAAGTTTTCTTGAAATTAGAAGAAGTTTCAAAAGCAATTGGACGTGGAGGACACAACATCAAACTTGCCGGTCAATTAACTGGCTATGAACTTGATGTGATTAGAGAAGGAACTGTAGCTGCCGATGATGATGTAGAATTAACAGAATTCTCAGACGAAATCGAAGCTTGGGTTATCGAAGAATTTGCAAAAATTGGTTTAGACACAGCAAAAAGCATACTAAGTCAAGATGTAAACGACTTAGTAAGAAGAACCGATTTAGAAGAAGAAACTATTCTTGAAGTAGTTAGAATATTGAAAGAAGAATTTGAAGAATAAATTCTTGATCAGCATGCGCATACCACAATAAAAAGATAATATAAAAAGATTTTATGTCTGAAGGTACAATAAGAATAAACAAAGTTTTAAGGGAATTTAATATCTCGTTAGAAAGAGCCGTAGATTATCTAAAGGATAAGGGACACGTTATTGAGTCTAATCCTAATACGAAAATCTCTGACGAAGTGTATAATGTCCTGTCTAATCAATTTGCTGGAGACAAAGGAAATAAAGATGCTTCAAAAGAAGTTGGCGAAGAAAAGCGAAAAGAAAAAGAAGCTTTGCGTGTAGAAAGAGAACACGAAATAGAAGAAAAACGTAAACATGACGAAGAGCGTCAACGTCAAGAAGTTATTAAAGCAAAAGCTGTTGTAACTGGACCAAAACAAGTTGGAACAATAGATTTATCGCCTAAAGCGACTATCAAGCCAACAATTGTTCCAGAACTAAAAGCAGAAGTGAAGACTGAAACAAAAGTAGAAGTAAAAGCCGAGCCAAAAACTGAAGCTCCAGTTGCAAAAACTCCTGAAAAAACAGAGCAACCGAAACAAAACACAGCAAAAGAAACTCCTGTAAAAGAGAATCCTGTTGCTAAAGTGCCTGTTAAAGAAATAGCAAAGCTAGTTGTCGAAAAAACACCAGAAGTAACTTCAAATCCTTCAGTTGAAGAAACTCCAGTCGATGAGACACACGAAACCAAATACACAAAACTTTCTGGACCCACTTTTTCAGGTCAAACTATCGATTTATCGCAGTTTAACAAACCTAAAAAAGTAATTGAGCCTAACAAAGGAGCAGTAAAACCAGCAGGAGCGGGAAATAACAATAACGCAAACAAAAATAAACGCAAAAGAATTCCTACTAAGCCAGGCGAAGCAAATGCAACACCTAGAACACCAGGAACAAACTTAATTAGACCAAACACGGGTGGCGGAAACGCAACTGGCGGAAGTTTTAATCGCGCAAATAAACCAGGTTTCGTAAAAGGAGCAAGACCAGCTATTGTAGCTAAAGTTGAGCCAACTGAAGAGGAAGTAAAAAACCAAATCAAAGAGACTCTTGAGCGTTTGCAAGGAAAAGGAAGCAAATCTAAAGCGGCAAAATACCGTCGTGATAAAAGAGATACACACCGTCAGAAATCTGATGATGAGCAAAGAGATATCGAGGCTGGAAGCAAAACTATCAAAGTAACAGAATTCGTTACTGTTGGTGAGGTTGCAACCATGATGGATGTGCCGATTACCAAAGTAATTGGAACTTGTATGTCACTTGGAATCATGGTTACAATGAACCAACGTTTAGATGCAGAAACATTGACAATTGTTTGTGATGAATTTGGATTTGAAGTAGAATTTATTACTACAGATCTTGAAGAAAATATAGTTGTTATAGAAGATACTGAAGAAGAATTAGTACATCGCGCACCGATTGTTACCGTAATGGGTCACGTCGATCACGGTAAAACATCTTTACTGGATTATGTTCGTAAAACAAACGTAATTGCAGGAGAATCAGGAGGAATCACACAGCATATTGGTGCATACGGAGTAGAATTAGAAAACGGTCAAAAAATCGCATTCTTAGATACACCAGGTCACGAAGCGTTTACCGCGATGCGTGCACGTGGAGCTCAAGTTACCGATATCGCCATTATTGTAGTTGCTGCCGATGATGATATAATGCCTCAAACAAAAGAAGCAATATCTCACGCGCAAGCGGCAAATGTGCCAATTATTTTCGCCATCAATAAAGTAGATAAGCCAAATGCTAATCCTGAAAAAATCAAGGAAAAATTAGCAGCAATGAATTTCCTAGTTGAAGACTGGGGAGGAAAATACCAATCACAAGATATATCTGCAAAAACAGGTATTGGTATGAAAGAATTATTAGAAAAAGTATTGCTTGAAGCTGAAGTTTTAGACTTAAAAGCAAACCCAAATAAACCAGCAACAGGAACAGTTGTAGAAGCATTCCTTGACAAAGGTCGTGGATATGTATCAACAGTATTAGTGCAAGCAGGAACCATGCGTGTAGGAGATTATATCCTTGCAGGGAAAAACCACGGAAAAATCAAAGCTATGCAAGATGAACGTGGTAATAATGTTACCGAAGCAGGTCCATCTACACCAATATCTATCTTAGGTTTAGCTGGTGCACCAACAGCAGGTGACAAGTTCAATATTTTTGCTGACGAAAGAGAAGCAAAAGCAATTGCAGCAAAACGTACCCAATTAATGCGTGAGCAATCAGTTCGTGTACAACGTCATATTACACTTGATGAAATTGGTCGTCGTATCGCTCTTGGACAGTTTAAAGAATTGAACATTATCCTTAAAGGAGACGTAGATGGTTCGGTAGAAGCATTATCAGATTCATTCTCAAAATTATCTACACCAGAAATACAAATCAACATCATTCACAAAGGAGTTGGAGCAATTACAGAAACTGACGTTATGTTGGCTTCTGCATCAGATGCAATTATTATTGGATTTAACGTTCGTCCAGCAGGAAACGCTAAGCAACTAGCCGATAAAGAAGAAATCGATATCCGTCATTATTCTATTATCTACGCTGCAATCGACGATTTACGTGATGCAATGGAAGGTATGCTTTCTCCAGAAATGAAAGAAGAAATTACAGGTCTTGCAGGAGTTAGAGAGCTTTTCAAAATATCTAAAGTAGGAACTATTGCAGGATGTATGATTACTGATGGTAAAATACTAAGAGCAAATAAAGTACGTGTAATTCGTGACAACGTAGTGATTCACACAGGTGATATTATTGCACTGAAACGTTTCAAAGACGATGTGAAAGAAGTAGCAAAAGGTTACGATTGTGGTATCCAAATAAAAGGATTCAACGAAATCGAAATTGATGACGTTATCGAAGGATTTACAGAAGTAGCTGTAAAACGTAAACTGAAATAATATTCAATTATACATAAAAGAAGCCCGACAAACTCAAATTTGTCGGGCTTTTTGTTTAACCAATACCTATGAAAATCAATATTTGATTGCCTTTTTAAGGCAACTAATTTTCTTGTTTTTTAAAATAAAAAAAACTTCATGAAGTGTTTTGTTTGAAACAGCATATTTTTCTTACATTAGTGCAAAAAAAAATAAAAATGCCATTACCACAATTAGGCCTGTCATTATCTATAACAGACAACCCAGGATCACCACTATATGCAGGTGTAGGACAAAGAGAGCATATGAGTGAGTTTGATTCTGCTTTTACAAAACACACCATAACAATTGTAATTACTGACGAAGAAGTTGGTTCTGTTAACATAAATCTTAAAAAGAAAGATAAAATTTCTGAAGTAAAACTTCCAACTTATAAAATGAGTGTAACAGATGATAAAACAAGCGAAACCAACTATTATGAAGTAACGAGAGATACCCTTTTGCTCAAAGAACTAAAGACAAAAAGTATTGGAGGATTTTCGTTTTTGGGAGTTGAATGGTTTAAGAAAAAAGCAATGACGCTACCATCAATTTCTTATGAACCATTAAAAATGGCTATTGAATATTTTGAAGTTTCAAGATATAGAACATTAAAAGAAAATTTCTTATCCTATACTTTAAAAAAAGAAGATAAAATTGCCAATCTAATAGCAGGTGAAATACCTGAAAATCTATTTGATAATGCAAAAACCGATAACTTTTTTTGTGTTATAGATAATAGTAATGGTCAAAGATTTATTGGTGATATTCGTTACCGCGAAAAATTTATAAAAACTACACCAAAAGTTGAAATTCAGCTAATGAAACGAGATAAAACAGTAAAAGAATTTGAGTTTGATAAAAACGGAAAAGTCAACAAAGTAATTTATTTATAAGTATGTACGGGATATATTATAAAACGCCAATTAGCTTTAAAGATTTAATAGCCAAAAAGGAAATTGAAAAAACCAACTTAGAGCATTCAATTGCTCAATACATTAACCTCGTAGCAACAACTTCATTTGGCGAATGCAAATTTGATGAAATATTTGGTTGTAAAATTTGGGAAACCGATTTCGATTTACTTTCTGATCAAAATACTTTAAAAGATCGAATTAGAGAAGATTTAAAAGAGGCAGTAAAACAACACGAATATCGATTAGAACTTACGGAAATTGATATTAGCATAACTGAATCTAAAGCATCCTCTTACAACAATGGATTGAGAATGAAGAAAAAAGTAAACGTGGTCATAAACGGAAATGTTAAAAAAACGAATAGACCATTTAATTTTTACGGATACTTTTATGTTGGACCACTTTCTTACATTTAATTAAAATATTATGGAAATACAAGAACGAATTAAAGACAGAATACTTAAAAGAGCTGCAAGAGTTTGGGGATATACGGATAGTGAATTAGAAACATCTTTTGATCCCATCGTAGCAATGCTATTAGAATCGTGTGCTTCTGAATTAGAGAAGCTTTCAGTCGAGCTTAATAATTCGCACGCAAGAATAGTGGAACGTTTGTTGGAAATAATGTCTCCGGCGTCAAATGCAGGTGCACTACCCTCAAGAACTATAATTCATGCCAAACCTTCAGAAAACAATTACACGCTATCATTGGAGCATCAGTTTTTTTGTAAAAAAAGCATTCATAATATTTACGATCCAATTAAGTCAAATGTAAAAGATGTGTATTTTGGACCCACAGGGTCTTATCAATTAACTACTGCAGATGTAGAGTATATGGCTTTTGGCAGCAATCTTTATAACTTTAATCGAACTATTTACAAAGAGTTTTTTTTAAAAGCGGAAAAACCATTAAAACCATCAACACTCTGGTTAGGAATTAAATGTCTTGACCCAAATGAGATATTAAAAAAATTGATGTTTTACATTGAAATTAAAAATTCACATCAAAGAGAAGTATTTTATCATTATTTAAAACAAGCCAAAATATTTTTAGGGGATCAACAAATTCAGTTTAAAGACGGCTATAATGTACCTACTAAAGATATAGATGTTGATGCCATAATAACCAAAAATTACAACAGAATTAACCAGATTTATTCAGAAGTTAATAAATTTTATTTTGATAAATTTATTCATTTTACTGAAGACATAACACTTCAGCCAGAAATGTTAAATGTGCCGGAAACTATTAAAGAATCATTTACAAGCGATAAAATAAATTCTTTAAATGATGTTTTATGGCTAAGAATAGAGTTTCCTGAAGTAATAAATAATGATATTTTTGAAAGTTTAAGTTTTTCACTAAACTGTTTTCCGGTAGTCAACAAGCGATTGTTAAATTCGGCACAAAGAATAGACCCTTATATAAATTATATTCCACTTGTAAATGAGGATCATTTTCTAGATTTAGAAGATATTACAGACTCGAGAGGTTATAACTATCATTTAAAAGAATTTTCAAAAGGGACCCCGGAATTAGGAGATGCTACCCTAAGAAACAATGGTGTAGTACGTTTTGATGAAAGAAATGCATCAGAAATAATGCAATATCTTTTAGAACTTTTAAAAGATGAAAGCGCTTCATTTTCAGTATTAGGAGGAGATTTCGTAAAGAATATTATTGGCGAAATGAATCAACTCATTGCAACATTAGAACAGCAAACAAAAGAGAATTCTTTTCTAAAATCTAACTTCCCCTATGTTATGGTAAAACCAAGGCTAGATGAAGACAGAAATGAAAACGATTCCTTTTTTGTCAATTTTTGGTCCACCTGTGGCGAAGAAGCTAATGATATTAAACCAGGTACCAGATTAGATTTGCCCTCTGGTACAGATTTCCTAGCAAATACTATGTATTTAGTCCAACCAAGCGTGGGAGGTAAAACAAGACTAACATCGAGAGAAAAAATTCTGTCATACAGAGAAGCCTTACTGACTCACGGACGAATAGTTACTTTTGCCGATATAAAAACTTTTTGCCTGAAGCACTTTAGCCATTCTATTTCAGGAATTGAGTTAAGTAAAGGGACTAAAATCGATACCTCATTAAAAACAGGCTTTGTACGAACAATAGATATCAAAGTGCAAAGAAACTTAGACTCTGATGCTCCTATTTCTGAAAATGAATGGATTTATTTATGCGATAACTTGATGCATAAACTCGATCAGGTATCGTCAAATATATATCCATACAGACTAATAGTAAATTAAAATGATATCAAAATCACTTTTTTTAATGCCAGAACTAAATGCCAGCATTAACCAATCTATCAATTTTTCAGTAATGCAAATGGGTGAGCAATCAATGAATCCCTCATTTGACTTACAAAATAATTTAAAAACCAATATAGAAAATAGCCTGCAAAATTGGCGTTCCAATTTTAAAACGGCTAATGCCAGTTGCCCTACGTGCCCTAACCCACCAGGCTACGGCTTTAGAGTCAATTTTGGATTACAAATCTTGCTTGATTTCAAGATTAGATATAAAGCTAATGTGGGAGTAGGTTACGGACATCGTTCAGGTGATTTAGCAGGAGTAGCAGCACTTAATGCTAGTATTTATAACCACGGATTAGGCACGGCGGTAAATAGCAGAGAGCTAGTTATTGATGTTACAGCCGCTACATATCTGACTGTTGGAGGGGGAAAAGGAACGCCACTCACTACCAATACTTTAAATTATAATAGCCCTTCACCTATATTAAATGACTTCAAAAATTCGTTTACCTATGGACAATTGGTCACCTGGAATTCGGCTTTAAACGAAAAGAGAGTATCATTGTCTGATGTTCAGCGTGAAGGTATGATTGGTTTTAGGTTGGGCGATTTTAATGTGAGCTCGAATAATGATACTAAAAGAATCTTTCAAGGAGGTGGTACTGATAAGGGCTGGACAGGAGGAGTATCGATAGTAACTCCTTTATTTGAGGTAGGTTTTCAGGATTTTACGGGGGATTTTCAAAAACTTGAACAAGAGGATAAAAGAGATAAGTTAACAGATGAAATTAAAAAATTAAAAAAGTCAGCACTTTCATCAAAAGCACAAATTGAGGCATTAGAATCTGAATTATTACTTTTGACAAAAGGTAAATTTCACAATCAAAGTTCTTATCAAAAAAGCTTGAATAAGGCCTCGAATTATTTCAGATTTAAAAACAATGGTAGTGATTTAACTATTGATTTAATAGGAGATGCTTGGTTACAAAACGAGATACATAAAGCAATAAAAGATTTTAAATTTGAATATGACTTTAAAGACACTGACATATGGAGTGGACAAAAATTTTAATTCTATCGGTTTTAATTTCATTTTGTAGTTGCAAAAATTACTACGTAAGCGAAGGTGGTGGTTATAGACCAAAAA
>NZ_JAYWDT010000272.1:0-2416 GCF_043779715.1 Flavobacterium sp.
CAGTTGCTTCTTGCTTGTACTTAGTATCTGCTTTAAACTTAATCAAGTTTATTTGAGCTGCTTTTGCAACATTTAAACGCTCTTCCATTTTTGCAGGAATACTGTTAATTGCTAGCTTATAAGCTGAATCCAATTTGTAATACAACGCATCTTCTTTGTATGGAGTTCCTGGATAATCAGCTACAAAATTCTCTAGAGCAACAATTGCTGATTTGTAATCAGAAATGGTGTTGTACCCTTTTGCATTTTCGTATACCTTTTGTTCAATTTTTTCGCTTAGTACTTTTACAGCGGCATTTGCTTCTGCTAAGTATTGTGAGTTTGGATAATTATCAATAAAGGCTTGTAGTTTATCTAATGCTTTAGTCGTGTCTGCTTGGTCTAAGCTGTACACTGGTGATAACATTGAATAACTTTTTGCTCCTAGATAAGCAGCTTCTTCAAGTTTTTCACTTTTTGGATAACCCGAAACAAAACTTTCAAATTGATACCCTGCTAATGTATATTGTTTTGTTTTGTAATAGGACTGAGAGAACATATAAAACAATTTTTCTGCTTGAGGCTTACCTCTATAGGCTGGAGCAATTTGCTCAAAAATACGAATAGCTTTAGAATATTTTCCAGCGTCATACAATTTAGTAGCCATTTCAAATTTTACAGCGACATCTTCCGATTTTAATGCTTTTTGATATTCGTTGCAGGAACTAAAGAAAACTACAAGCAGTATTAAAGAAACTATTTTTTTACTCAACATTTAATATTGTTTTTTTGGATTTCGTGAATCTTTGATTTTATTTTTTTACTTTTTTGATGCTTTCGTAGTTGAAATTACCTTAAAATCATACCGAAGTTTCGCTGGCAAATTTAGTGATTAATTTAGCGACTTCAAAATATATTTTTTGTTTAAAAAAAGCTTCTTTTTTATCCTTTTTTACTAATTTTTTGGACAAATTCATCAATTCTAACAGCAAGTGAATTGTCTACTTTTACAAGTGGTAAACGCACAGTGTTTTCTGCTATTCCTAAAGAATGAAAAACCTGTTTGATTCCTGCTGGATTGCCTTGCTCAAAAATCATATCAATACAATCTGCTAAAAGGTACTGCGATTTGAATGCTTCATCGACTTTGCGATTTAAACCCAACCGAATCATTTCGGAAAATTCTTTGGGAAAACCTTGCCCTATTACAGAAATAACACCGGCTCCACCAGCCAAAACCATTGGTAAAGCGATCATATCATCCCCAGAAATTACTAGAAAATCTTCGGGTTTGTTTTTTAATAGTTGCATTGCTTGTACCATATCGCCCGCCGCTTCTTTTATGGCTACAACATTTGCAAAATCGTTGGCTAAACGCACTACTGTAGAAGGTAACATATTACTAGCAGTTCTTCCTGGAACATTATATAAAATTACAGGGATTGGCGATGCTTCAGCAACTGCTTTAAAATGCTGATAGATTCCTTCCTGCGTAGGTTTATTATAATATGGAGAAACAGAAAGTATCGCCGCAAATGCTGATAAATCTCTTGTCTTTAACTCTTCAACAACTTTTAAGGTATTATTCCCCCCTACTCCAAGCACTAATGGTAAACTACCATTATTAGCTTCAATTACAGTTTTAATTACTATTTCTTTCTCATCTTGGGATAATGTTGCATTTTCAGCCGTTGTACCCAAAACCACCAAATACTCGATTCCTCCATCTATCGAAAAATGTACAATTCTTTTTAATGCTTCGATGTCTACAGAAAAGTCTTCTTTAAATGGCGTCACAAGAGCAACACCAGTTCCTATTAATGCTTGCATATTATATTTATATTTTGTTAAGTATTTTTAAATATTTGAATAACTCGCTTATGAAAAGTTTAAAATCACTCCCATCTGTTTCAATCATAAAATGATTCAATCTTTTATCAATCGACGAAAATCCAACTTTGAATAATGCCCTTGAGCTGTGGGTAACTTTTAGTAGAATTGTCTTTTCTATATTGTAATAACTTATTAATAAATCGAATTCTTTATTTATAAAATCATTTACTTCTGCCGAAGATATTTTTCCATTCCATCTTAAATGCTTTGCTCCAAAAGCAATTCGTTTTTTAGTTTCTAATGTATTAAAAGTATCACTGTAAATGATGACTGTTATATTATTCGCAAGTATTCCGTTGACTTCCAGCTGTTTCACTAAAGATTCTGTCTCGCTAAAAACACTTGCATCTACAAGTAGACCTATTTTTTTTATAGCCTGAGTAGATTCACTATTTTTTAAATTTTGAAAGCTTTTTTTTAATGTTTTTTTTACAATAAAATCTTTAAAATAATTTAAAAACATAGTACTTTTACTTGATTACAAAATTAATTAATTAAGTCGCATTTAAAATGGTAAATCTAAAAAAGTATAACGATGTTTCTA
>NZ_JAYWDT010000273.1:0-2413 GCF_043779715.1 Flavobacterium sp.
GATGTAATGTTAGGTGACAAACTATGTGTTTATGATTTTTCAACAGTATCTTATTTAGATTGTAAATTAGACAATCCGACTAAAATAATTTTAATTCCACAAGAAGGATTAGTTCTTCAACCGAATATTTTATATTTAGGTCATACGATTGAGCGTATCGGAAGTGAATATTATGTTCCTATGTATGATGGACGTTCGAGTATGGGAAGATTAGGTATCCAATCACATATTTCTGCGGGAGTTGGTGATATTGGGTTTAAAGAACAATGGACATTGGAAATATCTGTAATGCACCCGATAAAAGTATATGCACAAATGCGAATTGGACAAATACATTTTCATAAAATAGAAGATAAATATAATAATTTCAAAAACCATTATAAAGGAAAATATCAGCAACAAAAAGGACCTCAATCTTCAAAATCATATTTGGATAAATAAAAAATAAAAAATAAAAATCTGCGAATAAGATAATGAGTAACTCTTTAAAAGAACTTCCCAGGTTTGATGTTGGGGACGATAGTAATCAAGGATTGTTATCATTATCAGACACAGATTCAAATATACCTTCATTACCAGCAGATGTTGATGTCCCAGATTTCGATTCCCTTGATTTACCTGAATTACCAGAATTACCAGAAGAAGAAATGGCTGCAATCAATGTTATAATGGATCAAAACGAAGCGATTAATGCTAACGAACAAGTTGCTGCAAAAAAATACATAAGTGATATTATCGAATCATTTTATATTGGACAAGCTTTAAAAACCAAATTAAATAATGCATTAGGAGATGTTATTGATGCTCTACGTGCACCTAACGCTGCTGCCGATGAACCTCCTAAATTCACATCTGGTGGTAAATTAATAACTGTTTTATTCAAAGCTAAGAAAAAATTAGCTGATGTGCGTAAACAAGTAAGAAAAGATATTTCAAGTGCTGATACTAATTCTGTTTTAGCAAATTTAAAAAAAGCAGCTTCCGATGCATATGAAGCACGTAGAAAAGCAAAAACACAACAAGCAAAAGAACAAACACAACGAACAAAAGAACAAACCGCTGAAATGTTAAGTGTATATAACAAATATATCGCCGATCTTAAACGCTATTTAGGAACTTACATTCGGAAAGAATTATTTCCCCAACAACCTAAACTTAGTGTTGAAGAACGTGTTCACATTGGACGTAAATCTATCGAAAAACCTAAACGAAACCTTATCGATGAACCATGCGTAAAAGGTAAATGTGGATGGGAAAAACGCACATCATTAAAAGATTTATCAAGAGATGAACTTATGTTAATTTTGCATGAAATAAAAACGGATATTAGAGCATTGCGTGAAAGTGATCCTGATCAATGGAAGGAAATGCGCGTATTGTACAAACAAATACAACCCAAAACAAACAAATGGCGATACGGGACTTATTTAAAAGTGGTAACACAATTATTAACCAATCCTGATATTCGAATTCTAAATCCTAAATTTACGATACCGAATGTGTTAAAATACTATAATGAACACCCTAACACTGATGTATATAATAAAATATATTCCAGATGTTATGTATATAGTTTAATTACTATTACAAATGTTACAACGAAAACAAAACGAACATTAACTAATCAAGTTGATAAAAAATATACTGGTCGTCCAGGAGATGCACCTTTATTATTTTTAACTGAATTACTTGTGAATCATAAAAATCAACTTATTGAACTTATTCCTCAAATATCGGACAATAATATAAAAAAAATAATCGATAATGATAATAAACCTCCAAAATTTAATGTTAATATTGAATTTGTCCGCGTAACTCGAGGTGATCCTAAATTAGCTAAAATCGATAAAAATTGTACATTTAAATATAATTTACAAGGTGAATTTAAAATTAAATCAAATGCTGATGGTAAACATGATGTTAAAATCGATTATATATCAGTAAAAACAACTGCTGACAAAACAGATAAACAACGAAGAAAAGGAAAAAACCCTCGACAAGTTTGTGAATACAAAGATGCTTTAGAAACATCTTGCGTGCCCCGACACAGAAGAAACGATTTTCTCAATCAACAAACAATGAAATCATATTTAAAACGTCCTGGAGCAGTATCGCCTGTTAAAACTGGTAAACGTCCCGGTTCAAAACCTCAAAAACAACCCAAAAAATCCGACAAACTCTCCCAAGAACAACTTATCATTAAATCTCTTATTGATAAATTTGATTCTGATCTTCTTATTAAACCACAAACAAAAGGAGCATCGGTTAAACCTATGAAATGGCTTACATTTACAATCGATGAATTACAAGAACAAGAATCATTACTTGTTAATATAATTGCAAAAAATTTAGTTAGCAAAGATCAAGTAGCTAATAAAAAAGTCGAATTAATAGAAGCTGCAGAACAAAAATT
>NZ_JAYWDT010000274.1:0-27265 GCF_043779715.1 Flavobacterium sp.
TGCCGATGCCGGCGAAGAAAACAACAAACGCTATCATGAAAACCCACAACTCTACCGCAAAAGACAGGAAATCAACGAGCATATTTTTGGCACCATCAAACGCCAATGGGGTTACAACCACACCAATTTAACGGGACTAGAAAAAGTAAATGGAGAACACAGCTTGATTATGCTGGTGTATAACATCAAACGCAGTATCAATATCTTGGGCGTTCCTGATTTGATTGCCAAACTCAAAAAATGGAACTCACCCTACAAGGCAAAAGTCTTGTTTTTGCTAAAAATGAGGTATTTAAAGCTGCAATTAGACTTCATTATTTATCAAACTAAATTTGCAGCCTAAAAAAAAAGCCTTCTTAAAAGCCTTTATTTGAACTGTAGAGTCGTGAAATTTGAAGATTATATTAGAAAAAAGAGGTTTTTTCACAGCCTGACGTTCTCGCGCTACAAGCTGTTGGGGATTAAATCAGCGTTATCTTTCGGATTTGCCAAATCTTCCAAATACAAACCAATTTTTCCATTAAGCCTAATACCCAAATTGCTTGTAGCGTGTGTTACTGGAGGCTTGTTTTGTCGAAATTACAATTAAACCGCAAACTTTTCACGTTTCTGTTGGCAAAATCCAATTTTCACGCTTTTGCTTTTCGCTTCGTAATTTTCGGCGGATTTTTTCAATTATTTACTTTCTATTTATAAATTCTGCGCAAAGAATTTCAAGCTTCTGCTGGCAAATTCCAATTTTCACGTTTCTGCTTTTCACGCTTCAACTTTTCAAGTTTCTGTTGGCAGATTCCAATTTTACGCTTCTGCTTTTCAGGTTTCAATTTTTCAAGTTTCTGCTGGCAAGTTCCAATTTTCACGCTTCTGCTTTGTTAACTTTCTGCGGAAACAAATGCTTTTTTCAAATTGTTTTTATCTGCGTAATTTCGGCACAAGTCTCCAGTAACGTTCTGGCACTACAGCGGGTTTGGGACTAAATTAAGCCCTATTTTCGGATTTGCCAAATCACCCCAAATACAAAACCATCTTTCCATTAAACCCAATGCCCAAATCCGTTGTAGTGGCTGTTATGGTGTGTAGCTTGACGATGCTGAGCACGAAAGATTTGATATTCCAATTATCGATTCCAATTACCCAAAGTTTTCCACTTTTCGATTTCCGTTCCAAATAGTTTCTGTTTTTGAACTTCAAACTTCAGCTAAACCTCAAAGAAAATCGACAAAAAAATTCCGCTTTCGGTTTTCCATAAAGCAGTTCACGTTGCTTTGTCCGCAACAATTAAGTTTCAGATTTCGGTTCGAATTTCAGTTCGAATTTCAGTTCGAATTTCGGTTAAGATTTCGGTCGTCTCGGTTTCTGTTTCGTTATGTATTATTCGAACTAAAGCTTCTGATTAAAATCGACTGTTGATCGTCAACAGCTATACACCATAACTTGTTTATAGGTCTGATAAAATCAGACCAAGCGACCCAAAATAAGACGGATTGGTCTGACTAAAGTCAGTCTTTTGTTGTTAAGGCTAAAATATATAAAAATCTATTATAAATCATCAAAAGGACTCTTTATTTGTTGCAATGATTTCGTGCTTACATGCGTATAAATTTCGGTAGTTTTGCTACTATTATGCCCTAATAATTCCTGAATGTAGCGCAAATCGGTACCGCTTTCTAACAAATGCGTGGCGTAACTATGTCGCAACCAATGCAAACTTACGGGTTTTGTTATTTTTACTTTCTCGAGTGCTTGTTTTAGGACACTTTGCAAACTTTTTTCGGAGTAAAGTTCTCCTGGAATTTGTCCTTCAAATAACCAAACCTTAGGTTTACAGCCGCTATAATAATCACGGAGCATGCCTAATATTTTGGGCGATAGAGGAACAATTCGGTCTTTTCTTCCTTTAGATTGACGAATTATTACAATGCCCCTTTTAGAATCGATATCGGCGGGCTTTAAGTGTAAAAGCTCACTTCGGCGCAAGCCACAACTATATATTAAAGACAACATTGTTTTGTGTTTGATGTTGCTGTGCGCTCCTAATATTAATTTTATCTCCTCTTTGCTCAATACATTAGGTAATAATTTTGAACTTTTTGGACGATGAATTTTATCCACATCAATTTTAACCTCTTTTATTGTCCTGAAATAAAGTTTGATGGCATTAACAATTTGGTTTTGATATGACGCGGACAAATTGTTTTTTAATATAAAATCGTTATTGTATAAAATAACATCTTCATTAGTGATTTCGGTAACTGGTTTTTCATCAAAAAACAACAAAAATGATCGTAAAGCTTCGCTGTAAGTTTTGATGGTGCTCGGGCTATATCTTTTGGAAAATAGCCATTGACAAAGTCTCGTAATTTGTTGTCTTTTTTCTTCCGAAAGGGTATTGGTCACAGGAGTTTCTATCTTAAATCGAATGCGATTATCTATCGTATCTGGCAAATGCCAAAGGCGTAAGGATTGACTCCATCGACTACCTTCTACTTGTTTTATTCGCTCGATTAAAGATTTCTCTTTATCGAACAAAACCGCAATTCGGGAATTTCCTTTGTGTTTGATTATTTTTGCTTCCCACTTCATAAAGTCTTCTTTTGTAAATCTAAAGATATAAAAAAGTAACTTAGTATACAATGCGGAATTTAAGCTACAATAACGAGTTTCGTGTCATAACTGTTGGTTTTTCGATACCCATTAAGTCTAAAATAGTAGGAGCAATATCGCCCAAAACACCGTTGTGAATTGTTTTTAAGACTTTATCGACTAAAATAATAGGAACTGGATTTGTAGTGTGTGCTGTGTTTGGTGTACCGTCAGGATTTATCATCGTTTCGCAATTGCCATGATCGGCAATTACAATAGTCGTGTAATTATTGGCTAAAGCCGATGTGATTACTTTTTCGACACATTTATCAACGGCTTCGCAAGCTTTTATTGCTGCGCTCATTATTCCTGTATGTCCCACCATATCACCGTTTGCGAAATTAAGACACACAAAATCGACTTCGCCTTTTTCGAGTTCTGGGATTAATGCTTCGGTGAGTTCGTAAGCGCTCATTTCGGGTTGTAAATCGTAAGTGGCTACTTTTGGAGAGTTTTTTAAGATGCGACTTTCTCCGATAAACGGTTCTTCTCGGCCACCAGAAAAGAAAAACGTTACGTGCGGATATTTTTCAGTTTCAGCAATTCGGATTTGTTTTTTACCGTGTTTTTCTAAAACTTCACCCAAGGTTTCGTTAAGGTTGTCCTTGTCAAAAACTCTATAAATGTTATTGAACGTATCGTCATAATTAGTCATCGTGACATAATAGAGGTTCATTTTGTGCATATTATAATCGAGATGATCTTTCTGTGAAAGCACTTCGGTTAGCTGACGTCCACGATCGGTACGGAAGTTGAAGAAAATAACTACATCCCCTTCTTTGATGGTAGTAATTGGTTCATCATTTTCGGTCATCACAATTGGCGGAAGGAATTCATCTGTAATATCTTTGCCGTAATTTTCCTGAATGCTCTTTATAGCATCTGTCGAATGTGTTCCAATTCCGTGAACCAATAAATCATAAGCCAGTTTAACACGTTCCCATCTTTTGTCTCGATCCATAGCATAGTAGCGTCCAATTACCGAAGCGAGTTTAACCGATGTTCCTTTAATATGGTCTACAATATCGCTAATAAAACCAGCTCCTGATTTTTGGTCAACATCGCGACCATCAGTAAACGCATGGATAAAAACTTTTTCAAGTCCAATGTCATATGCCGCATCGACAAGTCCTTTTAGGTGATTAATGTGTGAATGTACGCCACCATCTGAAACAAGTCCGAGGAAATGTACCGGTTTGTCATATTCCTTGGCGTAATGAAATGCATCAGAGATTGCTTTCTCTTTGTTGAAAGTTTTATTTTCAACTGCCAAATTTATTTTGGCCAAATCCTGATAGACAATTCTTCCAGCGCCCAAATTCATATGCCCTACTTCCGAATTTCCCATTTGTCCTTCGGGCAAACCTACGTTTAGACCATCGGTTCGCAGTTGTGCACTGGGATAGTTTTTATAAAGTGAATTTATAAACGGAATGTTGGCATTGTCTATGGCGGATACTTTTGGGTCTGACGATTTGCCCCAACCGTCGAGTATCATGAGGATTACTTTTTTGTTCATTTTGAATCGATTTTTAGCCTCTCGTTCTTAAAAACGAGACAGGAAAGAGCTTCAAATTTAATGAATTATATCCAACTTTTGACTCTGTTATAATCTAAAAAGTAGCGTAAACTTATCGAGAATGTGTGTTGTAGTTTGTCGCCAAATAAGGAATTGAAATTGTGAGATGCATTTTTGTTTATATACTGAATTTCCGATAATCCATTTGAGGAGGTGTTACGATACAACATATTAAGTTGGCTTCCCGGCGCAATCCACCAAGAATAAGAGCAATCAATATTCCAAGTGTTGAAGTCTTGGTTTAGCGAATTGGTATAATTACTGTCTGATAATTCTCCGTTTGGTTGTAAGGAAAAGAATTTGTCGTTTTGAACATAGGACCAATAATATCGGGAATTGATATTGATAGTCATTTTGTTGTTTAAAGCATATTTTGTAGATAATCCCAATGTAGAAGAGTTTACATCTCTTTGAGCATATATAATTTCTTCTCCTTGGTAGTCAACTTGACCTCGGTCGCTGTTTTGTTTGTTGAAATCATAATTTAACCTGAAAGAAATTTTATTGTTTAAGCGGTATCTTGGTCCAAAACTTATTCCATATTCCTTGCGGTTTCCTTCAAAATATTCTGTATAATAAGGGTTAATATCTATAGCTAATTTTTTGTTGTAATTAGAAGAATAATAAGTCCATATGCCATAGTTTTTAGGAATTGTTACATATCGTCCTTCTCTTCCTGGGGAATAGAAATCATAAGTATTTACAGGTTTTGAATTAAAACCAACTCCAAATCCGTTGTTCTTCTTGGTTGTAAAATGGTAGTTTGTATTTAGGTTAAATGATTGTAGTTTGCCTGTTATATTTTCGTACTCGGTATATACATTTCCATTTACTCTAAAAGCATTTAGATTCTCTGATGGTTTTAGCATTCGATAATTAATATTTCCGAATATACTGCTGTAATTTGTCTGAAAATTTATTCCTAGATCGTTATTGTCGTATTTTTTAGAAACATATTTTGCGCCAACATTAAAACGTATTTTTCCACTGGTTTCTGCAAAATTTAACGAGGTGTTGTATCCTTTTCTGTCTTCTAATTTTTTGTATTCGTTTACATTACTGTATTTGAAATCACCCGAAAGATTGAATGTGTTTTTTGTAGTATTCAAATCCCAAACTAAAGCGGTAACATTTGCGTCTTTGAAATGCCCATTTCTAGTTACATTTGTATTTACTAAGGATACTGATGAGTTTTTGTTGAAGCGCTGGTCTAATGTAAGAATGCTAAAATTAGCTATGGGTTCGATTATGACCTTTCGTTTGGTTTGAGAGAGCGTGTCTAAAAGTGTTGATTCGGTTTTTTCGGTAATTGCATTTAGAAAACCAATGCCTAGACCTCCTTTTGTACGACCAGATATTTTTAGTGCATTTAGTAAGTTTACTTTTGTTGGATATTCATATATAGTTTCATTGGTTTCTTTTTCTTGATTTAATCGACTACGTCTTAATGATGGTTTTCCGCCAATTCTTCTGGAATAAAATAAATCTCCTTTGTTAAACAAGTCTGTTCCTTCGGTAAAAAAAGGTCTGTTTTCGTTAAATTGTTGTTCGAATGGACCAAGATTTAGGATTTGATTGTCTAAAGCTGTTTGCCCAAAGTCTGGAACTAGAATTGCATCTAGGGTAAACGCATCGTTTATACCATACTTTATATCCAAGCCACCTTTTAGTTCTGTTTTAGTTCCATTTTTTTTGTCGTTACTAACATAAACCGAAGCATAAGGGAAGAAGAATAATCGAGTTGGTGTTTTTATGTTTTCAATACCATATAATTCTCCAGCTTGTTGTTCGAAAGATCCTTTTTTATTATCTATATGTGTCCAAGTATATAATTGTCGGTCACGACGAATCTGTCTTAAAAAATTTATTCCCCAAATTTGGATATTTTCTTTCGAAAATCGCAGCGCCGAATAAGGGATTTTCATTTCTACAATCCAACCTTTGTCCGTGATTTTAGTTTTACTTTCCCAAATAGCATCCCAAGAAAAATCTTCGCCAGTTTGCGAATTAGAATTACAATCTAATTGCACTCCTGCAGCAGTTACGTAAAATCGAAATTCTTGCTGACCGTCATTATAGCCGTTTAGGCTTATTCCAAAAAAATCAGATGAGCCATCATCATCACGTTGTGTAATTTCTTTCATGATTTTATTTGGTTCATTGTCATTTAGCATCGCACCTATATATATAGCCTCATTATCATAAATTATTTTAACATCACTTTTTTTGTTTTCAGCAATTGGTTTTCCATTGTCTGGTTCAAACATAATAAAGTTTGTGGCGACTTCTGTTTTTTGCCAAATAGCTTCGTTTAGCTCTCCGTCTATCGAAATGTTTTCGTTGGAAAGGATTGTGTTGAGTTTCTTTTTTTCGGTAGATGAAGGGTTTTGTTGTCCGAAAATTAAGTTTGTAGCTAACAAGGTGAGTAGAAAAGCTAAACGTAAAGCCATGATTTTGATTTTTTGATGATGATGGCAAATTTAGAAATATTCCCTGTGAACGCTCGTTATTTATGAATAAATTAACTAAAAGCAGAAACATAAATAATCGACGAAATGTTAAATTTTACCGATTAAGTGTAAAAAAATTTGGATAGTGTTATTTTTTATTACATATTTGCCTTGTACAAATAACAACACAATTAATACATTATCAATGACTTACAGAATCTTGCCCCTTCTTTTAGTATTTTTTATGTCTTTTGCACCAAAAAGTACTATAAAAACAGATCCTAAATTAGTTGCTAGTACAACAGCAAATAATCTTACAGCCAAAATTGAAATGGTTTATTCCTCATTAAACTCAAATCATTTTGCTTTGCCACAAATTACTTGTTTCAAAAAAGCAATGGAAGGATTTTATGCCTTGAAAGGAAAAGGGCTTATTCAAAAAGATATTTTGACGGTAATCGACTTTAGTATGTCATCTGCTAAAAAACGTCTCTGGGTTATCGATTTATCTACAAATACTATATTATATAATACAGTAGTTTCTCACGGAATGAAATCTGGAGGAGAGTATGCTAATAATTTTTCAAATTCTCCAAGTTCTAACAAAAGCAGTTTGGGTTTTTATACAACAGGAGAAACTTATAACGGAAAACACGGATTGTCTCTAAAACTTGATGGTCAAGAAAAAGGAATAAATAGTAATGCACGTGCAAGAGCAGTTGTTATGCATGGTGCGAGTTATGCGAATCCTTCTATTATAAAAGCTCAAGGATATTTAGGAAGAAGTCAAGGTTGTCCTGCAATTCCTGAGGGTCTAAAAACTCAAATTATTAAAACGATAAAAGATAAATCTTGTATTTTTATTTACCATCCAAGTAGAAGTTACGAAGTTGCATCTAGATTAGTTTCTTAATTTAGAATACAAATCAGAATCTAGGCAATAAATGTCTTCTCTAAATTGTAACGTTTCTTTTTGTAACCAAGCGGTCCAGTACAATTGATGAATATAAATATCATCTGAAATATTTACAACGATTGTTTTTAGTTCTGGTTTTGGATACACTCTTTCGGGAATTACTAACAGTGGATTTTTTGCCAAAAGTTTAGCGTTTTTTGCCGCAATTTTCTTTTCCTTTTGCTTCTGAAGTTTGTTGTAATAATTAATATCTGTCGTGTCTTGTATGGTTTTTAAATCCCATTTTTCAGGTTTGTTTATCAAGTAAGCAGCCATTTCTAAAGGTTTTTCTAATCTTACACAACCAGAACTTAATGACCTATAAGTAAGACTAAAATAATCACGATGGTTAGTGTCGTGAAGATAAACAGAATATTTGTTAGGAAAATTTATTTTCATAAGTCCTAAAGCACTATTTCTTCCAGGATTCTGAACGTATTTGTATTTCTTGGCATCTTCTATTTTCCAGTCCCACGGGCTAACTTCTTTGTTTTTATTATTTAAAATTATTAATCCTTTTTTCTTAAAAACACTCCTGTCTTTTATAGCGTCAGGATAAACATCTTCTTTAAGAATAGTTGGCGGAACAGTCCAGTTTGGATTTAAATTAATGTTAGAAACTTTCGATTCTATTATAGGGGTTTGTCTTGTTTCTTTTCCTACCACCACCCTTTGTTTTTGCATCGTATCATTATCCTTAATAGCGAGTAATGTGTAATCTGGAATGTTTATTAAAAGATAATTTTTGCCAAAATCGTTGGCAAACCACCGCCAACGTTCTAAATTTGCAATAACTTGTTCAATTCTTTGATCCCGAGTATAATTCATCGCTAAAACAGTTCCCTTGCCTATAACTCCATCAGGATTTAAGCCATGACGGGATTGAAATAATTTTACCGCATCTTGTGTTTCTGCATCATAAATAGTAGTCAAAGTATCCACTTGTTTCATGTCATGCCAATACATTAATCGTTGTTTTATAGTCTTTATAGTTTTGTTAGGTTTATTAAGAGCAATTTTATCTTTAGGTTTTAATGTTATAAACGGAATCGAATCTTTAGGAAAGGTATTTAGTAATTGCAAAGCTTCTTTTAAGTTTTTATAAAGAGGATGTTGGGGTTTTAAGCTTTCAAATTTTGATGCTAAATCATTATTTTCAATACTCTCAAATAGTACTGCATTTACATCGATTTTTTTTTCTTTTAAATCCCAATCACCAGACACTACTTTCGGAGAAACTTTCCCTTTATGTATATGTGAAAGGTATTTTTGAATACTTTGAGTGAATAACAGATCAAATTCAATCAATTTTATATCATCTAAATTATTATAATTAGTGCTCAAAGTGATTAATTTATCATAATTATAATCGTTTGGAAGTAAGCCTTCATTTGTGGCATTTTTGAATTCATTTAAAACAACAGTTCTATTGTCTTCTGAAGTCCAAACGGTTTCGTTACTATAATTTTTATAAAAAGTAGTTAAATTCGGGTTGTTAAAGCTACTTATTAATGTAGAATCTATTTTTACAGAAGAATTCAAAAACGGAAAATTAATAAAAGAAGTGCTATTAGAAGTTTTTTCTAAGGTGTTTTTTTTGCAACAAATAAAAATTATAAGCGGAATGAGTAAGTAAATTGGCTTCATTTAGTATTGTTATAAATTTTTAAACATTAAAAAATGAATTCCCACATCGGTAATCACAAAAGGAAATCCATTTTTGGTGTAACCTAATTTTTCGTAAAATGGAACGGCAGTTTCTCGGGCGTTAAACCAGATTAAATTTGCTTCGCTACTTATCAAGCAATCTTCACAATGTTTAACCAATAGTTTTCCGCAACCATTTCCTTGAAATTCTTCCAAGATTGCCATTCCACGAATTTGATATTGATTTGGGAATTTAAAAATAACATTTTTATTTTTATAAACCGACAAAACACCCACAATTTTTCCATTATTAAAATAGCCAAAGTGTTTTGTTTGTTCTAAATTATCACCATCAAAAAAACAAGTTTCAATAGGTTTTCCAAGTCTTAACACCAAATTTCGCACCAAAAACGTCTCTTGAGCTGTAATTTCTTTAATCGTATTCATTTTTTATATAACAGTTAAGGCTTTAATAATAAATGGGTTATGATAATTAATTTATTTAATAAAAATAAAGTGTCATTTTTTTTGAAAATATATTTGCAAATAACGAGAAATATTATTTATATTTGCACCTCAGTAATGCGAAAGTAGCTCAGTTGGTAGAGCTCCAGCCTTCCAAGCTGGTTGTCGCGAGTTCGAGCCTCGTCTTTCGCTCTTCAAGAAACCTCAAATGTAAGTTTGAGGTTTTTTTATGTCAAAAAATTCAAACTTGTATTCATTTCTAGTTCTACAGCGGGCTCGTTTTGTCTAAACAATCTGGCGGATAAATCTCCTTTTAAGGTAATATTTTCATCATATATCTTTAACCAACTTCCTTCACGTAATCCCAAAACTGGAATTTTACTTACGGTGTGAAATTCATTTATTCTCGTTTCGCGAGTTTCTCCCATATGTGTGGATTGTTTGTTTGCATCTAAAAAATGCGGATTCAGATTAAAAGGTATTAATCCTAAAGTTTCGAAACTTTCAGGCAAAACAATAGGCATGTCATTTGTTGTATTCATCGTCATTCCGCCTATATTACTTCCTGCGCTTGTACCTAAATAAGGGGTTCCAGCTTCGATAGTATTTTTTAAAACAGTCATCAAATTGTTTTTATATAGTTGCGAAACCAGCAAAAAAGTATTGCCACCACCGGTAAAAATAGCTTCGGCATTTTGTATGGCTTCGGTGGTATTTTTGTAGTTATGAATCCCATTTACAGTTATATTTATTTTGGCAAAAGCTACACTTACTTTTTGCGTGTAATCATCGTGTGAAATCCCGCTAGGTCTTGCATAAGGTATAAAAAGTAAGGTTTTACAATTACTAAAATGTTTTGATAATGCGGGTAACAAATAGTCTAAATAATCACCATTATATAAGGTCGAAGTGCTGGCAAGAATAACTTTTTTCATTGTTTTGTTGTTGAGATTTTCAAAGGTAAATAATTATTATTAACAAAAAATTACCAAGGCATTAATAATATATTGTGAAGCTTGGCTTCTATTTTTACAAAATATTAAAGATTGATGAAGCAAATTTTACTTTTATCATTTATGGCTTTACTTTTTTCTCAAAGTGTTTTTTCTCAAACATTATTGAAAGGGAAAGTCATTTCCGATGCTTCAAATCTTGAAGAAATTTATGTTATTAATTTATCTACTAATGTAAAAACAATGACTGATAGCAATGGGTTATTTTCAATTGAAGCCAAGCTAAACCAAGTTTTAGTGTTTTCAGGATTTAAAATCGAACGAAAAGTCTTGAATTTGAAGCCTATTGATTTCTTGAACAATTTGATTACTGTAAAAATATATCCAAAAGCAACCCAACTAGAAGAAGTCGTCATAAAAAACTATCCGCAAATAACCGCAGCTTCTTTGGGTATTATTTCAAAAAATGTAAAAATATATACGCCAGCCGAAAGAAAACTAATGGGAGAAAGTTCAGGAATTGGCATTACACAACTTATAAATGCGATAAATGGAAGAACTACGGAGTTGAAAAAAAATGTAGAAGTAGAAAAAAAAGAGAAATTACTAGATAGACTTTCGACACTATTTGAAGAAGATTTTTATACAAAAAAACTAAAAATCCCTTCTGAATATATAAAAGGGTTTCAAATTTTTGCTATTGATGATAAGAAATTAGTAGCTAGTTTAAATAAACAAGACACAAGGGTAATTCCGCTTTTGCTTACAGAATTGTCTTCAAAATATAATGATTTATTACGAAATGATAAAAAATAGTTTGATAGGTTTTATTTTATTTCTAATCTCACAAAATATGTTTTCTCAAACATTATTGAAAGGGAAAGTCATTTCCGACGCTTCAAGTTTTGACGGAATTCATGTTATTAATCTAACTAATGAGAAAAGTACAGTGACTGAAAAAGGAGGTTTTTTCTCCATTTTTGCTAAAGTAACTGACACCTTGATGTTTTCTGGAATGCAAATAAAAGGAATGCAAATTGTGTTAAAACAATCTGATTTTTCCGAAAACTTGTTTTTTATGCGACTAAAGCAACAAATTACAATGTTAGATGAAGTTTATATAAAAGATTACTCAGAAATAAATGCATTTTCTCTAGGAATTATACCTTTTGGAACAAAATCTTATACACCAGCACAAAGACGATTAAGAACTGCAACAGCTCCATTTTTAGATTTGAATGCAGGCGGAATGGCTGGAGGGTCGGTAGGAGTAGACCCACTAATAAACTGGCTTTCCGGAAGAACCGCCATGTTGAAAAAAGAATTGGTTGTGGAAAATAAAGAAAGATTACAAGCAAAAATTGACAATTTATATGAGGAAGATTTTTTTGTTAAAATACTAAAAATACCTGTTGAATACGTAAAAGGATTTCAAATATATGTAATTGACGACCAAAGATTAATTGCAAGTATAAAATCTAAAAATAAAACCATGACTACATTCTTGTTGGGAGAATTAGCAGAAAAATACAAACAACTTACATTTCCAAAAAAAGAATAATTACTTTCGTAAAATGAAAAAATCAATAATTTATATATTACTTTTTTTATCGATAATGTGCCTGTCCTCTTTTGCGATGCATAAATTTTATGTATCAATATATCAGATTAATTATGTGCCTGAAAAGAAAATGCTTCAAATTACATCCCGTATTTTTATGGATGATTTAAATGATATTCTGAAATCAAAATACAATCAAAAAACAAATATTGGAGAGCCAAACGAAACGCCAGAAGATATAGTTTTAATGAAAAAATATATCGGGGGTAATTTTTCGATAAAAATAAATGGCCAGCAAAAAAGTATCAACTATCTCAGTAAAGAACTTGAAGGAAATGTTGTGATTTGTTATTATAATGTTAAAGAAATTTCAAAAATAAAAACTTTAGAAATTCAAAACACCACTTTATTCGACTTGAATTCTGACCAGCAAAATATTATTCAAACTACGATATATGGTAAAAAACATAGTTTGTTACTAACACCCGATAATGTGAAAGGTTTGTTAAAACCCTA
Organism: Flavobacterium sp.; assembly: GCF_043779715.1. Lineage (GTDB taxonomy): Bacteria > Bacteroidota > Bacteroidia > Flavobacteriales > Flavobacteriaceae > Flavobacterium. The sequence continues at coordinate 12,770 of NZ_JAYWDT010000274.1, forward strand.
AGATTTCCATTTTCTGTAATAAAAATAATTACTTTTATGACTTGAAAATTAAATCAGGTTATGAAAAAATCTACTACTTTTTTACTGTTTTTTATTACTTTTTCCTCGGTAATATTAGCTCAAGAAACGGCTAAAGCTAAAGAACAAGGTCACGAAGACAAGAACAAATTTCGTCAAATGTATGGCGAATTTGCAACTCCAAATATGTATCGTACCGCATCTGGCGCGCCTGGGCCAGAATATTATCAGCAGCAAGCCGATTATAAAATGGATATTGAATTAGATGATAAAAACACCAAATTATTTGGTACAGAAACCATCACTTATACTAATAATGCTAAGGAATCTTTAGAATATTTATGGATTCAATTAGATCAAAACTTGATGGCAAGAACATCAAAAACCCCATTAGTAGAGAATTCTAAAATAGACCCTGCAATTAGTGCAGCTGGTTTTTCGAGAAAATATTTAGAAGAAAAATTTGATGGTGGTTTCAAAATCGATTATGTAAAAGACATAAAAGGAAATCCAATTTCTTATACTGTCAATGAAACTATGATGCGAATCAATTTAGTAAAACCATTAGCACATGGCGAGAAATTTGTTATGAACATCAAATGGAATTATAACATAAATAATTATATGATTGATGGTGGTCGTTCTGGCTATGAGCATTTCAAAGATGGAAATAATCTATATGTTTTAGCACAATTTTATCCAAGAATGGCGGTTTATAATGATGTAGAAGGTTGGCAAAATATGCAATTTTGGGGAAGTGGAGAATTTGCTTTGCCTTTCGGAAATTTCGAAGTTAATATTACCGTCCCAGCTGATCACATTATGGAAGCAACAGGGGATCTTTTAAACAGAGCCGAAGTTTTTACACCAGAGCAAGTTAGAAGATACGCATTGGCACAAAATTCGTTTGACAAACCAGTTGTAATTGTTACTCAAGCAGAAGCAACAGAAAGCGAAAAAGGTTTTTCTGATAAGAAAAAAACTTGGAAGTTTAAAGCGGAAAATGTTCGTGATTTTGGAATTTCAACTTCAAGAAAATTTATCTTAGATATGATGGCTGTAAAGTTAGATACAAAAACTGTGATGGCAGTTTCTTTATATCCAAAAGAAGGAAATCCACTTTGGGAACAATATTCTACTAAAGCTGTTGCGCATACCCTAAAAAGTTATTCGAGTTATACTTTCGATTATCCTTACCCAAAAGCAGTTTCTGTAAATGCGCAAGATCAAGGAATGGAATACCCAATGATATGTTGGAATTTTGGACGTCCTGAGGCCGACGGAACATTTTCTGATAGAGTAAAATACGGAATGTTAGGTGTGGTTATTCACGAAGTTGGGCACAATTTTTTTCCAATGATTGTTAATTCAGATGAGCGTCAATGGACTTGGATGGACGAAGGATTGAACACATTTATGGAATATCTTGCCGAAATCACTTTCGATAAAAATTTCCCAATAGATCGTGGGCCAGCAAGTTTAATTGTTCCTTATATGAGTGGAGACCAAAGCAATATTGAACCAATTATGACCAATTCTGAAGCCATAAAACAATTTGGGAATAACGCTTACGGAAAACCAGCAGCGGGTTTAAATATTCTTCGTGAAACCATTATGGGACACGAATTGTTCGATTATGCTTTCAAAACCTATGCAAATCGTTGGAAATTTAAGCATCCAACTCCAGAAGATTTCTTCAGAACTATGGAAGATGCATCGGCAACCGATTTAGATTGGTTTATTCGTGGTTGGTTTTACACTACCGATTATACAGATATAGGTATCAAAGAAGTAACTCAATATTATGTGAGTAATGATGCTCCGAAAGAATTTAAAACTCCAGAAGTTAACAGAAGAAACCGACGTAAAATGACTGGACCATTAGTATATATGGTTTCTAGTACAAGTCAGGATTTGTCAGCAAAAAACAAAGAAGCATTAAATGTAAAAGATATTAAAACTTTAGATGAGTTTGTGCAAACGAATTTCAAACCAGAGGAAATTGCAAAATTAGCTTCGCCAAAATATTTTTATGAAGTAACGTTTAACAAACCTGGAGGATTAGTAATGCCAATCATTGTCGAGCTAACTTTTGAAGACGGAACAACCGAAAATCAAACATTTCCAGCACAAATTTGGAGAATGAATGATGCTGAGGTTGTAAGGACGTTCGCTACTCAAAAAGCAATTTCAAAAATTGTAGTAGACCCAAAACTAGAAACTGCCGATGTTGATGTAACTAATAATACTTGGCCAAAAGAAATAATAAAATCTAAATTTGATTAAAATTTTTTAGACAATTTAAGTATAAAAAAAGAGAAGGAACTTGTTTGTTTCTTCTCTTTTTCTTTTAATAAGGGTGATTTTTAAATACTATACTTCTCTCTTAGTTAAATAATAAACAGGAACTCCTAAACCAACTATCAATAATCCCAATCCTGTACTTTTAGTATCATAAATTAATAAAGTAATACATATTAAAGCAGTAACAACAATATAAATTGCAGGAATTATAGGATAACCAAAAGCTTTATAAGGACGTTCTGCATTTGGCTCTTTTTTTCTAAGAATAAAAATTCCGTAAATAGTCAGGATATAAAATAATAAAGAAGCAAATGTAGAATATGTTAATAAATCACCATATTTTCCAGAAACACACAACACACAAGCCCAAATACATTGAAACCAAAGCGCTTTTTCAGGAACATTGTTTTTGTTTAATTCGCCAGCTTTTTTAAAGAACAAACCATCTTTAGACATCGCATAAAATAATCTTCCGCCAGAAAGGACCAATCCTGAATTACACCCAAAAGTAGAAACCATAATTAATCCAGCCATCACAAAAACACCAATATTTCCCATAATTACATTGGCAGCCGCAGCGCCAACTCGGTCTTGACTGGCAAACATAATTCCGTTGTTCATCACAGATTCTCCAATTGGCGTGCCATTCATTGGTAATAATGCCAAATAAGCAATATTTGCTAAAATATAAATGATAGTCACAATTAGGGTTCCTAAAAACAAACTTCTAGGAATATTTTTCTTAGGATCTTTTATTTCTCCAGCAATAAATGTCACATTGTTCCAAGCATCACTCGAAAATAAAGAATTAATAATTGTGGCTCCCATAGCGCCAAGTAAGGCAACTCCGGCTAATTGGGTTACAGTTACGGTTCCATCAGTGTTTAAAACTGTTTTGGAAGCTTCCCACATATGGGCAAAATTATTAGATAACACATCGGTTTGTAAACCAACGTATAATCCTAAAATAATTAAGGCAAAAAGAGCAAACATTTTTGCTAATGTAAATATTAACTGAATGGTTTTTCCGCTCTGAACACCTTTGGTATTAATATAAGTAAGCAAAACAATGCTTACCATAGCTAGAATTTGCTTGTTTGAGAAAGCATAACTTTCTCCAATGGTAAATAATTTATTTTCTAAAACAGGAAAAAACACTGCCGAATAATTAGCAAAAGCCACCGCCACCGCAGCAATAACTCCTGTTTGTATCACTGTGAAAACTGTCCAACCGTACAAAAACGACATGAGTTTTCCGTAAGCACGTTGAATATACACAAACTGTCCGCCAGCATTAGGCATCATTCCTGCTAGTTCGCCATAACTTAAAGCTGCCGACATTGTTAATAATCCTGTTACTAGCCAAATTACCAAAAGCCAAGCTGCAGAACCTACATCTCGAGCCATTTGTGCCGTAACTATAAAAATCCCCGAACCAATCATAGAACCGGCAACCAAGCTTGTCGCATTAAGCAATCCCAATTCGCGTTTAAAAGTTTGTTTTTCGTCTTGCATAGAAATGTTTTTTGAAGGCTAATATAAGATTTTTCCATAAAGTCGCAAGTCATAAAGTTTTAAAGACATAAAGTCTTTGGTGTCTTTTTCTATGTTTTAAACTTTTTCCAAATAGAAGAAATTTTAAAAACTGCTAAAACTTATTAAATATTAAGGACTTTCGACATTATGACATTTCAACTTGCGACTTTAAGGAATAAACTTTTTATATTTGTAAAATGAATGAAAATTTAGATCCTACCAATCAAAACTATAATCCAGAAGAACTCGATTTAGAAAAAAAATTGAGACCACTCTCGTTTGATGATTTTACAGGACAAGAACAGGTTTTAGAAAACTTAAAAATATTTGTACAAGCAGCAAATCAGCGTGGCGAAGCACTCGACCACACGCTTTTTCACGGTCCTCCAGGATTAGGAAAAACAACTTTGGCGAATATTTTGGCAAACGAATTGGGCGTAGGTATCAAAATCACTTCTGGTCCAGTTTTGGATAAACCAGGCGATTTAGCAGGTTTGTTAACGAATCTGGACGAAAGAGATGTATTGTTTATTGATGAAATTCATCGGTTAAGTCCTATTGTCGAAGAGTATCTATATTCTGCGATGGAAGATTTTAAGATTGATATTATGATCGAGTCTGGTCCAAACGCTCGTTCGGTTCAAATTAATCTAAATCCTTTTACATTAGTAGGAGCCACGACACGTTCTGGATTATTAACAGCACCTATGCGTGCTCGTTTTGGAATTCAGAGCCGTTTACAATATTATAATACCGAACTTTTGACAACGATTGTCCAAAGAAGTTCATCGATTTTAAAAATGCCAATCACCATGGAAGCTGCCATCGAAATTGCTGGTCGTAGCCGTGGAACGCCACGTATTGCGAATGCTATGTTGCGTCGTGTTCGTGATTTTGCACAAATAAAAGGAAACGGAAGTATCGATATTGAAATCGCAAAATTTGCTTTGAATGCCTTAAATGTAGACGCACACGGTTTAGACGAAATGGATAATAAAATTCTAACCACGATTATAGATAAATTCAAAGGTGGACCAGTAGGATTATCCACTTTGGCGACAGCCGTATCCGAAAGCAGCGAAACCATCGAAGAAGTTTATGAACCATTCTTAATTCAGGAAGGATTTATCATGAGAACACCTCGCGGAAGAGAAGTTACCGAAAAAGCCTATAAACATCTTGGAAAAGTAAAAATGAATATTCAAGGCGGATTATTTTAGATAAAAGATGGGAGCAGGAAGAGGGAAGTAGGAAGATGGAAGAGAAAAAAGTAAGTAAAAGAAGAGAGGTGTAAATATATTAGGTTTAATGCTGTATTTATAACTTCCTTCTTCCAACAAAAAAATAAAAAAAGATGAGTTTTAAATTCGAAAAATTAATTATTTGGCAACGGGCCATGGATTTTGGGGAAGATATAAACACTATTATAAAAGGTTTTCCTAAGCACGAAATGTATAATCTTTCTTCTCAAATTTTAAGAGCTTCAGATTCGGTTGCTTTAAATATTTCTGAAGGTTATATCGAACAATCTAATACTGAATTTAATAGGTTTTTAGGTTATTCTGTGAGATCTTTAGCTGAAGTTGTTACCTGTTTGTATAAAGCAAAAAGAAGAGATTATATAACAAATGAGGTTTTTGATAAACTCTATAAAGAATCATTCGATTTGATGAATATGACCATTGCATTTAAAGTCCGATTAAAGCAATAATGAAAACTTCCAACTCCCTACTTCCAACTTCCCGCTATACTTCTCTAATCAAAACCGAAGCACAACGCCTCGGTTTTTTATCTTGTGGTATTTCGAAAGCTGGATTTTTAGAAGAAGAAGCGCCGCGATTAGAGAATTGGTTAAACAAGCAAATGAACGGTGAAATGTCTTATATGGAAAACAATTTTGATAAAAGATTGAATCCAATCTTACTCGTCGATGATGCGAAAAGCGTGATTTCGTTATTGTTAAATTATTATCCATCGGAAATTCAGACTGAGAATTCTTATAAAATCTCAAAATACGCTTACGGACAGGATTATCATTTTGTTATTAAAGAAAAACTGAAGGAATTATTATATTTTATTCAAACTGAAATTGGAGAGGTTTCTGGTCGTGCATTCGTAGATTCGGCACCAGTTCTCGACAAAGCTTGGGCAGCAAAATCAGGTTTGGGATGGATTGGAAAAAATAGCAATCTATTAACGAAACAAGTTGGTTCTTTTTATTTTATAGCAGAATTAGTTGTCGATTTAGATTTAGAATACGACCACGCCACAACCGACCATTGCGGAAGCTGCACCGCTTGTATCGATGCTTGTCCCACAGAAGCGATTGTTGCTCCATATATTGTCGACGGAAGCAAATGCATTTCGTATTTCACCATCGAACTCAAAGAAAACATTCCAATAGAAATGAAAGGCAAGTTTGATGATTGGGCTTTCGGGTGCGACGTTTGTCAAGATGTTTGTCCTTGGAATAAATTTTCAAAACCACACAACGAACCACTTTTTAATCCAAATCCTGAAATGATTTCTTTTTCCAAAAAAGACTGGGAAGAAATCACGGATGAAACTTTCAAAAAAGTATTCAAAAACTCTGCAATCAAAAGAACAAAACTAGAGGGATTGAAAAGAAACATTAATTTTCTGAGAGAATAATAGCAACTGGATTTCCGCCTGCGCGGAAAAGACAGAGGGCGTTTTATTGTCTTTCCCGAGCAGGCGTAAAACTATTTTCAATATTTATATGAAAACTTCCAAAAAGAAAATCAATAAAAATTTCATTGTTCCAATGCATATTTTAACTTTGTAAATTCATAGTAATTTTAAAATATGTCAAAAGATAATAAAAGAAGAGAAGCATTACTATACCACGCGAAACCAACACCGGGGAAAATTCAGGTTGTCCCAACCAAAAAATACGCTACACAACGTGACTTGTCATTGGCTTATTCGCCAGGAGTTGCCGAGCCTTGCCTTGAAATTGCAAAAGACGTAAATAACGTTTATAAATATACTGCCAAAGGAAATTTGGTAGCTGTAATCACCAATGGAACTGCTGTTTTAGGCTTGGGTGATATTGGTCCAGAAGCTTCAAAACCAGTGATGGAAGGAAAAGCTTTGTTGTTTAAAATTTTCGCTGATATTGATGTTTTTGACATTGAAGTAGATGCTACCGATATTGATAAATTCGTAGAAACCGTCAAAGCCATTTCGCCTACTTTTGGTGGAATTAATTTAGAAGATATTAAAGCACCAGAATCCTTCGAAATTGAAAGACGATTGGTTGAAGAATTGAATATTCCGGTCATGCACGATGACCAACATGGAACAGCAATTATTTCATCGGCAGCTTTATTAAATGCATTAGAATTAGCTGACAAAAAAATTGAAACAGTAAAATTAGTTGTTTCGGGAGCAGGATCAGCAGCATTGGCTTGTGCTAATTTATATGTGCTTTTAGGCGTAAATCCAGACAATATTATCATGTTCGACAAAGATGGCGTACTTTCTTCAGAAAGAGCTGATTTGTCAGACCTTCAAAAAAGATATTCTAAAGCAAAACCAAATATAGATTTACGTGAAGCATTAATTGATGCTGATGTTTTTTTAGGACTTTCTGCAGGAAATATTTTAACACCAGAAATGCTATTAGGAATGGCAAACGATCCAATCGTTTTCGCCATGGCAAACCCAACACCAGAAATCGATTACAATCTTGCCATTACCACTCGTAAAGATATTATCATGGCAACGGGTCGTTCCGATTTTCCAAATCAAGTAAATAATGTTTTAGGATTTCCATATATTTTTCGTGGTGCACTCGATGTGAGAGCTACAAAAATTAACGAAGCTATGAAAATGGCTGCTGTAAAAGCTTTGGCTTGTCTAGCAAAACAATCGGTTCCGGAGCAAGTAAATATTGCTTACGGAGAAACCAAATTAAACTTTGGAAGAGATTATATTATTCCAAAACCTTTCGATCCAAGATTAATAACTGAAGTGGCGCCAGCTGTAGCAAAAGCAGCGATGGAAAGCGGTGTGGCTCAAATAGAAATCACCGACTGGGAAAAATATAAAGAAGATTTACTAGAGCGATTGGGTTCTGATAATAAAATGGTTCGTTTGTTGGCCAATAGAGCTAAAACAGATAAAAAGCGAATTATTTTTGCCGAAGCAGATCATCTCGATGTGTTGAAAGCGGCTCAAATCGTGCATGAAGAAGGTATTGGGATTCCAATTTTATTAGGAAATAAAGAAATCATTTTAGAGCTAAAAGAAGAAATAGGTTTTGATGCCGAAGTCGCTATTTTAGACCCAAAAACAAAAGAAGAAGACGCTAGAAGATTGCGTTTTGCCGAAATATACTGGAAATCTCGCCGTCGCAGAGGAATTACTTTGTTAGATGCTCAAAAATGGATGCGTGAACGTAACTATTTTGCGGCAATGATGGTCAATGAAGGTGAAGCAGATGCTTTGGTAACGGGTTATTCAAGAAGTTATCCATCTGTTGTAAAACCTATGATGGAACTTATAGGAAAAGCGCCAGGAATCTCAAGAATTGCCACCACAAACATGATGATGACGGCTCGTGGACCTATGTTTTTGTCAGATACGGCGATAAACCCAAACCCAAGTTCAGATGATTTAGCGAAAATTGCTTTAATGACAGCAAAAACAGTCAGAATGTTCGGAATACAACCAATAATCGCAATGGTTTCGTTCTCTAATTTTGGTTCTTCGAGTAACGAAAGTGCTGCAAAAGTACGTGAAGCAGTTTCATATCTTCATAACGAATATCCAGATTTGATTGTAGATGGTGAGATTCAGACAGATTTTGCTTTAAATCCAGAAATGCTGAAAAGTAAATTTCCGTTTTCTAAATTGGTAGGGCATAAAGTAAATACGCTTATTTTTCCAAATTTAGAATCGGCAAATATTACCTATAAAATGCTAAAAGAATTGTATAAAGTAGATTCAATAGGACCTATAATGTTAGGAATGGACAAACCAGTTCATATTTTTCAATTAGGAGCAAGTGTAGAAGAAATGGTAAATATGGCTGCTGTTGCTGCTGTTGATGCACAAGAAAAAGAGAAAAAATTAAAATCTAACAAAAAAATCGAGAACACTAGTTTAATCGAATAATCAAGTAGTTAGTCTGAAAAGTTAATTGAAATTCGAGAAAATTAGTATATTTGAAGGTTTACGATTTTATTTATGATAGCACACATTCAAGGAAAATTAGTCGAAAAATCACCAACAGAAGTTGTAATAGACTGTAATGGTGTTGGTTATCACGTAAACATTTCGTTGCATACTTATGGATTATTACCCACAACCGATTTCATCAAGCTTTTTACCCATCTAATAATTAAGGAAGACAGTCATTCGTTATACGGTTTTGTCGAAAAATCTGAGAAAGAAATCTTCAAATTATTGATTTCAGTTTCGGGAATAGGAGCCAACATTGCACGCACGATGTTGTCGTCAATCGAACCCAAACAAATTATCAATGCCATTGGTTCTGGAGATGTAGGAACGATTCAATCTATCAAAGGGATTGGTGTAAAAACCGCTCAACGAACGATTATAGATTTGAAAGAAAAAGTGTTAAAACTGTATGATTTAGACCAAGTTTCTATATCACAAAGCAATACAAATAAAGATGAAGCGTTATCTGCATTAGAAGTTTTAGGATTTATCAGAAAATCGGCAGAAAAAGTTGTCGAAAAAATCGTAGCAACAATGCCAGAAGCAACGGTAGAAACTATTATCAAACAAGCATTAAAAAATTTATAATCGTTGAGACAATTTAGTTTATATAATTCGAATTCATTCATAAAAAAAAGTATTTCTATACTGCTTTTTTTCGTTTCAATTACTGTTAATGCTCAAGTAACTCCAGAAATACAAGATACAGTAAAAGGCTATAATACAGGAAGTTTGGAACTTCCAAATCCAAATAGTATTCTAGAAGCTTACACTTACGATCCAATTACCGATAGATATATTTATACCAAAACATTTGAAGGTTTTAACATAAATTATCCAATTGTTCTGACGCCAAAAGAATATCAGGAATTAATCTCGAGAGAAGCCATGCGAGATTATTTTCAAAAAAAATCCGATGCAATCGATGGTAAAAAAGCAGCAAGTAAAGATGCTCAAAAAGATTTATTGCCAAGATATTATATAAAATCGGGTTTGTTCGAATCTATTTTTGGAAGTAATACCATCGATGTAAAACCAACAGGAACTGTCGAAATCGATTTAGGAATGCGTTATTCCAAACAAGACAATCCTTCGTTTTCGCCAAGAAACAGAAAAAGTACCACATTCGATTTTGACCAACGAATTAGTTTAAGTTTACTCGGAAAAGTTGGAACAAGGCTAAAAGTAAACGCAAATTATGATACCGAATCTACTTTTGCATTTCAAAATTTAATAAAATTAGAATACACACCAACAGAAGACGATATCCTTCAAAAAATTGAAGTTGGTAACGTAAGTATGCCGCTAAACAGTACTTTAATTCGTGGTGCGCAAAGTTTATTTGGTGTAAAAGCACAGTTTCAATTCGGAAAAACAACCATTACAGGAATTTTTTCTGAACAAAAATCGCAAACAAAAACTGTTGTTTCTGAAGGTGGCGGAGCAATTACAGAATTTAATCTTTTTGGATTAGATTACGATGTTGACAGACACTTTTTCTTATCACAATATTTTAGAAATAAATATGACGATGCACTTAAAAATTACCCAGTTATCGATTCGAGAGTGCAAATTACCAGAATGGAAGTCTGGATTACCAATAGGCAAAACCGAGTGAATACTTCGTCTGACGGAAATAATTTAAGAAATATTGTTGCCTTACAAGATTTAGGAGAAGCCAGACTTACAGGATTTACAGATGCTGAGATTGTTGGAATAACACCACCGCCAACATTTTTTAACGCCCCATCAGACACGCCTTCAAACAATGCAAACAATAATTTTGACCCTACAAAAATAGGTATTGGAAACAGTAATTTAAACTCATTAATTAGAGAAATCGCAACTGCGGGTCAAGGATTTACGGGCATTGCGCCAGCACCATCAGAAGGTACAGATTATGCTAAATTAGAAAATGCAAGAAAATTAACACCTAACGAATATACTTTCAACACACAATTGGGTTATGTATCGCTAAACCAAAGATTGTCTAACGATGAGGTTCTTGCCGTGGCGTATCAATATACAATTGGCGACAAAGTATATCAAGTAGGAGAATTTGGAACCGACGGTGTAGACGCAACAAATGTAAACTCAACAGGTGTACCAATAACACAAAGTTTGATTCTTAAAATGCTAAAAGGAAATTTAGCTAGTGTGACCAAACCAGCTTGGAATTTGATGATGAAAAATATCTATCAAATACCAGGAGCTTATCAGTTAGATGCTAAAGATTTTAAATTCAATATATTATATACTGATCCATCACCACTAAATTATATTACAGAAGTAGCTGGAAGTCCTTTTCCAGCAAATCCTTTGCCCGAAAATGAGGTTACAAGAACGCCTTTGTTAAGGGTTTTTAATATGGATAAATTAGACTATAACAACGATCCTCAGAAAAAAGGAGATGGCTTTTTCGATTTTGTTCCTGGTTTAACAGTCGATGCTCAAAATGGTCGAATCATTTTTACAACAAAAGAACCATTTGGAGAACTTCTTTTTAAGAAATTAAAAAACACGGCTTCTCTAGAAGATTATTCAGATGTAAATACTTATAATGCAAATCAGAAAAAATACGTTTTCTCAAGTTTGTATCGCAAAACGCAAACACAAGCCTTGCAAGAAAGTGATAAAAATAAATTCCAGCTTAAAGGAAAATTTAAATCTACGGGAGGCGAAGGAATTTCTCTTGGTGCAGCAAATGTGCCCCGTGGTTCTGTAGTGGTTACCGCTGGCGGAAGAGTGCTGCAAGAAGGAGTCGATTATAGTGTCAACTATCAAGCAGGGCGAGTGCAAATTCTCGATCCGTCATTGCAAGCTTCTGGAACTCCTATTAGTGTTTCGGTCGAAAACAATGCGGTTTTTGGTCAGCAAACCAGAAGATTTATGGGGATTAATGTAGAGCATAAGTTTTCTGATAAGTTTCAAATTGGAGCCACATACTTAAAAATGACCGAAAGGCCATTTACTCAAAAAACAAATTATGGTCAAGAATCTATAAACAATACCATTTTTGGAGCTAATGGAAATTATTCAACCGAAATTCCATTTTTTACCAGAATGGTTAATAAATTACCCAATTTAGATACTGATGTTCCGTCTAATTTATCCTTTAGAGGAGAAGTTGCTTTCCTAAAACCTGGAACACCAAAAACAGACCAATTTGAAGGAGAAGCAACGGTATATGTTGATGATTTTGAAGGTTCACAATCTACAATAGATATGAAATCTCCTTTCGCTTGGAGTTTGTCTAGTTCACCAGTAGGATTCGGTGGAGAAATAGCAGAAAATAATTTGGCATACAATGACAAGCGTGCAAAAATGTCTTGGTATTCTATCGATCCAACTTTTTATACCGCACAAAGACCAGCAGGATTAGACGACAATGATATTTCTAGACACAATACCAGAAGAATTTATAGTACAGAATTGTACCCAAATACCGATATTGCAGTTGGAGAAACCACTGTCGTTTCTACATTAGACATGACTTATTATCCTGCCGAACGTGGACCATATAATTTTAATACATCAGGATTAGGAAATACCTTGCCAACACCTCAAAATAATTTTGGTGGAATTATGCGTTCTATTTCTTCAACAAATTTCGAACAAGCAAATGTAGAATACATTCAGTTTTGGATGTTAGATCCTTATTTCGGAACTGCAAGCGATACAAACGCTACTAATGTTGGACAATTAACATTCAATTTAGGTGAAATTTCTGAAGACGTTCTAAAAGATGGAAGAAAATTATACGAAAACGGATTGCCAGCTGGCGGAGCCAACCCAAATGTAATCGATACAAATTGGGGTAAAGTTCCCGCATCACAATCATTAATTTATGCTTTCGATACGAATGAAGCCAATAGAGCACAACAAGATGTAGGTCTTAACGGATTGTCAGACGCTGAAGAAAACGCAAAATATCCAACCTTTGCAGGATCAGATCCAGCACAAGATAATTACCAATACTTCCTAAGTACTTCGGGTTCTATTACAGATAGATATAGAAATTATAACGGATTAGAAGGGAATTCGCCCGTAAATGTTTCAGACACCAATAGAGGTTCTACTACAACACCAGACGTAGAAGATATTAACAGAGATAATACCATGAATACGATTGATGCGTATTATAAATTTACTGTAGATGTTAAACCAAATTTAGTTGTAGGCGATCAATATGTCTCCGATGTAAGAGAAACACAAGTTACACTTGCAAACGGAAACACAACACAAGCAAGATGGATACAATTTAAAATTCCAATCCTAGAAGCAACTGCAGCAAATATAGAAGGTGGAATTTCCGATTTTAGATCTATTCGTTTTATGCGTATGTTTATGTCTGGATTTGCTGATAATGTTACTGTTCGTTTGGGTGCTTTAGATTTAGTTCGTGGAGAATGGAGAAGATATAATGGTTCGCTTCAAGCTAGCGATCCGGTTCCAGACACTACTCCAGACCCAACAGGTTTCGATGTAACAGCTGTAAATATTGAAGAAAATAGCACTAGAACACCTATAAGATATGTATCTCCTCCAAGCGTAGAGCGTGAGGAATTATACAATAATAATTCAGTGCTCAAGCAAAATGAGCAATCACTTTCGTTAAAAGTTTATAACAAAGCAAATGCACAAACACTAAGCGATGGGCTAGAAGCAGGGGATTCTAGAGCTGTTTTCAAAAATGTCGATGTCGATATGCGTCAGTACAAAAAACTAAAAATGTTTTTGCATGCAGAATCTTTACCCGGAAATACTTCCGATTTAAAAGACAATGATATGGTGGCATTTATTCGTTTTGGAAACGATTTTACAAATAATTTCTACCAAATAGAAATGCCTCTAAAAGTGACGCAACACGGAAGCTTATCACCAGCAGATATTTGGCCAGTGGATAATGAAATAGATATACAAACAGCTTTATTAACCCAACTTAAAATTTTAAAACTCAACGGAGGTATTAATTTACCACCAGATCCTAACGGAATTTTTTACCAAGATGTAGTTGCTGGCGGACTTGTAAACCCTTCTGCGGTTGCTGATAAAATGCGAATAGGTATCAAAGGAAATCCAAACTTTGGTTATGTAAGAACATTAATGATGGGTGTCAAAAATCCAAAAGCAGAACCTAGTAGTAATCCAGCTGATTATGCTCGTGGAGAAGTTTGGTTTAACGAACTTCGTCTTGCCGATGTAGATAATAAAGGTGGTATGGCTGCTATTGCAAGTTTAGATACTAATCTTGCTGATTTTATGACACTTTCTGCAACAGGAAGAATGAATACCATAGGTTTTGGCTCGATAGAACAAAGTCCAAATGAGCGTAGCCGTGAAGATGCCAAGCAATATGATATTGTTACCAATATAAATTTAGGCAAACTATTACCTAAAAAATGGGGTATAAATTTACCTTTTAATTAT
>NZ_JAYWDT010000275.1:0-5256 GCF_043779715.1 Flavobacterium sp.
TCTTTAATCAAACCACAACTCGCTACGAAAATAGATTCATTATGAATATAATATCGTGTTTTCTAATCTTTAATCAAACCACAACATGGGAACTTGTCAGGAATAATCCGATGTAAATATCGTGTTTTCTAATCTTTAATCAAACCACAACTTACGTTTTAAAGGTTATTCGAAAAAATCTAATATCGTGTTTTCTAATCTTTAATCAAACCACAACCGATAATGTCGGTGTTGATATTGCTGGCATAATATCGTGTTTTCTAATCTTTAATCAAACCACAACTTTGCTTTTTAGGCATAAAAAAGCCCTCTCAATATCGTGTTTTCTAATCTTTAATCAAACCACAACTGCGTATTTATCATCTAAAAAAGTTAACTGAATATCGTGTTTTCTAATCTTTAATCAAACCACAACCCAGCTACGTCGATACGGAAAACACCGCTTAATATCGTGTTTTCTAATCTTTAATCAAACCACAACAGAAAGCTACTGCATCCCTGCTGGGCGGATGCCATACCTTTCAGTTGTGGTTTGGCTGTTTAAGACATTGAAAAACTGTATATCAAAGAACTTCTAAAAATCTTGTCTTCCTATAATTGCCATTATTTCTATTTCATTGGCATTAATTTTATAAAAAATAGTATCTACTCCACAAATACAATATCTATAACCTTGACGAAAACGAATAGCTTCAGGAAATAGATATGGATTTGATGCAATTTTTGAAAAACAATCAAAAAACATTTCATAATATTTATTAGCTTGGAATAATCCGAAACGATCTAATCCATATTCAAAAATTCGTGTCAAATCTTCCTCTGCTTGAATATTAAGTTTATAACTAAACATTTAGTTTTTTCTTAATTTCTGCTAATAATTCCTCTTTTGTTTTGGTGCTAAATCCGCTTCTCTCCGCTTTATCTAACTTCATTCGAACATATTCAACATACTCATCTCGATCACGAGCTTGCTTAATTAAATAATTTACTGCTTCACTTTTGCTAGTAAATTCTTCATTTATTACTTGCTGTTTTAACCATTCATCATTCTGATTGGCTAAAGTGATACTTTGTCGTGCCATAATACTAGTTTTAGTTGGTGTAAATTTACACCAAACTTTCGAAATAAAATTATATCTTCTCAATTTTACCAGATGACAATACTCTAAAATCAATTCCTTCAACAAAAGCAGAAAACTGATTGTGATTCATTTTTCTGGTTGGTTTAATCTCTTCCAATTTAAAAACACCATCTGGCTTATATTTATCATTCTTTAAATCCTCTGATTTTCTTGCCTCTTTAAAATATCTAAACATAATTACTCCGAAATCGTATTGCTTTCCAGATGAATTAATCCTTTGAATTGACAATCCTTCAATGATATAAATTCTTCCTTTTAAATCAATCATATCAGTTACATCATTAGGATTTTCAACTTCTTTATCATAAAAAATCACCTGTTGCCCTCTCTTTAAAACCAAATCACGATTGTTTCGTCTGGCGATAGGTATTTGTATTGTTTTTCCATTAACATTTTTTTCTTTAAACAAAGGATAATATCCTTCTCCTTGTTTTTGTAACTTGGCTAAATTAAAATTATTAATTAATTCAAAATCTCTCTTTCCATCTATTTCATAAATTGCCATGCAATAATTCTCGTCATTTTGAGCATAAACCTTTTGTTTGTGCTCATGGCGTGATTTCGACAGCAAGGAATGATCCTTTATTTCCAAGGGATTTTTGACAGAGTTGGCATACAAACGTACTTTATTAATGGCAACTCCTTTTTCCTCGTTCATCCAAACCTTTTGATTTTCAGCAAGTTTATTTTTTTGTTGTGGATTTGAAGATAGTAGTAAAACCTTATCGGCAATTGCTTGTTTTACTTTTTCTTTTACAACCTCATCTACAATGCTTTCAACATCCGAAGCCTTAATGCTCTCTAACTCTTTCCTGATTACATAGCGTATTTCTTCCTGATGCAATGGGTTTTTAATTGCCCCATAAATACTGTCTTGATGCAAAGAACCTCGAATTGTGTCACCTTGATGAAACCTCGCCATTTTCTCTCCGTTGCTATCTTTCTTAAAAATTATTTTGTTATTGTTGTCTGTTCTCGGAACATTTTTTCCGTTTGTATCAATTTCCATTTCGGCAACAAATTGTTTTTTCCCTCGTATTCTGATGATTTTTTTAGATTGTTTCTTTACATTATCTGGTGTATGATGGGAAACCAAAATTTCGCCCTCAATCTTTTTTAAATCTTCAGTAAAGGTTTTCCAAGGTTTTGATTGTTCTAAAACGGATTTCATTAATTTGTATTGGTTTTTTTCCAAGTCATCTTCTAAATCCCAAGCGTGCGCCATTACATCATATTTGTCTTTGGTCATACAGGCAATTGTAATTGCATCAATACAATGGTGTGTGTGCTTGCTGCGGTCTTTCACTTCATAATATTTCTTGCCGTCTTTAATATAACTTTCCTGAATTCCCCAAGCTTTTCTAAATTCAGCAACCATTCCGCCTTTTACGGCTTCTACTCTGCCAAAATAGGATTTTAAATACGCACTGGCGTATTTGGTTATGATTCCCGTATCTGGAATTTGGCTGTTTTTGAAACCTACTTTCGGTTCTTTATAAGTAAACCGTTCATATTTTCCTTTGTAATACTCCTTCTGTAAATTCAATTTATGGCGCAATCTGATTTTTCGGTCTTTTTGTTCCTTTGTGGTTGCGGCTTTAATTGCTCTTGAAATCCCTATTATATCATATTCCAATGCCAAATATTTTTTTTGCCAAGGTGCAACTCGATCTAAAATATCGCTATGATTACTCAACTCAATAGGCATTTTATTCTTTTTAATCTCCCGATTATATCGCTTGCTGCACAACGTTTTATTCATTTGTGAATTGTCCTGTGACCTGCTTCTTGGAATAGTATGTTCTATATCATAATCAGGGTCACTACCTATAATTTGGCATATACTAATATTAGTATATTGCTCTTCATAAATTGTTTTTCTGTCTTGCTCAATCCATAAATGATAGCGTAAAATATCGTCTTCCGTTGGTTCAATGTCTATTCCAGTTTGCGCTTTATAGTCTTTTTTTATCTCTTCAATGTATGCTTTTCTGCTGTTTTCTATATCTCTTTGATAATCCTGAATTCCTTTTCGTTTATTGGCATCGTTTAATTCTCTGGCCATTTCAATATGAATTCTAGTTTTTTCATCAATTTGACCTTCAATAATTAAAGCATTCAAGACTTTCCGCAATTGGTGCAAGGCTCGCATCGCCATCGGATTTTTTATTGAAGAAATTAACGGACTTCCTAAAACTAATTTTTCGTTTCCATTTCCATCTTTTAAAATTTGCTTTCTAAAAACATCAATATCTGATGGGTGATATAGTTTATTAAGTTTATTCTTGGCGTTACAAAAAACCTGTCCGTCATCATTTTGACCATCTAAAAAATCAAATACTTTTTCGTCTAATCGTTTTATTATTAAAAATTCGTATTTTTTTATTTGCTCAATATAAATAGGAAATAACATTTTTACAATAGCTGCTTTCTGGTCATCAATTTTATTTGCTTTCACAAAATAACTTACCTTTTTTTCTAAATCTGATTTATAGGTTCCTTCGGCTTCTTTTGAATAATAAAAACCTCCAACTTTACATTCTTTAATGAGCCCGTTTACAATTTCCAACAAATTATTATCAAAAGTGTTTGTAGCTATTAATTCAGCAATTTTAGTTTGGATGTATTTTCTATCCTCAAGATTTTTCCAAATATCAACATCTACAATATTTTCAATATTGGCCATAAAAACAGCGTGCGAATACAACAATCCTTCTCTCAAAAAAGGATTTATTTTATGAATTGCTGTTACACTCAAACTGGCAAAATCTTTCTTTAATTTTATTTTACTGAATAAAACGGCTTTTTTATCGTCTAATTTCAATTTGTTTTTCGCAAATTCCTGTAAGTACAAATCCGAAGTAGATACGGAAATCAAATGCCATAAATCATTATAATCTAGATTTTGTGTTACTATTTCACCGCTTTTATTAAGAGTTTCATAGGTATAGATTTTAGTCTTCCAATCTTCACCCAATGCATTTTTTAATGAAGTAGATACCACACATCCACTCACAGAAGAATTCATACTATAATTAAACAGGTAATTAACATTTGGAGCAGCAGATGATTTATAAAAAGCATATTTACAGCCACTTGGAACCAATTCTTTGGCTAAATCCTCAAAATTAAAATTGTCCTTTTTTCGCAAAAACTTGGGAGTGATTTTTAATCTTTCTTCGTTAGTAAGAAATCTTAGAGTTTCATCATCGGGAGTTTTTATCTTTATGGTATTAATAAAACACAACATTCTATATTCCTCAAAATCGGGATGTGAAATGGCACATCTTGACTTACTTTTTTCAAAAGTACATTTGCCTATTGAGCCTTTTTGAGATTTTAATGGTCTTTGAAAAAAGATAGCTTTATACAATTCTTTAGCTAGTCCAAAATATCTTTTTTCCGGTAATTTTTCAGTTGCTATTATTCCGTCTATTCCTTGAACCAAACAAATGACTTCAAATTCAGAAAGATAGTGTTCTTCCCGTGCAGTATATTGATTTCTAATTTTACCTTTATTGTATAAACTAAAAAAATATTGTCCTAAAGTTGCATAATTGCCCAATTTCATTGCTTGAGAAATCTCTCCAATCTTTTGCTTGACAGCCCCTAAGTCTTCTTTTTTATTCAACCGTTCAAGGAGTATGGTTTTAGTTCTCTCAAAGTCTTTTGGATTATCTTTAATCGTTTTAAAGAATGAATTATATAAGGTTTTCAGTTTCTTTTCTCCATCGTCTAAATCCGTTGCTTTGCGTTCAATTAAATCACGATCTTGAAAATAGTCCGTTAATTCAATTTGAAGTTCCGTAATAGTTGCTGCATTTTCAAGAATATCCTCTAGATCGGGTTTATGTTGCTCGATAACACCTTCCGCAGATTGGTCTAATCTATTGCTCAAAAAACCTCTTCGTTGCGCAATATGATAGAAAGCCCTCCCTAACTCCAACAAAGAAACTTTTTGTTTACTTGCTCTATCTCGAAAAACATAAGGATTAGTGTTTTCAACCTCATCAGTACGTAGCCATTTCAAAAATTCAGGATTCAATGGATAATTTTTAAAACCTGACATTCTCCATTCTTCTACTTCTTCAAGAGATAATGGACACATATTATT
>NZ_JAYWDT010000276.1:0-11844 GCF_043779715.1 Flavobacterium sp.
CAAATTTCTAAATTAGAAAAACGAGAACTCGATATTACAAAAGAAGCATACAATATGAATGACATTATTGAAGAAGCGATAGAACACGTGAATTTGATAATTGAAGACAGAGAAGGAAAAATTAGCTTAAATCTAAAAGCAAATCAGACAAATGTGCTGCTAAACGATGTTCATTTTACCAATGTATTAGTAAATATATTAGAAAATGCAATAAAATATTCGCCCGAAGCACCAGTAATAACAGTAAGTTCAGAAAATGTAAAGAACTTTATTATTATTAGAATAAAAGACCAAGGCATGGGAATAAATAAAGTGTCTCAGAAAAAAATATTCGACAAGTTTTTCAGAGAACACACAGGAGATATACACAACGTAAAAGGTCACGGATTAGGTTTGGCATACGTAAAAAGAATAGTCGATGACCATCACGGTGAAGTAATGGTAGAAAGCGAAAAAGGAAAAGGAAGCACATTTATAATCAAATTACCCCTAATTTATTAAACTATGGAAGCAAATAAAAAAATATTACTAGTAGAAGATGATCCAAACTTTGGGTCGATACTTCGCGATTACCTTTCTATGAACGATTTTGAGGTAACACTTGCAAAAAATGGAATGGAAGGTTTCGAAAAATTTAAGAAAGACAATTTCGATTTGTGTATCCTAGATGTAATGATGCCTTATAAAGATGGTTATACATTAGCCAAAGAAATTCGCGAAAAAAATAAAGAAGTGCCTATCGTTTTCCTAACAGCAAAATCTATGAAAGAAGATGTGCTAAAAGGATACAAAGTAGGAGCAGACGATTATTTGAACAAACCATTCGATTCGGAAGTTTTATTGATGAAAATTAAAGCAATTATTCAGCGTAAAGCTTCAGAAACAAAAACCGATGTGGCTAAATTTGAATTTAAAATCGGAAAATTCGATTTAAACTCAAAATTACGTTTCTTAGATTTTCCAGGTCAAGAAACAATCAAATTATCACCAAAAGAAAACGAATTGCTAAAAATGTTAGCACTTCACGAAAACGACTTGATGCCAAGAGAATTAGCATTAACAAAAATTTGGAGAGATGATAACTACTTTACTTCAAGAAGTATGGACGTGTATATTGCCAAACTTCGTAAATATCTAAAACCAGATGAAGGTGTCGAAATCATCAACATTCACGGAGAAGGATTTAGATTGGCTATAAAAAATTCAGCAGTATAAAAATTAGAAAAGCTTCGAGTAATCGAAGCTTTTTTTTAAAAACAACAAAAATGAGTTTATTTAAAAATATATTTGGTCATTCTGAAACCGATAAAATAGTTTCAAAAGTAAATTGGATACCACTTTCGGATTTGGGTAAGATAAACGAAGTTAAAGAGGTTTCACACGAAAAAACAGTTGTCATCTTCAAGCACAGCACACGTTGTAGTATAAGCCGGATGGTTCTCAAACAATTTGAAAACGAATACAATTTAGAAAATAAACTAGAACTCTATTTTTTAGATTTGTTAGAACACCGAGATATCTCGAACGAAATCGCCAACAGTTTTGGCGTTGTTCACCAGTCACCACAACTTATTGTGATACAAAACGGTGTTTCTGTTTATAATGCATCTCACGAAAGTATTGATGTGAATGATTTAGGGAGATTTGTGTGAAAACACTTTGTTAAGCTCTAAATTTTACAATCTCATAAAGCGATGTTACCTGCAGAGCTACAGTTTATAGTAATTCTAAAATGTAGTCACAAGGATAAATAACAGTAAGACCTGTGCCTGGCCAACCAAATGAAACTATACCTATTATGAGGTTAGCAACCTTATAATTTACAGATTGTAATTCGTGTTTTTCATTTACTTTATAATAAAAGTCTTTCGGAGAAATAATTGGACCTCCACTATTCCCTCCAACGATTAAACCATCAACTAAATAAAATTTTTTAGTTAGAGTTTTAGACACTTGAACCGAGCTCCTATTTTTCCAACTTGTCATGATTTCCAGATTTCCAGATAAAGAAGAGGCTATAAAATTTGATTTTGCTATTGGATAATTTGAAGTGGATAATTTGAAACCAGTAGGATAGCCAATAGCAAAAACTTGTGAACCAAATCCTAAAAAAATTTCTTTACTTGTGTCCTTTATCGGGATTAAAAAGCCAGTGCCAACAGAATTGCGTGCAATGTCTTTGTTTGCATCGAATATTGAAGTAACATCAATAACTGCGATATCTACGTCTTCTGACGGATGTAATCTTACTTCTTTGGTAGGATTTCCTTTGGAATCTTTTAGTGGTATAACTTTTCTAATACTAGTATGTGGAGTTTCTGGATAGAAATAAACTGAAACTGAATTGTCTAATATAAATGGGTCAACAAGTGAATACTGACCTATCATATGTTTATTAGTGACTAAAAAAATCTGTTTTCCTTTATTTACAAGGAACCCTGTGCCAGTAGAATTAGTGGATGTCTCCAAATTCACAATTACTCTCAGCATATTCTCATCTATCCTGCCAATGTAGTCTTGCGGATAGTCATAGTTTGGGTTAGTTGATGTGTCTGGTATCATAATAAAGAATTAAAGATTTACTTTCCGTAATTTGTTGGGTCTTAATGCATGCAGGTAATTCCAAGCTTCACAAAATTAAACATGTAAATGTAAATCAAATCCTATCTCCTAAACCTATTCCTAACAATAATATCTTTTAGCTTCGCTTTCAGGTCTTCACCAGAATCGTAAACCATCTGGTCGTTACTAGGAAAAGCAACGGCACGTTTGCTAAAATAAGGCATATAACTGTCGTCGCAAGCATTCTTGTCACCGTTATAAGTCGAATAAATATTTTCGAAAACAAATTCGCTAGCTATAGGAAAAGCTTCAATCAGTTGGTTGTTTCTAAAATCGATATAATCAACTTTTGCAGTTACTTGGCAAGATTTAAATTGTCTAAACTCATAAATATCTACTCGAATAGTTTTAAAATTATCTACTTTTATAGGATTACCCAAACTGTCTTTTACAACATTTCCTCGCGGATCTAGTAGCGTTTTTACACCATCTTTCACCTGTTTTTCCTTGATAAACTCTTTCTCTTTTATTTGCTCTGGCGAAATATTTATTTGACGAAAATTTACAATCAATCCGTAATCGTAATTAATTCCTTTTTGCTTGTTGCTATGATAAACCGTCCATTTGTCGTTTAATCCAAATGTGCTAAAATCTAGCAAATCGCTTTGCAAACGAACAGGAATAACCATATTGGTTTCGTTTTTGGTATAAACACTCACAAAATCAGTTCCTTTTTGTTGCGCCTGATTCATTAAGTTTTTTACATCTTTATAACCAGGATTTATACTTTCTAAATAACCCAAATCGTCATAAGATTTTCTAAAATCCATTTTATTATTAGATTTCAAAAGTTTTACAGCATTATCGTATAAGTATTTCGACAAGGCATTTTTGCTGTTTATAATTTGGTCAGAATAATTATCAAAAGGGAAATAAGCATTTCTACCTTCTTTTAGCAATTGCAATGGTAGTAAGGGACGAATGCGCTCCTGACGGTTATTCAATTGCAAATAATCGTTATAAATTCGCTCTAAATTCGCAGGATTAGCATCTTTAGCAAGCATGTCTATATTGCGCAAATCACGATCTTTAGCTTTGGCAAAAGCCTCTTCGAGCAAATACACATAATCCTGTTTTCCTTTAGAATCCTTTTTAGTTCGCAAGGCATCAACAGATCGATTTATGGCATTGTCATAATTACCATCACTGAGCAAAGACTGCGTTTTTTTTACGCCGCAAGAATAAATTATGAAGAAAATTGATAGGAGTAAAGTAATTTTTCGCATGATTTTTAATTTTTACAAATATATTTTATTTTGATTGCACCTTCAAAAAAGATGCCGTTTTTATGATAAATATTTTCAGGAGCTTTTTCCTGCTGTCAGCTATATCTTTTCCTTGCTAAAGAAGCAAGAAAAAGGATGTCGCTTTCTCAGGGCTAGGGCATTCTGATATTTTTACAAACCAACCACTAAAAACTGAAACCAATTTTCTATTTTTGCAAAACACAACACAACAACAAATGTACAAACTCATTATTCGCCCTATACTTTTTTGGTTTGATCCCGAAAAAGTGCATTATTTTACCTTTTCATTAATAAGAACATTATCTAGAATTCCTGGAATTCCATCAATTTTAAAATCCTTGTACGAAGTAAACGACAAACGACTAGAAAGAGAAGTTTTCGGATTAAAATTCAAAAATCCAGTAGGACTAGCCGCTGGTTTCGACAAAGATGCCAAGCTTTATAAAGAATTATCCAATTTTGGTTTCGGCTTTATCGAAATAGGAACACTAACTCCAAAAGGTCAAGAAGGAAACCCAAAAAAGCGATTGTTTCGTTTGCAAGAAGATTCAGCAATCATCAACCGAATGGGTTTCAATAACGGCGGTGTTCTCGAAGCGGTCGAAAGATTAAAGAAAAATAACGGAGTTTTAATAGGAGGAAACATTGGTAAAAACAAACTGACACCAAACGAAAACGCCACTTCCGATTACGAAATTTGTTTCGATGCTTTATACGATTATGTCGATTATTTTGTAGTAAACGTCAGTTCGCCTAACACGCCAAATCTTCGTGAGTTACAGGAAAAAGCGCCATTAACACAATTATTAAACACGCTTCAAACTAAAAATCAAAACAAGCAAAAACAAAAACCGATTCTGCTAAAAATTGCTCCAGATTTAACAAACGAACAACTATTAGATATTATCGATATCGTGAAAACCACTAAAATTGCAGGTGTAATTGCAACCAATACTACCATTTCTCGTGAAGGTTTACAATCTATAAATCGAATCGAAATGGGCGGATTATCAGGAAAACCACTCACTAATCGTTCTACTGAAGTGATTCGTTTTCTGTATGAAAAAAGTAACAAAGCCTTCTCAATAATTGGAGTAGGAGGAATACATTCTGTAAAAGACGCTATCGAAAAACTAGAAGCAGGAGCAAGCCTAATCCAGCTTTATACAGGTTTTATTTACGAAGGACCAGCATTAGTAAAAGCAATTAATAAAGCAGTTCTTAAAAAAAGTTTGTAACTTTACCACTTTGCCTTTTTAAATGAACCAACCAATAAAAATTATCGAATGTCCTCGTGATGCCATGCAAGGTATCAAAGCTTTTATTCCTACCGAGAAAAAAGTTGCCTATATTCAATCACTTTTGCGAGTAGGTTTCGATACTATCGATTTTGGAAGTTTTGTTTCGGCAAAAGCTATTCCGCAAATGCAAGACACGGTAGAAGTTTTGGCACAACTCGATTTGTCACAAACGCAAAGTAAATTATTGGCTATTATTGCCAACACGCAAGGTGCCGAAAACGCTTCTGTTCATAAAGAAATTCAATATTTAGGTTTTCCATTTTCTATATCGGAGAATTTCCAAATGCGAAATACTCACAAAACCATTGCAGAATCTCTCGTTACTTTACAAGAAATTTTAAACATTGCCGACAGGTCAAATAAAGAAGTAGTAACCTATATTTCTATGGGATTCGGTAATCCTTACGGAGATCCTTGGAATGTCGAAATTGTAGGAGAATGGACAGAAAAATTAGTTAATATGGGTGTCAAAATTCTTTCTCTTTCCGATACTGTAGGTTCATCGACACCAGAAGTGATTAGTTATTTGTTTTCAAATTTAATACCCAAATATCCAAATATCGAGTTTGGTGCCCATTTGCATACTACGCCAGATAAATGGCATGAGAAAATTGATGCTGCTTACAAAGCGGGTTGTCGCCGTTACGATGGAGCTATTCAGGGATTTGGAGGTTGCCCGATGGCAAAAGACGATTTAACAGGAAATATGCCTACCGAAAAAATGTTATCCTATTTTACCACCCAAAAGGAAAATACAAACACCAGCCCAATGAGTTTCGAAAGTGCTTATAATGAAGCATCAAAAATATTCAATTTATATCATTAATGTTTTTTAGAAGTAATCCCGCTAGCTATTGGGACCAGTTGGGCTAAATCACCTAATTGTTAATTAAAATTTAGGATAATTGTAAAGACTAGAACTTATTAATTACCAATCCAATCATCATTGCAATACCAAAACTAAGCATTGTTCCAATTAGTACATATTCAGTCTTAATTGTATTAGTATCTTTATATCTCAAAATAGATTTTGCAGCAATAAGGAATCCAACTACTTCCAGCTTTCCAATAATTACAAAGGTTAATACTAAGATTCGTTCTAAAATTCCAATTAGTTTTCCTGCATTTTTAAGTTCGGCACTAGTATCCGAAATACTTTCAATTTTGCCTGCAACAAGTGTTTCTCTAATAAAAATATTGGCAGGTTTTACGCAAATTAAATAACCAAGAATAATTGCTAACCATTTTATATCAATGGGAATATTCCAAATAAGATTAGATTCAAAATACTGGTCAAATATCCAAACAAATAAGCCAATTATTGCTAAATGCAAAATTTGATCTATAAAAAAGGAGAATCTACTCGTATTCAAGCTTTTTTTCAATCCATCAATTATATAATGAAGTGTCGAAATAGACAAGGCACAAAAAACAAAGTTCACATCAAACGACAATAACCACGAACAAATAAAAGTAATAAAGGCATGTTTTAATAAAAAATGACTTTTAAAACCATTTTCATTTTTCTCTTTTGCACTAGCATCTGTCTGAAAAAAATAATCACTCAATATGTGAGCTATTATTTGTAAAATAAGCAGTTTTACCATCATAATTTCATTTCTTTAAAAAGTGAACTAAAATAAATTACGGATTTCTCAATTGCATTCCAGCCAATACTCGTTAGTTGTTTGTTCACTGTTGGCTGTTTCACTCCAATTTGATTAGCAATTTCTTGTTCACTCAATCCCAATAAACGAAGATATAAAATTTTGCATTGTTTTGCTGTTGCATTACTCACTAAAACATCTAATAAAGCTACAATACAATTTATATTTTCATTCAAATTTTCGTTATTGGAGTTAAAAAAAATTGTATTTTTTATTACAATTCGTTCTTTGTCGTAAGTAGTACGCTCTTCACTTATTCTTCTTCCAGAAAAGTAAATTGCTTCACCATCTATAACTCCGTTTAGCTTGTCATATCTAGTCAGTTCGCCGTATCCAATTGCCAATCGAATACCATAATTTTTAAAGTATTTACCTCGTACAGAATCGTTATTTGTAGTTAAAATAATAGATTTTATATAACTTTTTATTATGATTGTAATAGCTAAGGCATCTTCAGGATTTTCGATTACCATTTCTAAATAATCACCTTTTATAATTCTTCCATAAATAGAAAAGCTATTTTCTAATATCGAAATTAATTTCTTTAACTCCAATTCTAAAATAGATTTGGCTTCGTCATTTAAGCTAGTAGAAGCAATAATATCTCCTGATAGAACTATTTTTTTACTCATCTTTATGATTTTAGAATAACAAATATAGCTTTTTTTTGCTATAAATAACATTTATAGCCTTTTTTAGCTATAGATATTATTTATAGCCTTTTTTAGCTATATTTTAAAATAACTTCAAATCAAAACTGATTTAATTTTTAAATCTGAAATCTAAAATTAAAACACTATATTTGCACGCAATTTAACTACAACTACAAATTGCACATGAAAGCACACAATTCTAAAATCATCGGAGAAGGACTAACTTACGATGATGTATTACTTATCCCAAGTTATTCAGAGATATTGCCGCGCGAAGTAAGTATCAAAACACATTTTTCAAGAAACATAACACTAAATACACCAGTTGTTTCCGCAGCAATGGACACTGTGACGGAAAGTGCTATGGCAATTGCAATGGCGCAAGAAGGAGGAATAGGAGTTTTGCATAAAAACATGACGATCGAGCAACAAGCGGCCGAAGTACGCAAAGTAAAACGTGCCGAATCTGGTATGATAATCGATCCAGTTACTTTGACGCTATCAGCAACCGTAGCAGACGCCAAACAAGTGATGCGTGAATATGGTATTGGAGGAATTCCAATTGTAGATGAAAATCAAACACTAAAAGGAATCGTAACCAATCGTGATTTGCGTTTCGAAAAAAACAATAATAGACTGATAACCGAAGTAATGACTTCAGAAAATTTGGTTACAGCAGCTGTAGGAACATCTTTGCAAGAAGCAGAAATAATTTTACAAGGACACAAAATCGAAAAATTATTGGTTGTAGATCCAAACAATAAATTAGTAGGTTTAATTACTTTTAGAGATATTACAAAACTGACTCAAAAACCAAATGCCAACAAAGATAAGTTTGGTCGTTTGCGTGTTGCAGCAGCACTTGGAGTAACTGCCGATGCTGTCGAAAGAGCTACAGCACTTGTAAACGCTGGTGTCGATGCAGTAATTATAGACACGGCTCACGGACACACAAAAGGAGTGGTAGATGTTTTGAAATTAGTAAAAGCAAAATTCCCTGATTTAGATGTAGTAGTAGGAAATATTGCTACACCAGAAGCTGCCTTATATTTAGCACAAAATGGTGCCGATGCTGTAAAAGTAGGTATTGGACCAGGTTCTATATGTACAACAAGAGTAGTTGCAGGAGTAGGATTTCCACAATTTTCTGCAGTATTAGAAGTCGCAGCAGCGCTAAAAGGAACAGGAGTTCCGGTAATTGCAGATGGAGGAATTCGTTATACAGGCGATATTCCTAAAGCCATTGCAGCAGGAGCTGATTGTGTGATGCTTGGTTCGCTTTTAGCAGGAACCAAAGAATCTCCAGGCGAAACTATTATTTTTGAAGGTAGAAAATTTAAATCTTATCGAGGAATGGGTTCTGTTGAAGCCATGCAAGAAGGATCGAAAGACCGTTATTTTCAAGATGTAGAAGACGATATCAAAAAATTAGTTCCAGAAGGAATCGTAGGTCGTGTACCATATAAAGGAGAATTGAACGAAAGTATGCAGCAATTTGTTGGAGGACTTCGTGCAGGAATGGGGTATTGTGGCTCTAAAGACATTGCGACACTACAAGAAACTGGACGTTTTGTGAGAATTACCACTAGCGGAATAGGAGAAAGTCACCCACATAATGTGACTATTACAAAAGAAGCACCTAATTATTCGAGGTAATTAAAACAATCCAATCATGTAACTCGTATTTGCTTCAAACAACAAAATAAAATACAAGAAATACAAAGTATGCTCCCGATAGCTATCGGGACATAAAGCATCAAAATATTAAGTCTTTCGGATATTGGCTGTTACGAAAATATTCCCGAAACAGCCAATACCACCGAAGGGAATGCTATTTTAAAAGCCAACTATGTAACCCAAAAATACGGTTACGATTGTTTTGTCGACGATACAGGATTAGAAGTTGAAATAAACTAAAATTAGATAACTGGAGAAGGTTTTTCTTATATTAAATCAAATTTGGCAGCCATTTTTATCAATAAAGCAGTGTTATTGGTTTCGAGTTTGAGCATCAAGTTTTGGCGGTGAGTGCTTACCGTTGTGATGCTAATAAAAAGTTTGTCAGCAATTTGCTGGTTGGTCAATCCTTCTGCTATTTCTTTTAAAACCTCGAGTTCTCGACGGGTTAAAATGGGTTTTTGGTCATATTTTGAAGTGTTTTGTTTCTGATAATCAACATTAAAAAACATATTACCTTTTGAAACAGCATCAATAGCTTGAAGGATTTCTTCTTTGGAAGAGTTTTTTAATAAATAGCCACTCGCACCATTTTCTATCATTTTAGAAACATAATTTCGGTCATTAAAAGTGCTCAATGCTAAACATTGAATATTCGAAAACTCAGTTTTTATTTTTTTACACAAATCCATACCACTAATATCTGGTAAATTAATGTCGAGAAAAGCAATATCTACTTCATTTTTTTTGAGAAAATCCATTGCTTGAAAAGCATTTTCGGCACTCCCGACAATAACAATATCTTCACTTTGACTAAGTAATGCTTTGAATCCTTCAATGACCATTGGATGATCGTCAACTATAAAAATTTTATTTGCCATTTTTATACAATTTCAAATTCAATGTGGGTTGATGTGCCTTTGCTGTCAGATTGAACATCTATTTTTCCGTTCAGATATTCGACTCTGTGATTGATGTTTGACAAGCCAATTCCTGTATTTGCGGGTTTGGAAGCAATACTTTCAGATTTTACGTCAAACCCTTTTCCGTTATCTTCTACTGTTAGCGAAATTAAATTGCCATTTCTCGTCAATTGAATATCAGATCTTGTTGCGTTGGCATGTTTTATAGTATTGTTTAATAATTCCTGAACAATTCTATATACTACAATTTCATTCGCTTGCTCCAGTCGTTCTTCCATTCCGAAACTTTGATAGGAAACTGTTAAATCTGAATTTTGAGAAACCGAATCGCAATAGCTTTTTAGGGTTTCGTTCAATCCAAATTTTAATAAAGCTTCGGGCATCATATTGTGCGCCACACGGCGCATTTCGGCAATTGCATTGTCTATTTGTGAAATACTTTTGGTAAACGTGCTTACGTTTTCTTCTGATAAAATTACGTTTCCTTTCATGCTATTCAATTGAAATTTTACACCTGTGAGCATTCCGCCCAAACCGTCGTGCAAATCACGCGCCAATCTTGTTCGTTCTTGTTCTTCGCCTTGAATCATATTTTGTGTGGCATCAATCTTTTTTTCTTGATGCAATTGAATAATTTCCTGATCGTTTATTTTTTTTCTGGCTCTATAATTTTTGTATAATAAAAAACTAAAAACAAGTAAACCAATTGCAATTGCTATTAACGAATAGATAAATGTTCTTTGTTTGATTTGTTTTTTTTCTAAAAGTAAAATATTTTTATCTTTTTGGGCGGATTGGTATTTTGCTTCACGTTCAGAAAATTGTTCGGTACGTTCACTACTCAAAATAGTATCATTAAATATAGAATATTTCTGAAAATATTCATACGCTTCTTTGTATTTTTTGGTTTCAAACATAAATTGATGCATTAACTCAAAATAGTTTCTTTTCTCGGTTGGATCGTCACTTTGCAAATAATACGTTTTGCATTCATTGAAATATTTTTCTGCTTCAAAATATTTTTTCTCTTTCATTGCAATACTACCCAATTGCCATTTTGAATTAGCAATTCCGTCTTTAATTTTAATTGATTCGGCTATTTTTAAACTTTTTTGTGCATATATTTTTGCAGAATCCATTTTATTTAGCTCAAAATATTCTGATGAGATGTTATAATAATATCCTTGTAAATAGGTTTTTGCAATTGCCCCTTTTTCTAATCCCGGCAAAAACTTCAATCTGGTGCGAAGTGCTTTTTCTATATTTCCGCTTTCAAAATAATTATCTGCTTTTAGTTGTGTATAAAATGCAATTTCTGTGTTGCTTTTGTATTTATTGGCAATTGCCAAAGCTTTATCAATATATTCATCGGCTTTTGGTAGATTTTTTATCGTATTAAAAACCGCACTCATATTATAAAATAAATCCGATTTTTTTTTATCCAATATTCTATTAGTTAATAATTTATCCTCAAAAATTCTTGGATTGTCAAAAATTTCCTGAGCCTTTAAAAAGTAATCAATACAACTGTCGTATTCGCCTTTCCAATATTTTAGATTGCCCAGATTAAAATAAGCACCAGCCATAAGATATTGATGATTGCCTCTTTTTGCAGCATTCAGTGATAAATGTTGGTATTTAAACGCATGGTCTTTATAATCAAAACTACTGTGCCAAAGGCCTAATAATCTGTAGCAATTGGCAATTGCATAATTGTTTTTAAGTGAAATACTTTTTGATAAGGATTCTCTTAG
>NZ_JAYWDT010000277.1:0-5225 GCF_043779715.1 Flavobacterium sp.
CTAATTCATTATTTACTGAAACAACGCCAAACGTGTTCCAGATAATTTCTTCTATTTGATCTTTTTCATCATAGGAATTCACAATTCCTTTAAGTGTAACTTCTTGTTCTAAAACACTAATTGATATGTTATTGTTAAAATTTGTATCAATAGCATTAGAAACTATTTCTTTTAGAATATCATCTGTTGTCATTTTTATAAAAGATTTAAAAAAATAATTACAAAGTTGGTTTATACTGATTGTTAATGCGTTACATAATTTTTAGGATATGTTGTAATATTCATAGCTTATTATTTCTAATAATTTAATAAACTCATACCAATATAAACTACAATCCCAATTATGATAAAATAGGCAATAAAAATGGCTAGTATTTTATTAATAGCAAATCGCTCTGTTAATATTTTTACTGGATAGTTTAATATTTTATAGATGACTAAAAAAAGCTCTCTTTTAGATTGCTCTCCCTTTATAATAACTCTTTTTGCACCATTTCTAAATGCATCAATTGCAATTGCAATATCTTCATCTGCCGAAAGAATAATGATTTCAGTTTTTGGGTTTTTTTTTCTAATCTCTAGTATTAATACGTCTGCTTTTTCTCCTTTTAAATCATAGTCAAGTATTACGATTGCGGTATTACCATCAATCTCTTCCAGAAGGGTTTCACCATTTATAAAAGTTGAAATTCTAAGTGAATTTCTGAATCTATTTTCTAAAAATGCAACAATCCTATTTGATGACAATTCGTTGTCTTCCAAAAGGAATAGGTTTTGAATTTGTGTTTCCATTTTATGATTTTTTTATAGTGAATCATTATCTCCAAATTCATTCAACTTTTTTCTAATTGTTTGTTTAGAACCAGCAGATTTTGTTTTAGAATTCGAGGCTTCTGTTTTTTTCTTAGCATCACTTTTTTTAGGTGCTATTATTTGTGTTTTTTTAGTTGTCATAATTTTAAATTTTAAATTTCAATGATTATAT
Organism: Flavobacterium sp.; assembly: GCF_043779715.1. Lineage (GTDB taxonomy): Bacteria > Bacteroidota > Bacteroidia > Flavobacteriales > Flavobacteriaceae > Flavobacterium. Next base: position 986 of record NZ_JAYWDT010000277.1, read on the forward strand.
TTTTGTTCGACTTTTTAGAATGATTCATTTTTAATAGCTTGGTAGTTTTCTCATTTTTAATAAAATATTTCTCCATCGTTAACCTTGCCATCAAATAACTTACTGTTGATTCTGCACCTTGATTTAAATTGATATATGTATCTTCTAAACCATCATAACAGCCTCCAGTGCAAGGATTGTAAATAATTTGCTGTAAATGATTTTTGCCCAAGAACCAATTGATGGCTATTTCCATTTTTTGTAGATACTCTTCTTCTTGAAAAACATCATAAAATTTACTTAAAGCAATTATTGAATAAGAAACATCAATTGGCTGTTCTCCACCTATTTGCTCGTGAAATGATTCGTTATTATTTTGCAACCAACCTTTGTTAGAAACCACTTTTATAACATTGTTTTTGAATATTTTAGACAATAAAAAATCGAATGAAGTTTTAGAGATTTCCTTGTAAACTAGGTTATTAGTTGCTAAAAAAGCACACAACATAGCTTCTGGTAAAATGCTGTTTCCGTAGGTTAAGTAACTTTCGAACCAATGCCAATTTTCATCGTTTTCGTGCTTATACATTTGAACTAATTTATCTGCTAAATGCTTCAAAATATTTACATTATCTTCAGAATGATTTTTAGTGTTACTATAATAAATTCCTTTTATGATAAATGCCATGGCTCTTGGCGAATGAATTTTACAAACATTACCTAATGACAATTGCAATGTTTTTTTAGCATTCTCTGCTAATTCTACTGGTAATAAATCACTTATTGATACTAAATATCCCAAAGCCCAAATAGCTCTCCCATTAGAATCGGCAAGATTTTCGGAGTTTTGTTTCGTGAATTTTTTATTTTCATCTACATAATTCAAAAAATAGCCTTCAGGTTGCAAGCAATATTTTATAAAACTGAAATATTTATTAATGTATTTTAAATCAATATCCTCATTTTTTAATTCATAGTGCTGGCAAATTGCTACTAAAGCTCTTGCATTATCATCTAAAGTATAACCTGAACAAATGTCAGGTTGATTGATTATTGAAAACTGAATCATTGCGAAATTAGTAGTCAAATTTTTGAAGTGATTCAAATTTATTTCAGGAATTTTATAGTGTAATTCTAATTCTTGATTACTAATTTGTTCAAACAAAATAGCGTGAGAAATGGCTGAATTCTCCCAAGCAGTTGGTGCTAATTTGTGAATTCCGTTAGCAGAAATATTTTTTCGAAGTTGCTCGTCATCTAACAAATTATTTACCTGTTCGCCTAGTTGTTGCGCATTTTCGAAATCTATAATTATTCCAGTTCCACCATTTAACACTTCAATAGCGTGAGGAATTGGAGTAGAGATAATTGGGCAACCACAACTAATTGCATATGAAAAAGTTCCTGAAACCGTTTGATTTCTGTCTTTTGATGTGAATAGATAAATATCCGTCAATTGTAAATATTCTAACAATTCGTGTAGCGGTAAATATTGATTGATGAATTTTACGTACTTATTTAATTGTAACGCATTGATTCTCGCTTCCAGGTTTTCACGATACTTTTCTCCATCATTTTTTACCACATTTGGATGCGTTTTTCCGATAACTAAAAACAAAACTTCGGGATGTTTTTTCACAATTGTTCTCAACGCATTGATTGAAGTCTCAATACATTTCCCAGAACTTAATAATCCGAAAGTTGAAACAATTTTTCTACCTTCCACCTTATACTTTTCTTTTAAAACATCTTTATTGGAATGTTTTACCAAATGTGTTCCGTGCGGAATTACCGAAATTTTATCCTGATCAATCTTATAATCTTCAACCAATAGTTTTGATGAAGCATTTGTCATTACAATAAATGCATTAGTACAATTGTCTATCTCCTGTACCATTTTCTGCATTGTTAAATTAGGGTTAGGTAAAACCGTATGAAAAACAACAATTATGGGTTTGTTTATAGTTTGTAAAAGTTTAATAAAATCCTCTTCATTTGTTCTATAAAGCCCAAATTCATGTTGAATTAAAACCATAGAAATATTTGAATTTTTATTAATATTTTCAGCTAATTCTATATAGGATTTTTGATTATCTGTTTTTAAAACATAATGGACATCATTAGCATATTTATGTTTTTCGAATTCAGATTCTAAAGCACAAATTTTAATATCAAAAGACTTTGTAAATTTATTATTCAGCGCAAAAATTAAATCTTGAGAATACGTCGCAATGCCGCACTCACGTGGCGGATAAGATGTGATAATTAAAATTTCAGGTAAAATATTTTTTTTCTTCATAATTTGATATTATTTTAAATTGAGCATTAATTCAGATAACAATTCGGATAAAGAAACTGATGCACAACCAATTCGCGTATCGGCGGCACCATAATAAATATATAAAGTGTCCTCTTCAATTATTGCTCCAGATGGAAAACAAACATTGTTTACTTCACCTTTTATTTCCCAATTTAATTCGGGTTGAAATAGCGGATAAGGCAATCTAGCAATTTCTTTTTGTGGGCTTTCTAAATCTAATAATGCCACACAAGCACAATAAACATATCCTTTTATAGTATCATGGACACCGTGATAAATAATTAACCAACCTTCGTTAGTTTCTATTGGTGGACAACCCGCTCCTATGTAACTAATTTCGTGTTTGTATTTTGGAGTCAACAAGATATAATCTTTAAATTTCAACATATAATTTTGCCAAAACTCTGTTGTTAGTTCGCTGATATCGTTTACACAAACTATTTGAATATCTGGCTTTATACGATGCAAAAAATGTAATTTTCCGTTAATCTTTCTTGGAAAAAAGACCACATTTTTATCCCAAACTAAAACCTTTTTACCTTTTCGCTCTCGAACTCTGTCGTGTTCATTATAGCGTAAATATTTCTCGTTTACTTGTCCTTTGGTTTCTGCCAAACGTTTAAACTCGTCAAACATCATTTGAGGAACAATAATTCCGTGTTTTTCCCAATTTATTAAATCCAGAGAAGTTGCCAATGCTCCTAATGCGTTTACACCATCAAAAGCACAATAGGACAAATAAAACATATCGTTTATTCTGACAATTCTACCATCTTCAACACCGTGTTCTTCGTAATCAAATTGAGGAAAAATAACAGGTACATCGCTACGTTCCGCAACTTCTAATGGCGTTTTAAATTTTGCATAACCAATACTTGAATAGTTACCTTTTGCAACTGCACGATAAAAAATATGAATAAAATCTCCATAATGAATTACGGCAGGATTTAGTACACCTTCCCATTCAAAACCTAAAGCTGTTTTTTCAAGAATAATTCCATTTTTTTTAACTTCTACCATAATATATTTATTGATATTTATATTATTATCAATGCTTTATAAAGGTCGATTTATTTGAAATAGAAAAGTTATACAACTATCCTATTTACTTATACAATTCACACGTTTTTCGATTGTTTTAAATAAAAAATGCCAACCATTTCTGATTGACATTTTCTTTGAACTAATAATTATTATTTATTCTTTAGCTTCTGAATTTTCTCTGCTTTTTGCTCCAATTCTGTTTGCTTTAAACATTGGTGCTAATTTGAATTTGATAGAAGCAATCTTCCCATTATCCTCAGATGATAATCCTTCTTTTTCAACTGTGTTTTTTCTAGCATCTAAAGCTTCATACATTAATTTTATTTCATCATAATCTTCTCTAGTAAAGTCGCCTTTATTCTTTTTATATGAATCATAAAAATTGCTATATACAGAAAGAATATTGTCTTTGTTTACCCAAGCAAAACTCATGTCATTTCCTATTTTTCCTGCACCAAATAATCTGTCTCTTAACAATTGTGAAGAGCTAGTTTTTGCTGGTACAGCAACATCATTTGAGGCTGTTTCTTTTTCTGTTAACACAATAACTTTATACTCATCATATCTAGCATTTGAAGCATTTATTCTTTCTTGAGATTTTGTTTTTGAATCTTGATCAAGACTTGTCAATGCATCATTTGCATTTGTGTTTTTAGTTTCAAAATCTCGAGAAATCATTTCCCAATTAGCTTCTCTATCTTCAGCAGAAACAGTTTTTAAAGAATCTACATAACTTTCTAATTCGCTAATTCTTTTATCAGCCATTTCTTTTTCTTTGTCTTTACAAGATACCATTCCTAATAGAATCATTGAAAATAATCCAAATTTTAATACACTTTTTTTCATAATAATTTAGTTTAATATATTTAATTAAGTTTAAATATTTAATGTAAATCT
>NZ_JAYWDT010000278.1:0-27078 GCF_043779715.1 Flavobacterium sp.
AAAACGGGCAATTGCCCGTTTTTTTTTATGAAGTTACTAATTGATTTTGGTTTATTTGCTCTTCAATCGCATCCCAAAGACCAATTCGTTTTTCTAATGCTTGAATCGAAATAGATTCAATTTCTTTCCATTTATTAGAATCGGTTCCGCAAAGTTTAGTTATCATTTCCATTGCCATTGGACCATGTTCGTCGGCATCTAATTCGATATGTCTTTCAAAATAATATATTAATTTACTTAAATCTGTTTCTGGGAAATTTGTTTGAAAATTCTTTAGGATTTCGGTAAACATAGACGGAATTAAATCTTCTCTACCAAAAGTAAAAGCAGCAGCAATTTTATGAGGCTTTCCTTCATTAATTACTGTGAAAGTAAATTCTAAAAATGATTTAATGTTAGGATGTAAATTACTTTGTTTGATGGCGATAAATACATTTTGTAACGAATCTACTTCCGATAAAAAATGAGTTATATCACTTGTGTTAGCACCACAATCTTCCATCGCTTCTATGTACATTTCATAATGACTTTGGCGACGACCATCTAGGGTTAAGTCGCTTTCTTCGGCAAGGACAATTTCATTAATCAGGTAGCGAATTTCTGGATTGCTAGTTGCAAACCAAGGTGTCGTCGTACAGGTTAGTTTAGATTGTAGTGCTTTTAGTAAAGACATAAAATCCCAAACGGCATAAACATGATTTTCAAGAAAATGATGTAAATCGCCAATGGTTTGCACTTTTTTGTATAAGGAGTGTTGTAATAAGATGTCTTTTTGAGGTTGTATCTTATTGTTTATGTTTTGAATATTCATAATTTAAATTTGATGTAAAATTACAAAAGCTTCTTGGAGACAAGAAGCTTTTGTAATATATTTAAGCTATTATTTAATCGATAATTCTTATTTCAAAACGATAATTCTAGGACTAATTCAACAGTCTGTCAAATAGTTCTCCTAGTTTTGGAGATGATGGTCTTTCTGCATCAGCATTTACAATTTTTCCATTCGGGTCTATTAAGATAAATCTAGGAATTCCTGTAATATTTAAGCTTTTTACAAAATCTGAATTCCAGTCTTTGTCAGCAAAAAGTTGTATTCCTCCCAATTGTTTATCGCTTACAAATTTTTTCCATTTCTCGAAATCTTTCTGCACATCTATCGAAATACTTACAAATTCGATGTTTTTCCCGTGATATTTTTCTTCTATTTTTTGTAAAAAAGGAATTTCTCCACGACAAGGACCACACCAAGTAGCCCAAACATCAATATATACATATTTGCCTTTTAGTTCTTCTAGTTTTGTAGCTCCACCTTTGTGATTTACATAGTTAAATGTAAGTGCAACGGCATTGTTTAATTTCTGAACCGCTTTACTTTCGGTGTAATATCGTTGTAGACCTTTAATATTTGTCGAAATGTTTCTCTTCTGAATTTCGATAAATGTTTTGTCTAAACTAGATTTGTCTAAAAATGTTTCTTCAGTTAGTTTCTTTTCATCAATCATTTTTTTGAAATCTGCTTCGCTTAAAGCGACTAATTTTTCAGGAGTTATTAGTCCTTCTTTTATGATGTCTTGCGCTAAATAATTATTTTCGGTGGCGCCTTTTCCAGTATAAACGATAGATTCGTCAAACTGTTTGGCATCCATTTTTAATTTTAAATCATAACCGTTTTTTAGGAACAATCGCGTGTATTCTGTTCCGTCAAAAAACATATAGAAATCTTCTTTTTCTACTTCAAAAGTGTCTTTAAAAAAACCTTTGTCGTTAATTTTCATTTCTTTTATGGTTTTGTTTTTACCATCTTTAATGTAAATTACATCTCCGTTTCTATTAGCTATTTCAGCTTGAAATGTTATTGCGTTTTTAGATTGTCCGAAGCTGTAAATAGAACAAAAAGTGATTAATGTAATCAAAAATGATTTTTTCATATGTGTTGTTTTAATTATAGGTAGTCAAACTTACAATTATTTGAATTCTTTCGAATATAATTTTCATTTTTTTAACTTTTAACATCAAACAAAATAGTATTTTTGCAACCTAAAATTTAGGTAATGTACAGAAGTCATAATTGCGGCGAACTAAACGCTACACATGTAAATACAGAAGTTACACTGGCAGGTTGGGTTCAGAAATCTCGAGACAAAGGTTTTATGAATTGGGTCGATTTGCGCGATCGTTACGGAATCACACAATTAATGTTCGATGAAAGTCGTTCAGATAAAACAGTTTTCGAATTAGCTAAAACACTTGGTCGCGAATTTGTAATTCAGGTAAAGGGAACGGTTATAGAACGTGAAGCTAAAAATAAAAATATTCCAACTGGTGAAATAGAAATTTTAGTTTCTGAAATGACTATTCTAAACGCTTCAATTACGCCGCCATTTACAATAGAAGACGAAACCGATGGTGGAGAAGATATTCGTATGAAATATCGTTACCTTGACATTAGAAGGAATCCTGTAAAAAACAGCTTGCTTTTTCGTCATAAAGTAGCAATGGAAGTACGTAAATACTTATCAGATTTAGACTTCTGTGAAGTAGAAACGCCTTATTTAATAAAATCTACTCCAGAAGGAGCAAGGGATTTTGTTGTTCCATCTAGAATGAATGAAGGTCAGTTTTATGCCTTGCCACAATCACCACAAACTTTCAAACAATTATTGATGGTGGGTGGAATGGACAAATATTTTCAAATTGTAAAATGTTTCCGTGACGAAGATTTGCGTGCCGATCGCCAGCCAGAATTTACACAAATAGATTGCGAAATGGCATTCGTAGAACAAGAAGATATTTTGAATGTTTTCGAAGGACTAACACGTCATTTATTAAAAGAAATAAAAGGAGTAGAAGTACAAAAATTCCCGCGTATGACTTATGCTCACGCGATGAGAACCTACGGAAATGACAAGCCTGATATTCGTTTCGGAATGGAATTTGGTGAGCTAAACGAATATGCAAAACACAAAGATTTTCCAGTTTTTAATGCTGCCGAATTAGTTGTAGCTATTGCAGTCCCAGGAGTTGGAGAATATTCTCGTAAAGAAATTGATGCACTTATAGAATGGGTAAAACGCCCACAAGTAGGAGCTTCGGGAATGGTTTATGTAAAATGTAATGATGACGGAACTTATAAATCATCGGTAGATAAATTTTACGATCAAGGAGATTTAAGCAATTGGGCAAAAGTAACTGGGGCAAAAGCAGGAGATATGATTTTTGTACTTTCCGGTCCAGCTGACAAAACCAGAACGCAACTTTCTGCACTTAGAATGGAATTAGCAACACGTTTGGGTCTAAGAAACCCAGCAGAGTTTGCACCACTTTGGGTTGTCGATTTTCCTTTATTAGAATTTGATGAAGAATCAGGGCGTTATCATGCAATGCATCACCCGTTTACTTCGCCTAAACCAGAGGATATGCACTTGTTGGAAACCGATCCGAAATCGGTTCGTGCGAATGCTTACGACATGGTTCTAAATGGAAACGAAATAGGTGGAGGTTCTATACGAATTCATGATAAAGCGACACAAGCATTAATGTTTAAATATTTAGGGTTTAGTGAAGAAGAAGCAAGAAATCAGTTTGGATTTTTAATGGATGCATTCCAGTTTGGCGCACCACCGCATGGCGGATTGGCTTTTGGACTAGATAGATTAGTTGCCATTTTGGGCGGACAGGAAACAATTCGCGATTTTATTGCTTTTCCAAAAAATAATTCAGGGAGAGATGTTATGATAGATGCGCCTTCAAGTATCGATGAAAGTCAACTAAAAGAGTTGCATATTCAACTTAATTTAAAGTAGAAAGTACTGATAATCAATATTTTTAAAAAATATTTGCCCAAATTTGCATTTGTATTATTTTAAAGATTACATTTGCTTCATTATAAATTATTATTACAATTAAAATGCGCACAGGAACAGTAAAATTTTTCAATGAATCTAAAGGTTACGGATTTATTACAGACGACGAAACAGGAAAAGACATTTTCGTACACGCTTCAGGTATCAAAGCTGAAGAGTTAAGAGAAGGAGACAAAGTTTCTTACGAAGAAGAAGAAGGAAGAAAAGGTAGAGTAGCTGCTCAAGTATCAGTTATCGAAGGATAATAAATTATTTTTTGGCATACCGAAAAAACTAACCGTTTCATATGAAGCGGTTTTTTTATCTCTTTTTTCTAAAAAATTCCTTCATCAAGTCGGCACACTCTTCTTCTAAAACGCCACTTGCTACAATAGTTTTGGGGTGCAATTGTGTTCCCATTTTAGTAAAACCACGTTGAACATCACTTGCGCCAAAGACAATTTTAGAAATCTGGCTCCAATATAAAGCGCCTGCACACATCTGGCAAGGCTCGATTGTAACATATAAAGTACAGTTTGTTAAATATTTTCCGCCCAAAAAATTTGCCGACGCAGTAATAGCTTGCATTTCGGCATGAGCGGTAACGTCGTTTAGTAGTTCGGTTAGATTGTGACTTTTGGCAATCACGCGATTGTTAATAACGACAATGGCTCCAACTGGAATTTCATCTTTATCAAAAGCTAAATAAGCTTCTTGTAAAGCTTTTTTCATAAAATATTCGTCGGTGAAAATATTTTCCATAAAGCAAAAATAAGAATTCAATTTGTACATTTGCTTTATGTCTGATAATTTACTTCAAAATATATACAATCCAAAAGATTTACGTCAGTTAGATATAAATCAGTTACCACAAGTTGCTCAAGAATTGCGTGATTTTATTATAGATGTTGTTTCAAAAAACGAAGGACATCTTGGTGCAAGTCTTGGCGTTGTCGAGCTTACAATTGCTTTGCATTATGTATTTAATACGCCCGAAGATTTATTGGTTTGGGACGTAGGTCATCAAGCTTACGGGCATAAAATTCTAACAGAGAGAAGAGAAAATTTTCACACTAATCGTAAATTAGGTGGTATTTCTGGTTTTCCTAAACGAAGCGAAAGTGTTTATGACACATTTGGCGTAGGACATTCCTCGACTTCGATTTCTGCAGCGCTGGGAATGGCGATTGCTTCTCATATTAAAGGGGATTTCAATAAACAGCACATTTCGGTTATTGGTGATGCTTCAATTGCGAGCGGAATGGCTTTTGAAGGGTTGAATCATGCTGGAGTAACCGATGCCAATTTATTGGTAATCTTAAATGACAATGCGATAGGAATCGATCCAAGTGTTGGTGCACTAAAAAATTATCTCACTGCTGTAAAAGAAGGAAAGAATCATAGAGATAACAATATGATTACTTCTTTAAATTTCGATTATTCAGGGCCAATAGATGGTCATGATATTTTTGCAGTTATCAAAGAATTAAAACGATTAAAAAACATAAAAGGACCAAAATTCCTTCATATAATTACAACCAAAGGCAAAGGATTACAACTGGCGGAGGAGGATCAAGTAAAATATCATGCGCCAGGAAAATTTGATGCTGGTACAGGGAAAATTCATTTGAAATTTGAAGAAAATTTGCCTCCAAAATTTCAAGACGTTTTTGGATTAACACTGGTAGAATTAGCCAAGCAAAACGAAAAAATAATTGGAATTACGCCTGCTATGCCATCTGGTTCTTCTATGAAATTTATGATGGAAGCTTTTCCTAATCGTGCTTTCGATGTTGGAATTGCAGAGCAACACGCAGTCACTTTGTCCGCAGGAATGGCAACGCAAGGAATGGTTGTATTTTGCAATATCTATTCAACATTTATGCAAAGGGCTTACGATCAGGTAATTCATGATGTTGCTTTGCAAAATCTTTCAGTCATTTTTTGTTTAGACAGAGCGGGTTTGGTGGGTGAAGATGGTGCGACGCATCATGGTGTTTTCGATATTGCTTATTTGAATTGTATACCTAATATGATTATTTATGCACCAATAAATGAAATTGAATTGCGAAATATAATGTTCACAGCTCAATTAGGATTAAACCATCCCATTGCTATTCGTTATCCTCGCGGTCGTGGCGTGATTCAAAATTGGCAATTACCATTTGAAAAAATTGAAATTGGTAAAGGAATTCAATTAAAAAAAGGCTCTAAAATTGCTATTTTATCTACAGGAACGATTGGTAATAATGTTATAAAAGCACTTCCAGAAATTAAAAATCCAGATTTGTTTTCTCATTATCATTTTCCTTTTGTAAAGCCTCTTGATGAAGTATTGCTTAAAGAAATATTTATAAAACATGATGAGGTTATAACCATCGAAGAAAACACTATAATTGGAGGCTTTGGAAGTATTGTTAATCAATTTTCGTGTAGTAATAAATACAGTATTTTAATTAAAAACTTAGGAATTCCGGATCATTTTATCGAACACGGTTCTATATTAGAACTTCAGAGATTATGTAAGATTGACGAAGTAAGTTTGATTGAATTATTTGATTCTATTGTATAAAAAAAGCGTTCACAATTTGTGAACGCTTTTTAGTATTGGTTTTAATCGTATTATTCGATAATTAATTTCTTAGTTCCCTCGAAGTTTTCACCTGAAATTTTTAAGATATAATTTCCTGAACTCAAATTACCTAAGTTAATTTTTTGCTCCGAGCTATCTAAATTAATTGTATTTGAAAATACATTTTTACCTGAAATATCAAATAAGTTTAATTTTGTTTGACCAAAATATTTACCAGACAAGATAGTTACATTTCCATTGTTTACAGTTGGATAAACTTTAAACGAATTAGAAACAATGTCATTTTCATTTGTAGATAGTAAAACAGCGGTTAATGGTCCAGAAAACACACCTCTACCATAAGTTGCTGCATAAACATTATATGCAGTTGGTGCAGTTGGTGAGTTTGGTTGTAAATCTAAATCAGTTACTTTAACATTGCTCATACCATTAAATGCTTGTTTCCAGTTTAAGGCTTGATTAGCTGATGTAGCTGGGTTAAATGTATTTGCGTACCATACACCAAGCTCTGTACCAATCATTACTTCGGCAGAATTTAATGGATTTTGTAAAATTGTGTGTACTGGCATATCTGGCAAATCACCTTCAATACTATACCAATTTGTACCACCATTTAGTGTGTACCAGACATTAGTTGTACCGTAGTTTTTTAATGTTACAAATATTTGATTATCATTAGCTCCAAACTCTATATCAGAAATAGTTCCTACGAAACCTGAACCTATTGAAATATCACTCCATCCAGTTCCTGCTGTTGAGGCAGCTGCTGTCACGGTGTTAGCGTTAAGTAATTTTAATAATTTAGAGTTTGATGTTCCTACGTATAACGTTGTAACTGTTGCTTTACCTGTGCGTAATGCAGTTGGGTAAGAAGCAAATAAAGTTGGGTATGTAAAATCAGTTCTTGTTGCGGCAGCTGCGCCTGTGTAAGCAGAATATCTTCTAACAGTATACACGCGGTTTGTACCATCTGTAAAATCTGAATATACAATATCATTAGCTGAATCTAGTGTCATAGCTGGATAGAATAATCCACGACTAGTGGTAACGTCACTTAAGGTTTTTTGAATCGCTCCATTTAGCCCTCTTTTGTTCATGTTATCATTGTAAACATAGTTACTTATATAATAAGATGCGGCAGAAGATGTGGAATTCTGTTTAAATAACGGTATACCCCCATCTCCACCTTGCACTTCAGTACTGCCACTTACAGCGCCTGAAGCTACTCCAGTTGTTGTACTTAGTGTAGAAGGAAAATAATTTGAACCATTGTCTTGTGCACCTGCTACAAAAAAGTCGCCAGTAGTCCCTGTAACTCCATTTGGCAATACTGCAACGCCTACAAATTGAGTAACATTGAATCCTGAATTTCTTGATGCAGCATTACTTGCTGTAGATAAACTACTTCCATAATATACACCACCGTCGTTTCCGAAAATTCCGACATTTGGACTTCCTGGTTTGAATGTCATTGCGTGTTGATCTGAATGTACGTTAGTTGTCCAGTTTGAAATAGTAGTCCAAGTTGATCCGCTATTTGCTGATCTGTATAAATCGATTCCTCCCACATATAATATTGCATCATTTGTTGGACTAGTTTCAATCATCATGTCATAAAATGCTTGAGCTCCTGTAAAACCATAAGTGGTTTCTCTAGTTTCATTACCCGCAGGTAAATTAAGAACCGTTGGTGCTGTAGTAAAACCATTAGTAGTTTTCAATAATTGAACTTCAATAGCTGGGGTATCGGGTACTGCTTGTTCTAATTGTGAACATACATATATTACGTCTGCTGTTGTTTCAGATGCTTCAATCTCTACTCTTTTTCCTCCACCATTACCTACTACGGTATGTTTTAGTACCCAAGTAGCTCCATTATCTATAGATGAAAATATTTGTCCTCCACCATCACCAAACGTGCTACTGTCAGTAGTCGAAACCCAAACAGTTCCACTGAGAGCAGTTCCGCCGAAGGCGATTTCAATGTCAAAAGGACAGGTTTTGTTACCACTTGCGGTAACTGGTAAACTTAAAGGTCCAGTCCAGTTTGCTCCCCCATCTACTGATTTGTATAAACCGTAGGTTGCAGAATTATGGTATCCACCGTTAAAAGCGTCTCCAACTGCTGCATATATATGGGATACACCAGCAACATTTTTAATAGCAATGTCGTTAATAAACTGAATTCCGCTTACGGCAGTACCATTAAATTGACCTGGTAGTGTAGCTGCAAAATTTCCTGTTAAGTTTGTTAAGTTAGCTACTAGTAAATCTCCATCTTCTTTTGAGATACTTACTGATGGGATTGTAGCGCCTAAACCTGAGTCTGCCATTCCAATAACACCTGCTCCAGCAGTATGATTCATAATAATGACACCCACAGCCCCAGCAGCTTCTGCTGAAACAACTTTAGATTCGAAAGAACAAGTCCCTCTTCTTATAAGTGCGATTTTATTTGTCAGAGAACCTGCTGTTGAAGCAGCACATCCTTCCGAAGAAAGTGGGTATCCAGTTGTTGCATTAGTTCCTGCAGTCCCATCATTTACTAAAACGATTTGTTTGTTTCCTCCTAAATCACTAACAGGGGCGCCAAAACCAGCTAAACCAGTGCTGTAACCTCTTATTACTCCTGCGTTTGAAGGCGCGAAAATATTTAAATTATAAACAGTACTTTGTGTAGATGAAACTGTTCCTCCTCCAAATACTCTTGTCCAAGATGTACCAGCATTTGTAGTTTTCCAAATACCATTTCCGTTTGCATCTCCTGTGTAAGATTCTCCAGTTCCTACATACCAAGTACTAGAACTGTTAGGGTCGATTGTAATATTTTGAACATTTAAATGCTCAGGAAGTGTTGTTATTCTAGTCCAAACAGTTGCGGCAGATGTAATGTTTGTGTTTTTCCACAAACCGCCACTTACACCACCTGCAATAACCGTATTACCAGTTGCATCAGTTGGATCAAAAATTAGGGCTTTGGTACGACCACCAACATTGTTTGGACCTCTTTCTAGCCAAGGATTTGCTACATCATCTCCAGTAATTCTACTAGTTTGTCTAGCTCTTTCTAATTCGGCTCTAATAAATCCTAAATTGTCAGGAGTTGGTCTTCCTAACGCAGGATTCATAGTCATTAGCCACTCTTGTTCTTGGTATTTATTAGGTGGTAAACCTGCAGCTTTTCTTTCAGATCTAGATAAAGCAAAAGTTTTATTAATCTTGTTGTTCGCTAAATAATAAGCGTGTTTTTTGCGTAATTCTTTAACTTGTTTTTTTGTTAAAGTACTATTAGAAGCCACAACATTTTCTTTCTTGTTGTTTGACTTAGTAGTATTTTTTTCAAGTTTACTCTGAGAGAAACCAGTAACAAAAATAAGTAAAGCACAAATTGTTGAAAATAAATTTCTTTTCATAATTTTATGATTTAAATTTTGGATTAAGCAACGAATGTAGTATTTTTTTTTTAAAAACAAAATTCCGAAGAGTTAAAATTGAATTTTTAAGATACAATCTTATTGTACAATAATGCATTGCCATCGGTAAGCATCGATACAAAATGACAAATATGTAACAATCGTTCGTATAAAGAATCTTTTTCTAAATGGTATTTTTCAGGTAAAATTTTCAATAATAATGCATCAAAATTTGTTGCTTTGCCTTCGTGTTTGTTGTTGTAAGCGGTAACAAACTTATCGAGAAGGTTGTTAATGATTTGATAGCCAATTAATTCTTTTTCAATAACTTCACGGCTTTGGTAAATGCTTTTTACACTCAGCTTAATGATATCATCCATTTGAGCTTTGTATTTGCTTTTGTCCATTAATGAATAAGGGAAATTTCCTTCAAGAATGGCTTTTTCGTTTTCGATAAATATTTTTACAGCATCATTTATTAAACTTCCAATGGCTAAAGCACGCAAATAACTAATACGATCTTCTTTTGTGGTTAAAGAGTTAAACTTATTAGTATCAATACTATCTTTCACCAAATTTATTAAATATTCTAAAGCAAAATCTTCGGAAACCAAACCAAGATTCATTCCGTCTTCAAAATCGATAATAGTATAACAAATATCATCGGCAGCTTCGACAAGATAGGCGAGCGGATGGCGTTCGTAACCAATATCGTTTCCAGTTTTATTAGGAATCATTCCCAATTCTGAAGCGACTTCTTGGAAGAAATCTTTGTCTGTTTGAAAGAATCCGTATTTTTTATCGGCAATATTTGAAGTAGGCTTTTTAGGTAAACTCTCCTTTGGATATTTCATAAAAGCGCCTAAAACTGCATAAGTAAGTCTTAAACTTCCGGTAACTCCTGGGCGACTTGCTGTAAGAACCGAAAACCCGTTGGCATTCCCTTCAAAATCTATTAAATCTTGCCATTGTTTATCGGTCAATTTGTCTTTAAATTGTTTTCCTTTTCCTATTGAAAAATATTCACCAATAGCTTTTTCGCCAGAATGTCCGAACGGCGGATTGCCAATGTCGTGTGCTAAGGAAGCCGCAGCAACAATGGCTCCAAAATCATTTGGTTGATAACCATGTATTTCTTGAAGGTGTGGATATTTTTCGATAATCTTTTTGCCAACCAATCGTCCGAGAGACCTTCCTACTACGGAAACCTCTAAACTATGGGTTAATCGTGTGTGTACAAAATCCGTCTTGGAAAGCGGAATCACTTGCGTTTTGTCTTGCAAACTTCTAAAAGCGGCAGAAAATATAATTCGGTCATAATCGACCTCGAAACCCAAACGGGTATCGTCTTGTTCTTTTCGCAATCTTTTGCTTGTGTCGCCTTGACGTTTTAGTGATAATAATTGTTCCCAGTTCATTTGGTTTGATTTTCATTCTTTAGTAAAAAGATATTGTCCGCCGCCTTGTTTTAAGGTCATGTTTTTCGCATCAAACGTAAGTTTTACACCTGCGGCATCAAATATAAATTCGGTTTCGCTGATTGGATTTAGGACAAATGAATTTTGTCCTGTGGCTTGTGCAGTTAATTCTCCTTTTTCGATTTTGATTGTAATTTTGATAGGTAATTGTGTCGATGCATAAACACCTTGATAACTTTCTAATTTGTCTTTAGCAACTTCAAACGTGGTTAAATTTGGAAATTGATAAGGCATTTTGTAATAAATACTCAAAATTCCAATCATAATATCGTTACGATTGTAATTATCTCCATTTACAATGAGTGAAATTCCTGTTTTTTCTGCTGGATAATATCCTGCAACAGCACGAAAACCTTCTATTCCACCCGTATGACCGTAAAATTTTCTTTCGCCAAAAGGAAAAGTCATCAATCCTTTTCCGTAAGATTGCTCTAGTTTGATCATCTCGTCTACCGAAGTTTTCTTTAGTAATTTACCATTAAAAATAGCATCTAAAAAAAAGGTCAAATCTCCAGTGGTTGATGCAATATTTCCAGCGCCAAAAGCTTGCGACATATCCCATTCTTTGTTAATGGTCCATTTTTTATTGGTGAAATTATAAGAATAACTTTCGTTTTTAGTTGGATCTACATTTGTTGCAATCGATGTGTTTTGTAATAGAAGTTTATTTGTAATTCTTTCACCAAGATTAGTTGCGTAATCTTTTTTAGAAACATCTTCCAAGATGCTACCTAGTATATAATAGTTAGAATTGCTGTATTCGAATTTAGAATTGGGTTCGAAAACCGATTTATAACCTGCAATTTTTGCAATCATTTCATCTTTCGATACTTTTTGGTAAACATTTACAGTCGAATCTACGTTTATAAAATCTAAAATTCCTGTGCGATGATGCAATAAATCATGAATCGTAATTTTGTTAGCGTTTGGAATTTGAGGATAAAATTTAGATAATTTAGTATCGAGTTTGAGCTTTTTTTCTTCAATTAACTGCATAATCATTACTGCAGTAAAGGTTTTAGTGATAGAACCTATTTTGTATTTGGTGTTTTTGTTTGCTTTCAAACTATTTTCGACATTGGCAAAACCATACGCTTTTTCGAAAACTACATTCCCAGCTTCGCGAATGCAAACTTGTCCCATAAATTTGTTATTTTGGTTCAGAATAACCAATAAACTGTCTATTTTGTCGAAACGTGTTTTTTGTTGTGCCGAAAGTGAAATCGAGAATATAAATGCTAATAATAAGACTGATTTTTTCATAATGTTTTTTAGTATTAAAAAATATTGATTAATGTGCTTCCAACCAGTTTCTGCCAACTCCAATTTCAACATCTAACGGAACATCCATTTTAAATGCATTTTCCATTTCGTGTTTAATCATTGGCTGAATCTTCTCTAGCTCATCATTATAAACGTCAAAAACCAATTCATCGTGTACTTGGAGCAACATTTTCGATTTCCAGTTTTCAGAGACTAATTTCTTGTGAATATTAATCATCGCAATTTTGATAATATCAGCTGCGGAACCTTGAATAGGTGCATTTACCGCATTTCGCTCGGCACCACTTTTTACCATCATGTTTGCTGAATTTATATCTTTTAAGTAACGTCTTCTCCCCAAAACCGTTTGTACATAACCATTTTCTCTAGCAAAATCGACTTGATTCGACATATAAGATTTAAGTTTTGGATAAGTTGCATAATACGCATCAATCAACTCGGCACTTTCTTTTCGTGAAAGAGAAGTTTGATTTGAAAGGCCAAAGGCTGAAACACCATAAATAATTCCAAAATTGACGGTTTTTGCATTGCTACGTTGTTCTTTTGTAACTTCTTCTAAAGGAATATTGAATACTTTTGCAGCGGTACTTCTATGAATATCTTCATTGTTTTGAAATGCCTTAATCATATTCTCTTCGCCAGATAAAGCAGCGATAATTCGAAGTTCTATCTGAGAATAATCGGCAGAAACTAACGTGTAATTTTCGTCACGAGCAATAAATGCTTTTCTAATTAATCTTCCTCTTTCGGTACGAATCGGAATATTTTGCAAGTTCGGATTATTAGAACTCAAACGCCCTGTTGCAGCAACAGTTTGCATATAATCGGTGTGAACACGACCAGTTTTCGTATCAACTTGGTTTGGTAATGCATCAATATAAGTGCTTTGCAATTTCACCATTTGACGCCAATCTAAAATGTCTTTTACAATTGGATTATCATTTGCTAAATAACTCAAAATTTCTTCTCCAGTTGCATATTGACCAGTCTTGGTTTTCTTTTGTTTGGCTCCGCCAATTTTCATTTTGTCGAATAAAACGTCGCCCAACTGTTTTGGAGAAGCTAAATTAAATTTTTCTCCAGCAGTTTCATAGATTTTCTGTTCTAATGCATTGCTTTCGATAGCCATTTCAACCGACATCGATTTCAAAAATGGAACGTCAAGATTTATTCCTTCCAATTCCATTGCTGCCAAAACTGGAATTAATGGAATTTCGATTTCATCAAATAATTTTTTGGTTTCGGCTTTATCGAGAATTGGACTGAAATTTTGTTTTAATTGAAACGTAATATCAGCATCTTCGGCAGCATATTCTTTAATTTCTTCCAAAGCTACATCTCGCATCGATTTTTGATTTTTGCCTTTTTTACCAATTAAATCTTCAATCGATTTTGGAGAATATTTTAGATAGGTTTCTGATAAAACGTCCATATTGTGTCGCATATCGGGATTTATCAAATAATGGGCAATCATCGTATCGAATAATTTTCCTTTGATTTCAACTCCGTAATGTGACAGAATTTTTAAATCATATTTTATGTTCTGACCAATTTTTTCGATGGTCTCACTTTCGAAAAAAGGTTTGAATTTATCGGCCAAAATTTGTGCTTCTTCCTGATTTTCTGGAAACGGAACATAAAATGCTTTTCCTTTTTCGAAAGAAAATGACATTCCAACCAATTCTGCATTCAAGGCGTCAATCCCTGTAGTTTCGGTGTCAAAACAAACCGAAGTTTGATTCATTAAGTTTTGCAAAAGTAATTTGACAGCAAAATCACCTTCAATAATTTGGTAAAAATGCTCTGTGTTTGCTAATGTTGCATAATGTGAATTTGACTTTACTTCGCCACTTTCTTCATCTGAAAAACCAAATAAATCAAATTGATCTTCGTTCGTTTTTTTAGCTGGAGTTTTTTTAGTTGGTTGTGGCGTATCGTTTGAAGTTCCGTTACCATTAGTGTCAATTTCGTCATATTCTTTCCCAGTTCCAAAATATTTATCAAACTGCGCCTTCATTTGACGAAATTCTAATTCTTGAAACAATTCGTCTGTTTTTTCAACATCAGGCTTCGTTAATTCGTAGTCATTTTCATTAAAAGTAACAGGACAATCGAGTAGGATAGTGGCTAATTTTTTAGAGAGAATTCCTTTTTCTTTATTGGCTTCAATTTTTTCTTTCAAAGCGCCTTTTAGCTTGTCTGTATTTGCTAAAAGATTTTCCATCGAACCAAATTCTTTCAGTAATTTCTTGGCTGTGACTTCCCCAACACCAGGCAATCCAGGAATGTTGTCGGCGGCGTCGCCCATCATTCCAAGGAAATCGATAACTTGTTCTGGACGTTCTATTTCAAATCGGGCTAGGACTTCAGGAATTCCCCAAATTTCTATTCCATTGCCCATTCGTGCAGGTTTGTACATGAAAATATTCTCTGAAACCAGTTGTGCGAAATCTTTATCTGGCGTTACCATAAAGACTTGATAGTTTTCTTTTTCGGCTTGCTTTGCAATGGTTCCAATTAAGTCATCTGCTTCAAAACCAGCAACTTCAATAATAGGAATGTGCATCGCTCGCAATAATTCTTGAATATATGGAACTGCAATTTTTATAGCTTCGGGTGTTTCGTCACGATGTGCTTTGTATTCTTGGTACATTTCGTAACGATAGGTACTTCCGCCTTTATCGAATGCAACTGCTAAATGGTCTGGTTTTTCACGTTTAATGACGTCCATCAAAGCATTCATAAATCCCATAATGGCAGATGTATCCATGCCTTTAGAGTTGATTCTTGGGTTTTTTATAAAGGCAAAATAACCACGAAATATTAAGGCGTAAGCATCAAGAAGGTAAAGGCGTTTTTGTGACATTTTTATTTTTAAAAAGTTAGAGAAATTCCAATTCCGTTAGCATTTACCATTAAATCTGTTGATTCGATAGAAACTTCATCTGTTTTAGAATTGTATTCATTCATTATAGCAACCGATTTTCTAATTCTATTTTGAAAACCAATTTTTATTGGAATTGAAGTTAATACCATCGCTCCGCCAACAAAATATAATGTGTTATTTGTTTTTGCATATTGATCGTCAGAATGTTTATTTACTACGTTTAAATGTTTAATGATAACAGTGCTTAATCCTCCCCAGAAAAGAATATTTCCAACTGTTTTTTTTGTGCGACCAGCTTTATATAATTTAAGTGCTTCTTGGTTAAAATTCTCTGCTACTTGAGTCGAATTTAGTCTTTCTTCTTTTGAATTAAATATTCTTCCACCCGACTTCATAGTGTATGTTTCTTGGCAAAAGGTTACGCTTGTAATTAATAAAGTAAAAACTAAAAATAGATTTTTCATGATTGTTTTAAATAAATAGATTTTTCAAAAATAATCATTCAAATACAAACAAAACATCTTTTAGTTAAAATTTGATTAACAATAATTATTTTTGAAAACTTTCTTCGTTATTTTGCTTAAAATTTTTAAAATGTTAGTTAGATTTTTACTTCTTATTGGGCTGTTATTGTTTGTAGAAATATATTCTTATCAAGCATTTAGAACCGTTATTAAAACCAAATGGGTTTTGCAAGCCTACCTTGTTATAAGCGTTTTGATTGTGTTTTATGTAACGTATTATGTTTTTCAGTTTGATCGTAAAGTTGGGCAAACACCACAAAGTCTATTCACGTTAGGCTTGTTACTTGTGGTATTACTACCAAAATTAGTTATTACTACTGTTATGTTTGGCGAGGATATTTACAGATTATTTTCTGGAACGATCAATTATTTTATAGAAAATGACAATCGAACGACTTTTCTTGCCTCGAGAAGAAAATTTGTATCACAAATTGGATTGGGATTGGCTGCAATTCCTTTTTTGTCTTTAATTTACGGAGTGACTATTGGAAAATATAATTTTAAAGTGATCAAACAAAATATATTTTTTTCCGATTTACCTGATGCTTTCGATGGTTTTACGATTACTCAAATCTCAGATATTCACAGTGGAAGTTTTGATAATCCTGAAAAAATAAATTATGCTATTGATTTGATAAATGAACAAAAATCGGACATATTACTATTTACAGGCGATATTGTAAATGCAAAAGCCGAAGAAATGCATCCGTGGATTGAAACTTTTAATAGGTTAGAAAAACCAGCTTTTGGTAAATTTTCAATTCTGGGAAACCACGATTATGGTGCTTATTTAGATTGGGATTCGGAAACAGAAAAGGCTAAAAATTTTATTGCCATAAAAGATTTACATCGTCAAATTGATTTTAAATTATTATTGAATGAAAATGTAAAAATCAAAAAAGAAAATGATGAAATCGCTATAATTGGTGTGGAAAATTGGGGAAAAATGTTTGGGGAATTTGGCGACATAGACAAAGCATCAAGCGGAGTTTTGGCATCAGATTTTAAAGTGTTAATGAGTCACGATCCGAGTCATTGGGAAGAAATTGTAAAAAACCACAAAAAAAACATACAACTCACTTTGTCAGGACACACACACGGAATGCAGTTTGGTATCGAAATTCCAGGTTGGTTCAAGTGGAGTTTAGCGCAATATATGTACAAACAATGGGCTGGTTTGTACGAAAATGTAGGAAGATATATTTATGTAAATCGCGGCTTTGGGTTTCATGCATATCCTGGGCGAGTAGGAATTATGCCCGAAATAACGGTAATTCGTCTAAAAAAAGGACAAAATGTGGCTTAATGTGTTAAAAACACTATATTTGTATAACAAAGTTTAATAAAATTATACTATGTCAAAATTTGGAGAATTAATAAATGCTCAAGTTCCTGTTCTAATTGATTTTTATACAGACTGGAATGAATCTTCACAATCGATGCATCCTGTTATTAAGGATGTAGCAGCAGCGCTTGGTGACAAAGCGAAAGTAATAAAAATAGATGTAGATAAAAATCAAGAGTTGGCAGAAGCGCTTCGCATAAAAGGTTTGCCTACACTTATGATTTATAAGGACGGACAAATGATGTGGAGACAATCTGGCGAACTAGATGCAAATTCTATTATTACGTTGGTTCAAGAACAGTTGTAGATTGATTCTTGGACTTCTGATATTTATGTAGTTATTGTATTACATCAAATACAAATCCTTTTTCTTTTAAGATTTGAATGGTTTTTGGTAAAGCATATTCTAAATTAGTAAATGCTTTTACACTGTCGTGAAAGACAATAATGCTGCCAGAAGTTACTTTTTGAGTAGCATTTTCTAGACATTTTTCTTTAGATGTTTTCTTATCAAAATCGGCAGTGAGAATATCCCACATAATTATTTTGCAACCTAATTTTCGTAATTTTTTAGATTGCGAAGGTTTTATTTTGCCGTAAGGCGGTCGGAAAAGATTTGGGATTTGGGATTTTAGTCCCGAAAGCTTTCGAGATAGGATTTTATTTTGGCACAGATCAACATTTTGTAAATAATCAGCTGTTTTGGTTTTCCAGCCATTTTTGTGATTGAAAGTGTGATTTCCTATACAATGTCCGTCATTTATGATCTTATTAAAAATTTCTGGATGTTTTTCTATGTTGTTACCAATGCAGAAAAAAGTCGCTTTTATGTTGTTTTCTTTTAAAACGGCTAAAACCCATTCCGTTATTTCTGGTGTTGGACCATCATCGAAAGTGAGATAAATTTTGTTCTCCTTGTTTGGAATATCCCAAACCTGATTACTAAATAATCGTTTGATGATTTGCGGTATTTTTATATTATACACTTTCATCAAACATAATTTCGTCTGAACTGCCTATTTTATACAAAGGTTTCTCAATGGGTAATGTAAAATAAAAAGATGAACCTTCGCCTTCAATGCTTTCTACCCATATTTCACCACCATTTTTTTCTAAAAATCCTTTTACTAATAATAATCCAATTCCAGCTCCTTTATTCTTCTTTCTTGTTTCTAAAAGGCTCTTGATTTGAGGGGTAAAAAGTTTTTCCATTATTTCTTTGGACATCCCAATTCCAGTATCCTTAACCTGAATAATAATTTTATCATCTTTGCTTTTTGCTGAAACTGTTATTTCTCCTCCTTTTTCTGTATGTTTTATCGCATTTGAAACAATATTTTGAATTATGGAAATTAACATTTTGCCATCCGCAAATACTGAAGTATTCGCTTCAATTTCGTGATGAAGATTTATTGCATTTATCGAACTAGTTTCGTTTAAAGTTTCAAAAACTTTATCAATGTATTCGGCTAATTTTATTTTTGTTGGAGAAAATGCATCCGATGCATATTTTATTCTCGCCCATTCTACTAAATAGTCTAACATGTCTAATTCATCTGTTGATGACTTATAAAGCAGGTCGAGCATTTGCTGAACAGCATCGGGCTTCATTTTGTGGAAATTTTCTTTCAAATATTTTGAAGTCCCAATAATAGCAGACAAGGGACTTCTTAAATCGTGTGAAAGTATTGCCAGAACACTTTCTTTATGAGTATTAAGATCTTCCAATTCTCCGACATATTTTTTTATTGAATCCTCTGATTGCTTCCTATCTGTTAAGTCTCGTAAAATTTTAACATAGCCCATCATTTCTCCATCTAAACCAATTAGCGGAAAAACCAAGCCATAAGCATAAAATAGACTCTTGTCTTTAGCAATGTGCCATCTGTTATCCGTTGCTCGGCCTTCTTTTAAAGCTGTTTCGATTTCTCTTTTCGGAATACCATTTTTTAAATCTTCCTCAGTAAATATTAAATCAAATGATTCTCCAATAACTTCATCCGTTTCGTAGCCAAATATTTTTGCCGATCCAGAACTCCAACTATTTATGATGAATTCTTTATCTAATGTAAAAATCGAATAATCTTGTAAGCTGTCAATTACTTGACTATAAAATTCAGTTGTTGGTATATATTTGTTTTTAAGAATTTTCGGATTCTCTTCTTTCTTATCCATTAGATTTATTTTTAGTTGTTGTTTTTTTTACTGTCATTGCATATAACGAGTGCTTGCTTTGTACTGTTCTCGATTTCGTGAAAGCTCGTGTCTATTGGGAGAGAGATGATTGCCTCTTTCTTCTAATGTGTAAATTGGTGTATAACTGTACAAATATAACACAAAAAAAATGCAATTATTTTTACAATAACTGCATTTTTCTAAAAATCTATCCCGATAGCTATCGGGACTAATAATCTATTCCATATCTCTGCCAAAACGATCAAAACGTTTGTTGTAGCTATTAAAGATTGATTTTTGCTCGTTATAAAAACCAATGTCTTTATTGTCTTTCATAATAAGTAACAAACCTCTGTATCTTTCTATATTGGTTATAATATCGACAGCATTTTCGTTTTGTTCGCTGGCTTTTGTTTGGCTAAAATATTTTAGTTCGTCTTGGTATTTTGCTTCTAGTTGTTTGAGCAAAGTACGTGCTTTTTGTGTTTCTCCTATTTTATAATAACCATCGGCAAAAGGATCGACCATACTATAAAACTCATAATAATCTAACGGAAGTTTAGTAAGTGCTAATTCAATTATTTTTTTAGCTTTACCATTTTTTCCTTCGGCAATAAGCTGATTCATTAGCCTTGTTAAATTGGTTCGGTACGAAATACTGTTTTTTCTGGTTTCTGGATCGTGGTATATTTTTGTGCTTTCGCCATTACCCCAATCTAGTTTCATCATGATGTCATACATTTTATCAGCATCGATGCTTCCCATATCAAAAGCTGAAGCTTCTTTGTCTATTAGTGTTTTTACAGGAACGAGTTTGTACACCATTCCGTTTAATTGCAAGTATTCTTTCATCCAGATATAATCTTCGTCCGCAAAAGCGCCTGGAGAAAAGTATATAGGACGTTTCCAATTGTTGTTTCTCACAATGTCTAACATCATGAGGCGGTTTTTGTATAAAGCATCGCCTTTTATATCAACATCAATATAAGGAACAATCGAATCGTTGTATTTTGGACTAACAATTTTGTTTGCTATCACTGTGTTCTTATCAACAGGAATTCTGATTTTATTACTTGGATAAAACTGAATCATCTGACCGTTTTTCATTTCGATGAGTGTTCTCGGATCATCGCTAGAAACAAAATCGAAAAATTCTTTTACATCGAGTCTGGCTTCAGTTTTTTGATCAAAAACTAAGTAATCCCGCTTTCCATCTACATAATCTTTGTGTGAAAATGAAATAGGAACTGGTTCCGAATTGTAAGCTTTGGCTTTCATTTGATCTATATACCAATCGGTCATTAATAAACTAGTATTTACAATACGAACATCGGTTCTATATCCTTCAATTTCTTGTAAATACCAAATTGGGAAAGTGTCATTGTCGCCAATAGTGAATAAAATAGCATTTTTCTCGCAGGAATCTAAATAGGCTCTTGCCGATGAAACCGCTGTGTATTTTCCTGAACGGTCATGATCGTCCCAGTTTTGAGTAGCCATAAGTATTGGCGCAGCAAAAAGACAAGCTGTTATAACTACTGGTGCCGCAATTTTAGGTTGAATGTATGATTTTAGAAAATCGAAAATGGCATAAACACCAATTCCTATCCAAATGGCAAATACATAAAAGGAACCTACAAGTGCATAGTCTCTCTCACGAGGTTCGAAAGGGCGTTCGTTTAGGTAAATTTTAAGTGCCAAACCTGTAAATAAAAACAGCGCCAAAACAACATAAAAACTCTTAATATCTTTTTTTAGATGAAAGAAAAACCCAATAAGCCCAATGATAAAAGGTAGGAAAAAATAAGTATTTCTACCTTTGTTGTTTTTCCATTCTACAGGAAGATTTTCTTGAGACCCCAACCTTATATTGTCTAAAAAATTGATTCCGCTTAGCCAATTTCCGTCTAAAGAAGTGTATTCTCCTTGTTTGTCGTTTTGTCTTCCAACGAAATTCCACATTAAATATCTCCAATACATATAACCAAACTGGTACTGGACCATAAATGTTAAATTGTCGATAGTTGTTGGTTTTTCTATATTAAGATACTGACCGTAAGCTTTTAGAAACTTTTCGTAATCTTCTATCTCTAGTTTTCCAGAAGCGTAAGCAGCTCTAAATTCGGACACAATATCGGTGAGTTCTTTTTCTTCCGAATATTCTTCTTTGATGCTAAAATTTAACACATTCGTAAACTTCATGTAGTTTTCTGCGTGATCGGGACTCCACATTCTTGGCAAAATAGCTTTCTGATTGTCGTCGCTATTTTGAACTCCGTTTACATAATTATTTACAATAACATATTCGCCTTTTTTGTAATCACGTTCGTAATTTGGCTTTTCGTCTGTGTATGGATTGTCTTCATCTAATCCTGCATAAGTATCGGAAAATTGAGGGCCATAAAACAAAGGATTCACACCGTATTGCTCACGATTATAGTAGGCTAAAACCTCACGCGCATCTGATGGTTTGTTTTCATTAATAGGCGTATTTGCATTGGCACGAATAGGCAACATCATCCATGTAGAAAAACCTAACATTATAAATAATACACAAAGAATTAAAGTATTGTAAAGAGGTTTTCCTTTTTCTCGAGTGTATTTTAATCCAAAATAAAACAATGCAATAAGAAGTAAGGTTACAAATATTGTTCCTGAATCGAAAGGCAATCCTAAACTATTTACCATAAAAACTTCGGCAGTGCCAAAGAAAGTCATTGTCCAAGGCAATAATAATTTGAATATGAAAAGTAAAACGGCAACGACAACAATATTGGCAATAAGGAAGCTTTTTACAGTGATGTTTTTGTAATTTTTAAAATAATATAAGAATCCAATGGAAGGAATTGTTAGTAATGCCATGAAGTGAACTCCAAATGACAATCCAACAACTAATGAGATTATGAGTAGCCATTTGTTACCACGTTCGGTATGCATTTCTTCTTCCCAGCGCAATCCGAGCCAAAAAAGCAGTGCGATAAGCAAGGTTGCCATAGCGTAAACTTCGGCTTCGACCGCATTATACCAGAAACTATCAGAGAAAGTAAAAGCTAAGGAGCCTACAAATGAACTTCCTAAAATAACAATCGAATTGGTTTTGTTTATCTGCTTCGCCTGTTCGCCTTTTAGGCTCGGGTCGGCAAATCCAGAAATTACTTTTTTTAAAATAATTGAGGTTGACCAAAACAAAAACAAAATGGTAAAAGCACTCGAAAATACTGACATCATATTAACCATCAAAGCAATATGTTGATCATCGATAGCAAACATGGCGAAAAATGCGCCAATCATTTGAAATAAAGGTGCTCCTGGCGGATGACCAACTTCTAGTTTTGCTGCAGTTGCAATATATTCGCCACAATCCCAAAAACTCATTGTAGGTTCTACAGTAAGTGAATAAACTATAAGTGCGATAAAAAAAGTAAGCCAACCAAGGGCTGTATTCCATTTATTGAAATTGAAAGACATAATTTTTGCTATAAATATTACCTTACAAAGAAACTATTTTTTTATCTAAAGAAAAGGGTAAAAATAAAAATTTAATTTTTTTTGACTAAAACCTTGCAGAAAATAAATATTGTAGTAAATTTGCACTCGCAATAGGAAATTATTGCAACTTTATTGGCCCATGGTGTAATGGTAACACAACTGTTTTTGGTGCAGTCGTTCAAGGTTCGAGTCCTTGTGGGCCAACAAAAAACCCTTCAGTAATGAAGGGTTTTTTCGTTTATAATTGTTTCCGGAAACTATTTAGCGTTTGCCATAAATTCTTCTGCTTTTTCGACCATATTATAACTTCCGCAGAAAAAAGGAACACGTTGGTGCAATTCTGTGGGTTGCAATTCCATAATACGACCATAACCGTCAGAGGCTTTTCCGCCAGCTTGTTCGGCTATAAATGCCATAGGATTACATTCATAAAGCAAACGCAATTTTCCTTTTGGGGCTTTCGAACTCGTTGGATAAATATAAATTCCACCTTTTATCATATTTCTATGAAAATCGGAAACCAAACTTCCAATATATCTCGAAGTATAAGGACGATCGCCTTCTTCTGATTGGCAATATTTAATGTAATTTTTCACTCCTTGCGGAAAATGAACATAATTTCCTTCATTCATCGAATAGATATTTCCATCTTTCGAGTATTTCATGTTTGGGTGCGAAAGATAAAAAGTTCCAATAGCTGGGTTTAATGTAAATCCGTTTACGCCATCTCCAGTTGTGTAAACTAACATCGTCGAAGTGCCATAAATAACATAACCAGCTGCCACTTGATTTATTCCTGGCTGTAAAAAATCTTCAATAGTTACAGGAGTTCCTACAGGAGTAATTCTTCTAAAAACAGAGAAAATAGTTCCTACCGAAACATTAACATCAATATTTGAAGAACCATCAAGCGGATCCATCAAAACCACATATTTGTTATTATGACTGTTATCTGAACCTGCAACTGTGATAAAATCGTCATTTTCTTCGGAAGCAATTCCGCAAACAATTTCACGATTTATTAAAGTTTGAATAAAAACTTCATTAGCATAAACATCTAGTTTCTGTTGGTCTTCACCTTGTATGTTTTGCTCGCCTGCAGCACCAACAATATCAACCAATCCAGCTTTGTTTACCTTGTAGTTTACAACTTTTGCGGCTAGCCTAATCGAATTTATAATTCGAGATAATTCTCCCGATGAATACTGAAATGATTGTTGATTTTCAATAATAAACTCGCCTAATGTTTTGTTGCGTTCTTCCATTTCTAGATTATTGTAGTTGTTTGTGCAAATATCGATTATAATTTTCGAAAACATTACTTAGATAGCAAGAAAATTATGCTAAAGTTATTTTATATTTGTTGTAAATAAAATCAACAAATATCATGAATATGAGATCAATTTTTTTAGTGTTATTCGTAGCTATTTTCGGGTTATCTGATGCAAATGCACAAATAAATTTAGGAGAAAAAGCACTAGGAGCTTTGCAAAAAGGAATTACAGGATTTACTTTTAGCGACGAAGATGCTGCTAAATTATCGAAAGAAGCTGTTGATAAAATGGACAAAGAAAATCCAGTTGCAGGACCAAAAGATGCTTATACAATAAGATTAAATAAATTATTTGGTAAGCACAAAACCGAAAACGGATTAGCACTTAACTACAAGGTATATAAACTAAAAGATGTAAATGCATTTGCCACTGCCGACGGAAGTGTTCGCGTATTTTCAGGACTTATGGATATCATGGACGACAACGAAATTCTTGCTGTAATAGGCCACGAAATAGGCCATGTTGCCAATCACGACTCTAGAGATGCGGTAAAAGCGGCGTATAAAAAAGAAGCTTTATTAGATGCAGCTGGTTCTCAATCAGACAAAGTTGCGGCTGTAACCGAAGGTCAAATAGGAAATATTGGTAAGGCATTAATGAATAATAGCCACAGCAGACAACAAGAAACGGAGGCCGATATTTATTCGTACGATTTTATGAAGCGTAACAAGTATAATGTAAATGCGGTCGAATCAGCTTTTAATATTTTAGCAAAAATGAGCGAAGGAACAGATTCTTCATTTATTACAAGAATGATGAGTTCGCATCCTGATCCAAAACAAAGAGCTGAAAATGCAAAAACAAGAGCTGAAGCCGACGGATTATACAAACCGTATCTAAAACAAGCGAAACCAAAAGTAAAAACAGTCGTTAAAAAGAAAAAATAATAATTGAATATGATTGTTAGAAAAGGAGAAAAAAATGACATGCCCGCCGTTTTAGATTTGATAAAAGAACTGGCTATTTTCGAAAAAGAACCCGATGCTGTTGTCGTTACCGCAAGTGATTTAGTTCGCGACGGCTTTAGCGAAAATCCGCTCTTTCATACTTTTATTGCTGAGGTTGAAGGGCAAATTATTGGAATGGCTTTGTACTATTACAGGTATTCAACTTGGAAAGGAAAAACCATACATCTAGAAGATTTAATTGTCAAAGAGAAAAGTCGCGGAACAGGTGCTGGATATGCTTTGTATTCTGAAATTATGAAGCAAGGAAAAAAAGACAATGTGCGCCGAATAGAGTGGAATGTCCTCGATTGGAACACGCCAGCTATAGATTTTTATAACAAATCGGGTGCAAAATTACTCGAAGATTGGCGGGTTGTTAATATGGACGAAGCAGGAATAAATAATTTTTTAGCGATTCAAAATCCTAAATCTAAAATCTAAAATCCTAAATTTAAAAATGAGAATATTCAAATTTGGTGGCGCATCAGTAAAAGATGCCGATGGTATAAAAAATGTTTTTGACGTTTTACAAAAAGTTGGTTACGAAGAAGTTTTGCTCGTGGTTTCGGCAATGGGAAAAACAACCAACGCTTTAGAATTAGTTATTAAAAATTATTTCGATAAATCGGCAAGCTTAAATGCTTCTGTTCAAGAAGTAAAAAAATACCACAATCAAATTCTGTTAGATTTATTTGAGGACGAAGAAAGCGAAGTTTTTCTAGATGTAAATGATCATTTTGCAGATTTAGAATATTTTTTACGTAGTAATAAATCACCAAATTATAACTTTGTGTACGACCAAATTGTGAGTTTCGGAGAAATTATTTCGACCACAATCCTGAGCCATTATATGAATTTTAGAAACATCAATACACAATGGTTAGATGTTCGTTCGTATATAAAAACTGATAATACCTATCGTGATGCTGAGGTAAATTGGGAAATTACTCAAAAAAACATCTCGAAAATCGCTAAGAAAAAATCACTATTTATCACCCAAGGATTTATTGGCGCCGACGAAAACGGATTTACAACAACATTAGGAAGAGAAGGTTCTGACTATACCGCAGCCATTTTTGCTTACTGCCTTAACGCCGAAAGTGTAACTATCTGGAAAGATGTTCCTGGCGTGATGAATGCCGATCCTCGTTATTTTGAAAACGCAACTTTGTTAAATCAAATATCGTATCGTGAAGCCATCGAATTAGCGTTTTATGGCGCAAGTGTCATTCACCCAAAAACATTACAGCCTTTACAAAAAAAAGAAATTCCGTTGTACGTAAAATCGTTTATAAATCCTTTATTACCTGGGACTTCAGTTTCTAAAGGAGAAGATTTAGAGCCTAAATTACCTTGTTTTATTGTCAAAAAAGACCAATTATTATTGTCGCTTTCCTCGATAGATTTTTCATTCATCATGGAAGAAAACATCAGCGAAATTTTTAGTTTATTACATCAACACAAGATAAAAGTAAGTTTAATTCAAAACTCTGCCATTAGTTTTTCTATATGTTTAGAAGATAAGTTTGGTAATTTTAATGAATTAAAGAAAACATTATCTAAA
This sequence comes from Flavobacterium sp., assembly GCF_043779715.1. Taxonomy (GTDB): domain Bacteria; phylum Bacteroidota; class Bacteroidia; order Flavobacteriales; family Flavobacteriaceae; genus Flavobacterium. Next base: position 26,876 of record NZ_JAYWDT010000278.1, read on the forward strand.
AAGTTCAAATTGTCATACAACGAAAATGTATCACTTTATACTATAAGACATTTCGACGAAAAAGCGTTTCAAATGGTCGAAAAAAACAAGACTGTTTTACTAAAACAAATGAGTAGAGAAACAATGCAAATTGTGACGAAGGAGTAGTTTTTCGACGTAGAAAACATTTTAGGGTTATAAATCATAACTAAAACTGGTTTTAT
>NZ_JAYWDT010000279.1:0-11770 GCF_043779715.1 Flavobacterium sp.
AAAATGGGTAAAATCATTGCAATTGCTAATCAAAAAGGTGGTGTCGGAAAAACCACAACATCTATAAATTTAGCAGCATCTCTAGGTGTTTTAGAACAAAAAGTCTTATTAATTGATGCTGATCCGCAGGCAAATGCCAGTTCCGGATTGGGAATTGATGTAGATAATGTCGAGATTGGAACTTACCAAATCCTTGAACACAGCAATACGCCCGAAGAAGCGATTGTAAAAAGTTCGGCACCAAACGTAGACGTAATTCCTGCTCATATTGACTTAGTCGCTATTGAAATTGAACTAGTAGACAAGGAAAATAGAGAATACATGCTTAAACAAGCCTTGGCTTCTGTTAAAGATAAATACGACTATATTATTATAGATTGTGCGCCATCATTGGGCTTATTAACTCTGAATGCATTAACATCGGCTGATTCTGTAGTGATTCCTATTCAATGCGAATATTTTGCATTGGAAGGTTTGGGTAAATTACTAAACACGATAAAAAGTGTTCAAAAAATACACAATCCAGAATTAGATATTGAAGGTTTATTGCTAACGATGTATGATTCTCGCCTTCGATTATCAAATCAAGTGGTTGAAGAAGTTCAAAAACACTTTAACAATATGGTTTTTGAAACTATAATTCAAAGAAATACCAAGTTGAGCGAAGCACCAAGTTACGGCGAAAGCATTATAAACTATGATGCAACGAGCAAAGGAGCTGCAAATTATTTGAGTTTGGCTCACGAAATTATTAAAAAAAATAGCTAATTAATATGGCACAAGCAGTAAAAAAACAGGCAATGGGAAGAGGATTATCAGCTTTGCTGAAGGATCCAGAAAATGATATTACGTCTGTAAAAGATAAAAATGCAGATAAAGTTGTAGGAAGCATCATCGAATTAGAGTTAGATCTTATCGAGATAAATCCGTTTCAGCCTAGAACTAATTTCAACGAAGATTCTTTACAAGAATTGGCTACTTCTATTAGAGAATTAGGTGTGATTCAACCCATTACAGTTCGTAAAACTGAATTTAACAAATACCAATTAATTTCTGGAGAGCGTCGTTTGCGTGCTTCAAAAATTGTAGGTTTAACAACTGTTCCCGCTTATATCAGATTAGCCGATGATAATGAATCATTAACAATGGCATTGGTCGAAAATATTCAACGTCATGACTTAGATCCAATCGAAATCGCATTGTCTTACCAACGATTAATCGACGAAATTCAGCTCACACAAGAACAAATGAGTGACCGTGTTGGAAAAAAGCGTTCGACAGTGGCAAATTATTTGCGTTTATTAAAACTAGATCCAATTATTCAAACTGGTATTCGTGACGGATTCATTTCTATGGGTCACGGTCGTGCGATTATAAATGTCGAAAATCATGATGTTCAAACTGATATTTATCAAAAAATTGTCAGTCAGAACCTTTCAGTTCGTGAAACTGAAGCTTTGGTAAAAAACTACCAAGAAAGTTTAAAACCAAAAACAGCATCGACAGTAAAATCATCTTCTTTTGATATCAATGAAACTGAAAAAAAATCATTTAATGATTATTTTGGTACTAAAGTAGATGTGAAAGTAGCTGGAAACGGAAAAGGAAAAATTACGATTCCATTTCATTCTGAAGAAGATTTTAATAGAATTATTAAACTAATAAAAGGTTAGTGAAAAACTGGTTTTACATAATATTTTTTGTTGCTATTTTCGGAAATTTTTCTGGATTTAGCCAAGACGATTTAAGACTAATTGCTTTAGACACTACCACAACAAAAATTAACCCTTTAGCTCCTGCCAAAGCTGCTTTTTATTCGGCACTTTTACCTGGATTGGGGCAAGCATACAACAAAAAATATTGGAAAATACCTGTTGTTTTTGCAGCTATTGGTACAGGAATTTATGCTTATACTTGGAACAAAAAAAAATACAATGAGTATCGCGATGCCTACAAAGAACGATTGCTTTTGGGTACACAAAGCACCGATGCTTATAACAACCAACTTAATGGCGGTGTTTATTTAAGCGAAGAAAAACTGATTGATGCGCAAAAATTTCATCAACGATACAAAGATTTATCTTTACTTGTAACTGTTGCCTTATACATTTTAAATATTGTCGATGCTAATGTTGACGGTCATTTACGCCAATTTAATGTAAATGGGAAATTGACTGTTAGACCAGAAATAAAACAAAACCAATTCGATTATACTCAAAATTTAGGAGTAAGTTTAAATTATAATTTTTAGAAAAATGGGAAAAAGAAAGCTACCTATCATGGCAATATTACTATTATTATCTATTGGTAATTATTCAAGAATGAAAGGAACGGAAGACATTCGTAGCATTGAATTCCTATCCATTTTTGTAATCGGATTAACTACAGGTTTACTCATTTTAGCTTTAGCAGAAAAATTCAAAAACAAAGAATAATGAAAATTGCACTTTTAGGATATGGCAAAATGGGCAAAGTAATTGAAAAAATTGCTTTAGAGCGTGGTCATGAAATTGTGTTAAGAAAATCGAGAGATTCTACTTATGAAGGTCTTGAAAATGCAGATGTTGCTATCGACTTTAGTATACCAGATAGTGCAGTTTGTAACATAAAACAATGTTTTGATACTAATGTACCAGTAGTTTGTGGTACCACAGGTTGGCTAGAACATTATAACGAAATGGTTTCGCTTTGCGAGTCGAAAAACGGAGGTTTTATATATGGTTCAAATTTTAGTTTGGGTGTAAATATCTTCTTTGAATTGAATACCTATTTGGCAAAAATGATGTCAAATTTAAAACAATACAAAGTTTCGATGGAAGAAATACACCACACGCAAAAATTAGATGCACCGAGCGGAACAGCAATTTCTCTAGCAAAAGGTATTATCGAAGCCCAAAATTTTGGAACTGATTATACCAGTTGGACATTAGAAAATCCTACTGAAAAAGAGATTTATATTGATGCCAAACGAATAGAAAATGTTCCCGGAACACACAGCGTTTTTTATGATTCTAGTGTCGACCAAATAGAAATAAAGCACACAGCACACAGTCGTGAAGGATTTGCACTTGGAGCCGTTATCGCAGCAGAATGGCTTCAGCATAAAAAAGGAGTTTTCACAATGAAAGATGTCTTGAATTTAGATCTTTAGATTATTAGATCTTTAGACTTCTTAGATTTTAGAGAATAAACACAACAGAAAAAATAAAATTAAAAAATTTAACACTTCGGGAAGATTAAAGAATCTAACAGTCTACAAATCTAAGAAGTCTAACAATCCAAATTATGTCAATATTACAATGGTTTATATTTTTCCTAGTACTTCAAGTAGTACATTATTTAGGTACATGGAAATTATACGAAAAAGCAGGTAGAAAATCTTGGGAAGCAGCGATTCCTGTGTATAATGCAATCGTTTTAATGAAAATTATGAACCGTCCAACATGGTGGACAGCCTTATTATTTGTACCTGTTGTAAACCTAATTATGTTTATTGTGGTTTGGGTAGAGACTTTAAGAAGTTTTGGCAAAAACACAACTAAAGACACCATTCTTGGTGTGGTAACTTTAGGTTTTTATATTTATTATATAAATTATTTTGAGGATGTAACTTACAAACGCGACAGAAGTTTAGTTGCGACTACAAAAACAGGAGATACTGTAAGCTCTTTATTATTTGCTATTGTAGTAGCAACAATGGTTCACAGTTATGTATTACAACCGTTTAATATTCCTTCTGCATCATTAGAAAAATCTTTGTTAATTGGTGATTTCCTATTTGTAAGCAAATTTCATTACGGAGCAAGAACGCCCAAAACAGCCGTTGCTTTACCAATGGTGCATGATAGCATTCCTTTAATTGGAACGAAATCTTACCTTAGTTGGCCACAATTACCTTCATTTAGATTTCCAGGTTTAGAAGCCATCAAGCGAAATGATATTGTCGTTTTCAACTGGCCAAATGATACAGTTTATAAGTTCTTTGACACCTCTAAACGACATGTAGACAAACCTCTAGACAAAAGAACAAATTATGTAAAACGTTGTCAGGGAATTGCTGGAGATAATGTTTCGATAAAAAACGGAGATGTTTACATAAATAACAAACGATTAATTCTCCCTGAAAGATCAAAAGTTCAATATTCATATACAGTTGTAACTGATGGATCTGTTCTTGATGGAAAATACATCATGCAAGATTTACAAATTACAGATGGTGTTTATGCTATAGCCGAAAATACTTATTTATTTAGAGCAGTAACTGATGAAGCAGCAGCTAAAGTAAGACAAATTACAGGTGTAAAATCTGTAACAAAAAACATCAATACAAAACCAGATTTAGCAGTATTTCCTCATACTCAAAACTGGAATATCGATAATTATGGTCCAATATACATTCCTGAAGCTGGAAAAACAGTAGCTTTAAACAAAGAATCTTTACCTTTTTATAGAAGATTAATTACTGTTTATGAAGGAAATAAATTAGAAGAAAAAGGAGGTCAAATATTTATAAATGACAAACCCGCAACAAACTATACTTTCCAACAAGATTATTACTGGATGATGGGAGATAACAGACCAAACTCTGAGGACAGTCGTTACTGGGGATTTGTTCCGTTTGATCACGTGGTTGGAAAACCTGTATTTATATGGTGGAGTATCGATCCAAATTTGCCTTGGTCACAAGCCATCGATAAAATCCGTTGGGATAGATTATTTTGTACTGTTGGCGGAGATGGACAACCAACTTCTTACTTCAAATATTTCTTAATACTTTTAGTAGGCTGGTTTGGGTTTGATTATTTTAGAAAAAGAAAAAAATAGTCCAAAGTCTTAAAGTCGAAAGTCATAAAGTTAGCGTTAAAGTTGTAGCTTCAAGACTTTCGACTTTATGACTTTCAAACTTTAGACATATTATAACCGAATGAACATTTTACTACATCCAACCTATTTCCCATCTATAAGTCATTTTGTAGCAATGGCAAAAGCTAATACTGTTACGTTTGAAATGGAAGATAATTTCCAGAAACAAACCAACAGAAACAGAATGTATTTGTATAGTCCAAATGGTGTTTTTCTGCTAAATATCCCTGTAAAAAACTCGAATAGTAAGCAAATGACCAAAGATGTAAAGTTAGAAACTACGTTCGATTGGCAAAAACAACATTTTAAAACCTTAGAAGCATCATACAGAAATTCTCCCTTTTTTGAATATTATGAAGATGCATTGATGCCGATTTTTACAAAAAAACATACTTTCCTGATGGATTTAAATATCGAAACCGTCGAAATTGTATCAAAATGTTTGAAACTTGATTTTGCACCACAAAAAACTATTGAATATTTTCATGAAGTAAATGGTTTAGATGATTTTAGAGTTTTAGCAAACGGAAAAAAAGACAACAATACTTTTAGTTCTTACACACAAGTATTCCAGGAAAAACAAGGTTTTATAAACAATCTAAGTATTCTAGATTTATTGTTTAACGAAGGACGATTTGCGTTAGATTATTTAAAAAATCAAACTTTGCAACTCTAGTCGATAGACAATCTTGTCATCACTGGAAGATGGTCTGAGTTTACAAAATCAGGAAAATTAGTAAAGCTTTTTACACGCATTTTGCTATCGGCAAAAATATAATCGATACGCGCAGGATAATATTTAAAACTATAAGTTTGTCCAAAACCGCTTCCAGCTTCTTCAAAACAATCTTGCATATTTCCTTTTATACTTCGGTAAACATAAGAAAATGCGCTATTATTCATATCACCACAAATTACAATTGGATATTTGCATGACTTTTTATGGTTCATAATAATCTCACCTTGTTGCTGTTGTTTTTTGAAAGCTTCACTGATTCGATTAAAAATAATTTGAGATTTTTCTTGATTTATTCCTTCCACATTTTCATTAATTTCTTTAACATCGGGCGAAATTTTAATCGATTGTAAATGTATATTGTAAACTCTTACTAAGTCCTTTCCTATTTTTACATCGGCAAAAATAGCATTATTGTTAGAATCTGGAAATGGTAATTCGCCTTCGTTTACAATAGGAAATTTAGAAAATATAGCTTGTCCTGTTCTAATTTTTTTGCCTTTCATAAAAATAGAACTATACGGATATATTTTTAAATCGATTTTTGCAGAAGTCGAATATTCCTGAATACACAATACGTCTGGATTATTTTCGTTTACAAAATGTAAAATATCTTGTGCTACATTATCTCCTGGAATCCAGTTAAAAAGATTCAATAACCGAACATTATAACTCATCACGACAAAATCTTTGTCTGAAGTTTCTATGTCTTTTGATGAGAATTTATAAAATTTATTGATAAATGTAATCCCTAAAATAAGTACCAACCCTGACAAAACCATTTGCCTTTTAAATTGCAGAAGCCAGTACACAAAAAACAAACCGTTAAGTATTAAAAACAAAGGTAAAATTAGAGTAAGCACCGATAAAAAAGGAAACCAATTGGGCGCTAAAAATGGTAAAACATAAGCAACAAAAGTTAATACAGTTAAAACTATATTACAAAAAAAAGCTAATTTATTAAACCAAGATAGGTTTTTCATTTTCTTACTTTGTTGAATTCTAGTACAAATAAACGATTTTTTTGTCAGAAATTTCGAATCTTACTTCCCTGCTTTAAATAAAAATTCTTTTTCATCGGCAGTCAAACTATCATAACCCGATTTGCTAATCTTATCTAGAATTTCATCTATTTGTTGTTGTGTTTTGTCTTTGGTTATGATTTTACTTGCAGTTTTAGTAGCATTTGCTGATTTCGGATTGCGATATACTTTCTTAAATGGCGTTGCTTTTTTTGGTGAAAACAAATTGGCAAACCAATCGATTATTGTATTGAAACCTCTGGTTAAATCAGTTCCGTTTTGCAATAATTTAATATATACAAACCCGAATAAAGCACCACCAAGATGTGATAAATGTCCGCCAGTATTTTCTAAAGGCAACTGAATTAAATCGACAACTAGATACAATATTGCAATATACCAAAGCTTGACCGAGCCCAGTAATACTAGACGAATTTCCATAAAAGGTTGGTAAGTCATTGTTGCAAAAAGAATTGCCATTATTGATGCTGAAGCTCCTACCAAAAGAGTATTTTGATTAGATAATGAAGGTAAAAACGTATAACAAACTAAATATACAATTCCTGCAAAAATGCCTCCCAAAACATACAAGCCAAATAATTGCTTTTGTGTGAAAAACGTAACGAACAATCGACCCGAAAAATGAAGCATAATCATATTGAAAAGTAGATGCAAAAATCCGCTATGAAAAAATGAATACGAAATAATTGTCCAAGGTTGTAATACTAAATCACTAAAATGATTAGACAATGCAACATAATTAAAATAATTAATCTCAATATGAAACAACTGCAAAACAGCAAATACAATTTCGGGAATAGCAAATAGCAACAGGTTCCAAAAGATTAATTTGGTAGCCATATCGCCATTTTTGTATTGCAGTTTTAAATCGTCGAAAATATTCATTTTATTTTTCTCTATTGATATTGATTTTTGACATTGTCATTAATATTTTTAGTTCCAACGTTTGTCATTGAAAGAATTTTTCTTCCAATACCACATAATAATAAATCCTATTAATGCACCCCCAACATGGGCAAAATGAGCAACACCTCCGCCAAAAATTGAATATCCTGTTAAACCTGAAAATAAATCTAAACCAACTAAAACTGGAACAAAATATTTAGCTTTTACAGGAACTGGAATAAACATTAATGCCAATTCAGCATTTGGAAACATAAAAGCAAAAGCAATTAATAGTCCATAAATAGCGCCCGAAGCTCCAACAGCGGGAATAGTAAATGAAGACATTAGATTATCAAATTGTGAAGTTGACAATACTTCTTGCCAAGAAGTATTATATTTTCCATCTATTAGAACTTTTAAAACATCTTGAGCTGAATTTCCGTTAGCTGTCAATATATTTAAACTATCATGAAAATAGTAATAATTCATTCCTGAATGAACTAATGCCGCTCCCAATCCGCATGAAAAATAAAAAAATAAAAACTTTTTACTTCCCCAAATACTTTCTAATAAACTCCCAAAAGATACCAATGCAAACATATTAAAGGCAATATGCATCAATCCTCCGTGCATAAACATGTGTGTTACTGGTTGCCAAATTTTAAAACTTGGGTTCTCAAAATAATACAATGCCAAGAGATGTTCCGCATTGGGTACAACCATACTTCCAAGGAAAAAAATAATATTAATTATCAGTAATTGCTTAACAGTTGGTGTCATATTGTTCATCATAAACTAAATTTTTTATCTAAATCTTCTACACTTAGTGTGATAAAAGTTGTTTTATTAAAAGGCGAAACTGTTGCTTCCTTACAAGCGAATAAATTATTTACTAGGTTTACTTGTGCTTCTTCTGTGAGATAAGTTCCAGTTTTTACTGCTAAACTTCTCGCCATACTTTTTGCCATGCTATCCATTTGGCTAAAACTACTATCGGGAACTTCCTCTTGTAAATCGCTTACTAATTGCTCTAAAACTATCGAAGCTTCACTTTCTGAAACTGTGACTGGTAATCCGGAGATGACAATCGAATCTTTGTTTATTGCCTCAAACACAAATCCTGTACTTTCTAACGATTGTTGTATAACTTGTATTAATGCAATTTCATTTCCTGAGAAATATAAAGTTATCGGAAATAACAATTGCTGGCTATTGGCTTGATGAATCGTGATATTGGTCAAAAATTGCTCATACAAAATGCGTTGGTGCGCTCTTTGCTGATCAATGATTAACATACCCGATTTTATAGGATTTACAATGTATTTTTTATGAATTTGATACGTTGTCGTTGGTGCTTTTTCTACTTCCGAATCAGAAAATAAAGAACTTGTAACCGTTTCCGATTCAAAATTTATTTCCTCAATATCAATTCCTTTTGAATCTAAACCCACATACAAACTTTCCCAATGTGGCAAATTTCCTGTCTTTGGTTTATAACTAAAACTTGATTGCTTTTTCTCTTCTTGAAAAGGATTAAAATTACTATCTACCTGAATTGTTGGTGTTTCAGCTTCTTTATTTTGATAACTGTAAGGCGTATCAAGATTAAAATCTCTTTCAAAATCTAAAACTGGAGCAACATTAAACTGTCCCAAACTATGTTTCGCTGCCGAACGCAAAATGGCATATAAAGCCTGTTCGTCATCAAACTTAATTTCTGTTTTTGTGGGATGAATGTTAATATCGATAGTATGTGGTGGTACTGTCAAATATAAAAAATAACTTGGTTGCGCGCCATCGCGAAGTAAACCGTCGTAAGCATTCATAATAGCGTGATGCAAATAACCGCTTTTTATAAATCGGTCGTTTACAAAAAAGAATTGTTCTCCTTTATTTTTCTTCGCAAATTCTGGTTTTCCTATAAATCCTTGTATCGATAAAATATCGGTAGTTTCCTGAATAGGAACGAGTTTTTCATTGGTTTTACCTGAAAATATATTTACAATTCTTTGTCTCGCATTCGATTGTGGCAAATTAAATAATTCGCTTCCGTTATGATAAAAAGTGAAATGTATGTTGTGATGTGCCAATGCTACTCGTTGAAATTCATCAATAATATGACGCAACTCAACAATATCTGATTTTAAGAAATTACGCCTTGCTGGAATGTTAAAAAATAAATTTTTGACTAAAAATGACGTTCCTTTAGGTAAAACAGCAACATCTTGCGACACAAATTTGCTTCCTTCAATGATAATATGAGTACCTAATTCTTCTTGGTCTTGCTTCGTTTTCATTTCTACATGAGCAATGGCAGCAATAGATGCCAAGGCTTCACCACGAAAACCTTTAGTATGTAAATCGAATAAATCTTCTGCTTGGCGAATTTTTGAAGTAGCATGACGCTCGAAACACAATCGCGCATCAGTAACCGACATTCCTTTACCGTTATCGATCACTTGAACCAATACTTTTCCTGCTTCTTTACAAATAAGTTTGATATCGGAAGCTCCAGCATCGATAGCATTTTCTAACAATTCTTTGACTACTGATGCCGGTCGCTGAACAACTTCGCCAGCGGCAATCTGATTAGCAACATGATCAGGAAGTAATTGTATAATACTTGACACTATTGTATTTTGAGTTTTGGATTATTTGGTATTGGTTTAAAAACCATTGTTTACAAATTTAAGGAAAAGGTTTTGTATTTTAATATTAAAGGTTTCTTAAAAAAAGAAAAACCTACTAAAATTATCTAGCAGGTTTTTCTTTTATATATAATATAGACACTTACTCTTCAATCTTCAAAGGCAAACCTTCTATTTGCAATTGGTTTGCGCTTAATAATTTTTCACTTTGGTGAAAACCCAAATTAGCTTGTTGTCTCAAGTAAGCCATTTTTATTGCAGCAATAGCGGCTTCAGTTCCTTTGTTCCCGTGTATTCCGCCACTTCTATCGATAGATTGTTGTTCGGTATTATCGGTTAACAAACAAAAAATGGTAGGAACATCAGACAAAACATTCAAATCTTTTACACCCTGCGTTACACCTTCGCAAACAAACTCAAAATGCATTGTTTCGCCTTTTATCACACATCCAATTGTAATAACAACATCAGGTTTTTGTGTTTCAATCATTTTTTTTGCGCCGTAAACGAGCTCAAAACTTCCTGGAACATTCCAACGGATAATATTTTTGTGTAAAGCACCGCAATCGGTTAATGCCTCAATCACACCCGAATATAATCCTTCAGTAATATGATCGTTCCATTCTGAAACAACAATCCCAAACCGAAAATCTTTCGCGTTTGGGATTGTGTTCTTATCGTAATTTGATAAATTTTTATTTGCTGTAGCCATCTTTGTCAATTAAAAATTTAAAATTACGAATTAAAAATTAACATAAATGCTTTTAATTTTTAATTCGTAATTTTTAATTGAATTTATTGTGCCATTCCTATTAAAGCATCGATATTTTGAGCTTCCGGAGTTGCATCAAAATTATCTTTAATATCTGTAAAATATTTTAACGCATCAGCTTTTTTACCTAAAGACATAGCTGTTTGACCTGCTTTTAGTAAAAAACGTGGGGTTGTTAGATCGTTTTTATTACTTTCTGCTGCTTTTACATAAAATTCTAAAGCTTGTTCTGGTTTTTTTAATTCTGAATAAGCATCACCTATTGCTCCAGTCGCCATAGCTTGTGTAACAAACTCATCTGTATCAAACTTCATCAAATGATCTATTGCTTTTTGATATTGTTTTGTATTCAAAAAAGCCATTCCTGCGCCGTATTCTGCAATATTTCCAGCATCAGTACCAGAATGAGATTTTATAATATCTAAAAAACCTTGTTTTCCATCTCCTCCGTTTAGGGCTAGATTATATAATGAATCGCTTGCAGTTCCTTCTACAGCTTTCTTAAAATACTGTTGTGCTTGGAACATATCGCTTGCTGCTTCACTTTCTTTTGGTCCAGAAACAAATTTATTATACAATAAATATCCTGCCGTAAGCAACGCAATTCCACCTACAATAGATAAAATGATATTTTGGTTTTTTGCTACAAATTCTTCTGTTCTTGAAGCCGTATCGTCTAATGTATTTAAAACATTAGCAACATTACTGTCTTTTTCATCAACATTGATTGTGTTTTCAATATCATTTACGTCAGTATCTACTTTTTCGTCTTCAGGTTTTGAAGCTTTATATCCTCTTTTATTATAAGTTGCCATTTATATTT
>NZ_JAYWDT010000280.1:0-2373 GCF_043779715.1 Flavobacterium sp.
TCGAAGAAGAGAAAAAATCAATGGAACTCAAAGTTTTAAAAAACCAATTGAATCCACATTTTTTATTCAACACCCTAAATAATCTCTACGCTTTAACACTCAAAAAAGACGACAAAGCACCCGAGATTATTGCTAAATTATCCGAAATATTAGACTTTGTCTTATACCGTTGCAATGATGATTTTGTTTGTATAAAAAAGGAAATCAACTTATTGGAAAACTATATTTCATTAGAAAAATTACGCTACAATGAAAACAGATTAGACATTTCATTCACCAAAGACATTCACGAAGACAGCAAAATTTCGCCGCTAATTCTGTTGACTTTTGTAGAAAATGCTTTTAAACACGGCGTAATTAATGAAACCGAAAAAGCAGTAATTCGCATGAATTTAGAAACTAAAAAACAGCAAATTATTTTTTTATCGAAAACACAAAACCTCAAAACGAAACCACGATAAGGTCTGACAAATCACAAATTGGAATCGAAAACGTTCGAAAACAACTGGATTTGCTGTATCCAAAAAAGCATCAGTTGGAAATAGAAATAACTCAAACAAATTTTATTGTGAGACTTTGTATAGATAATTAAAGAAATCTTTTTGGGACCAACTTGTTATCAAATATTTTAATTTTGAAACTTAATTCATGAAATCACACTTTTTAATTTGCATCCTGTCTTTTAGTATTTTTAGCACTACTGAATCCCACTCCCAAACTATTGATACCTTGGTTGATGTTGGAAAACACAAAATCCATTTCAATATTATAAAAGGAAAAGGAGCGGTGATACTTTTTGAATCAGGTGGAGGAAATGATGGAACAGTTTGGAATTCGATTTTAAAACCCATTGCGGAAATAACAGGCGCCACTTTGATAACATACGACAGAGCTGGCTTTGGCAAAAGCACTATTGACACTTTACAAACTGATGATTCAAAACACGGCATCATCAGTAGTATTGAAGATTTAGAAATTGGCTTAAAAAAATTGGGCTACGATAAAGAAATCATTCTCGTTTCGCATTCTTACGGTGGCTATCTTTCGACTCTTTATGCAGCCAAGCATCCTAAATTGGTTAAAGGTGTTGTATTAATCGATGTTAATCATAACTATTATGAAAACGGATATGCCGAAAAACAACAGGTAGGCGAAGAAAAACTTATTCCTGAATGGAAAAAAAACAATAAGGGTATTTATTATATGTCAGCTACTTTTCTAGAAACTGTAAAAATAATGCGTAAAACCAACATACCCCCAAACATTCCCGTTATTGATTTTATAAATGGAATATCCTTTTCAAAATTAAATAATGAAATTGAGAGATGGAAAGAATGTCACAAAAAATATGTAGAGAGCAATCCTAATGTTACTGGTATAACCGCTTATGGATGCCGTCACGGTATTTGGGTAGACAATCCAGCTTTAGTAATATCTACAATTGCAAAAATTTATGCAAATAGTTCAAAACAAAAAGCTGAAATTCAAGAACGCGCTTTACAATATACCATGCAAGCTTGTAATGATGAAAAAGCTGAAGACTTAGCTTTTAACCATTCGGAAGATGATTTAAATAATTGGGGTTATGAATTATTAGGGGAAAATGAAAACCAAAAAGCAGCAGAAGTTTTAAAACTTAATATGGTATTGAATCCAAATAGTTCAAACGCCTTTGATAGTTATGGAGAAGCATTACTGAAAATTGATCGGAAAGAAGAAGCAACTCTTATGTATAAAAAATCTATTGAGCTAAACCCTGAAAATAAAAATGGAAAAGAAGTTTTGGAAAGAATAGCAAAAGACAACTCAAAACCGCTAAATTAGATTTTTATAAATTCTAAACTCCTTATTCTTTTATTGAATGAAATACAAATGCATCATCGTTGACGACGAACCTTTGGCGAGAGAGTTAATTGCTTCTCATTTAGCACATTTCGAAAGTTTCGAAATAATCGATTCTTTCGAAAACGCTCTAAAAGCATATACTTTTTTGGAAAGTAATGACGTTGATTTGATTTTTTTAGATATCGAAATGCCTTTATTAAAAGGAAATGATTTTTTGAAAAAGCTAAAAAATCCTCCCAAAGTAATTTTCTCAACCGCCTACAGAGAATATGCGTTAGAAGGTTATGAACTTAATGTCGTTGATTACCTACTTAAGCCCATTACTTTTGACCGTTTTTTTGTTTCAATAGAAAAATTTAAGCAATTACAAACTTCCAAAAAAGAGAACAAAAAAGTTATTGAAAAGCATATTTTTGTTTCAAGTGGAATCAAAAACATCAAAATTGTTTTTGATGAAATTTTATACATCGAAAGTCTAAAAGATTACATCACCATACATCTTGAAAATAAAATATCTTACCACCTTAA
>NZ_JAYWDT010000281.1:0-2363 GCF_043779715.1 Flavobacterium sp.
TCCAGCTCTCGATCCGTTAAAATTGGATGCGCTGTTGTAATATTTTTAATTAATTTTGAATTGTCTTTTGTGACGGAATTAAATATTTTTTCTCGAACCGCTTTACAAAAATATTCTTCTCCTCTAGAAACAGCATGTATGGCTTCAACGATGTTTTCGCCTGCGCATTTTTTTGTCAAATAGCCACTGCAACCTAATTTCATAACTTCCTTTATGATTCTTAAATCGTCATGACTGGATAAAATAAGTACTTTACAAGGAAATCCTTTTGCTACAAATTCCTTAATCACTTCAATGCCATCTTTTTCTGGCATGTTTATATCCAAAATTAGTATATCCGATTTGTTTTGTGTGACTTCCTTAAAAATAGTGCTTCCGTTGAGAGAGTGACCTACTACTTCAAAATCGGTGACGGTGTTTAGAAGAGTACGAATGCCATCAATAAGTATTTGATGATCATCGGCAAGGTGAATTCTAGTTTTTTGTAGCATATCATTGTTCGTCATTCAAAGTTATGAAAAAAATTGAATAATTTCATTTTATAAGATTTTTATTCTGTTTAAAAAAAATAAAATATAAATACAAAAAAACCCGAATTGTTACATTCGGGTTTCCTTCGCACTAATAAACTAAAGTTTATAGGTTTACCTCAATCTGTCCACAGATTTTACAAGATCTTCATCCTTTTTGATCGCTTTGTTAGCCAAGACTAAAAACACGATAGCAAGTACAGGTAGAAACATCCCAATACCTTTCTCCGAAACAGCAGGTGTCTCTCCAGATAGATTTAGTGAACGATATACAAACAATCCTAATAAAATCAAATTTAATATGATATTCAATCTGCCAACAACAAACTGATTTTGTCTTTTTTTATAGGAAACAACACTTAACAAGGTCAATGCAGTATTTAGGCCTAATATTATGGTATACGCTTGGCTTTGCATGAAATAGAATTCTGTACCATCTTTTAAAATCCAAAGCGGAATAAAAAAAAGTAAAATGCTAGTTGTAACAAAAGCAAGTAATAAATATAGAGTCTGAATTCGTTGTATCATTTGTTAAATATCTTTCACAAAAATATATTTTCTTTTTAATAAATACTATTGTCTGATTAAATTTTATTCGTATTATTGCATCATAATACCGTAAGCTCTTCATACTGCGGTTGATTCAAAATAAAGTTCACTACCCATCTTTACATTATTTCCCAAAAATTAATTAAACTCATAGAACATTCATGTTTGATATTTCTGCATTAAAAGAAATGAAGCTTTCTGAGCTTCAAGAAATAGCTAAGTCCGCTAAAACCATAAAATTTAATGGTGTAAAAAAAGAGACTTTAATTAGTCAAATTTTAGAACATCAAGTGGTTGCCGTTGATGCTGCATCAAATACAAAAAAGGACGAGAGTCTTGATGACGACAAACCCAAAAGAGTTAGAATAGTTCCCGTCAAAAAAGCATTGATTCAGAAAAAAACAATAAATACTCTTTTTGAAAAAGACGAAATCGAAACAACTGATTTAGTTGAAAATAATGCTGTAATTGAGCCTATTTCAAATGAAGAAGCTGCTCCTAAAGCGGAATCGAATGTAAATGAAAAGAAAGTAGGCAAAGTTATTAAGTTTAATAAATCAGCTTATGAGAAGAAAATTGCTTTAAAAAAGGATAAAGAAGAGGTGAATGAAGCAAACACAGATAATGTGATTGTTGCAGACATCGCAACTGAAGAAAAAACTGAGGCTCCTGCAGCTCCAGTAAAAAAGATAAATCCAAACCAATTACACAAGCAAAATCCAAATCAGAATCCGAACCAAAATCCAAATCCAAATCAAAACGGAAATGGTAATGGGAATCAAAATCCAAATTTTAAAAATAAGAAAAGTAATTTTGCAGCTTCTGATTTTGAATTTGACGGAATTATAGAAAGTGAAGGTGTACTTGAAATGATGCCTGATGGCTATGGTTTCTTGCGTTCTTCTGATTATAATTATTTGGCATCTCCAGATGATATTTACTTATCGACATCTCAAATTAGATTATTTGGTCTTAAAACTGGAGACACTGTTAAAGGAGTGGTTCGTCCACCAAAAGAAGGAGAGAAATTTTTTCCATTAGTTAGAGTTTTAAAAATAAACGGACACGATCCTCAAGTGGTACGTGATAGAGTTTCATTCGAGCATTTGACTCCTGTTTTTCCTTCTGAAAAATTTAGATTAGCCGAAAAACAAAGTACTATTTCCACCAGAATCATCGATTTGTTCTCACCAATAGGAAAAGGACAGCGCGGAATGATTGTGGCACAACCAAAAACGGGTAAAACGATGTTGCTGAAGGAAATTGCAAATGCAATTGCTGCCA
>NZ_JAYWDT010000282.1:0-2354 GCF_043779715.1 Flavobacterium sp.
AATATTTCTAGTTTTGTCGATCATAGTATTTGTGGTGTTGCTAAAAGTCAAGGAGCGCAGTTTTGATAATGTAGGGATGTCATTTCTTTTGAGTACAAGCATTAAAATGATTGTTTGTTATCTGATTTTAAAGCCTATATTGCAGATGGCCACTGAAAACAATGCAATAGAGAAAAATAATTTTTTTATGATGTTTATTCTCTTTTTAGCAATTGAAACCGTTTTAACGATACGGATACTAAACGAAAAGCAATAAATATCGAATTCAAGGTGTAAATCTGCCAAAAATAAATTTTTATATTCTTTTGAATATTAATAAAAGATGTACATTTGCACCAAATTTACAAACCTAGTATTATAGTTTTTTATATATGGTAATTTCAAAGCATCCACTTAGATTTATATTGATAGCATTAACTGCAGGTCTTCCAGTATTTAGTTTTGCAAATATCGTTTCAGATAGTACAAAAGTACACGCTGAATCAGTTCACTTAGTTTCAGATTCAGCTAAAGTTGTAACTGAAACAGCCACGACAACAAAAGAAGTAGTTTCTAAAGAAGATTTAGCAGCCGAAGAAAGAGCTGAATTCATACAACATCACTTATTGGATTCACATGATTTTCATTTATTTTCTTATGGAAAAGAATCAGGTCATGAAAAACATATTGGTTTTCCTTTGCCAGTAATCTTATGGAAAGATGGTTTGCATTTTTTCATGTCTTCTGAATTTCACCATGGTGAAGCAGTTGCAGAATCAAACGGAAAATATTTTGCAATAAATCACCATAATGGTATGATTTATAATACAGACGCAAAAGGAACTTTTAATGTGGATGAAAAGCATCATACTACAAATACAAAACCAATCGATTTCTCAATGACTAAAAGTATCGTGATGATTTTAATCGTTGCTTTATTAATGCTTGTAATTTTTAGAAATCTTGGTAAATCTTATGGTAAAAACGGAGGTGTTGCTACTGGAGTTGGAAGATTTTTTGAACCTTTAGTTTTATATATTAGAGATGAAATTGCAATTCCTAATATTGGAGAAAAGCATTATAAAAAATACATGAGTCACTTATTGACTGTATTTTTCTTTATTTGGTTCTTGAATATGTTCGGTTTAACGCCACTTGGGGTTAACGTTACAGGAAATATTGCAATTACTGCAGCTTTAGCGATTATTACATACTTAATAACAACTTTTACTGCTAATGGTAACTATTGGGGTCACATTTTCTGGATGCCAGGTGTGCCAGTTCCAATGAAAATTATATTAGCGCCTATTGAGTTTTTAGGAACGATTATTAAACCATTTTCATTAATGATTCGTTTGTATGCGAATATGTTAGCGGGTCACGTAGTTTTAATGAGTATTATTGCATTAATGTATACTTTTAATAGTCCAATCGGAAGCCCATTATCTTTTGTGTTGGCTTTTGTGTTATCAATATTAGAAATATTAGTTGCTTTATTGCAAGCTTATATTTTCACTATGTTAACTGCATTATATTTCGGCGCAGCTAAAGAAGAGCATCATCACGAAGGAGCGGAGCATCATTAAAAATGTCCTTCGAACATTTTGTGTGAGGACCAGCATACGGGCTGGCAAGATAAATTGAATGTTTAATTAAATATATATACATTATGGAAGGAACTCTTAACCTTGTAGGAGCTGGATTAATTGTTATCGGTGCTGGTTTAGGTATTGGTAGAATTGGTGGATCAGCGATGGATGCTATTGCACGTCAACCAGAAGCTTCTGGAAAAATTCAAACTGCAATGCTTATCGCAGCTGCACTTATTGAAGGAATTGGTTTTGCAGCGTTATTCGCAGTAAAATAATTTAAAAAAGACAATTGTTGCAACGGTTGGTTGCAACAATTGTTTAAATTGAAAATTAAAATTAAACAATATATATAATGGAAGAATTATTAGGTCAATTTTCATTTGGTTTATTTATCATGCAAACAGTTTTGTTTGTTGGATTAATCCTTTTACTAAAAAAATTCGCTTGGAAACCAATTCTTGATGCCGTAAATGATAGAGAAGAAGGAATTAAAAACGCATTACTTTCAGCTGAAAATGCTAGAAATGAAATGCAAAATCTTCAAGCTGACAACCAACGCATTTTACAAGAAGCAAGATTAGAGCGTGACAACATGCTTAAAGAAGCTCGTGAAATGAAAGAAAAAATGGTTGCTGATGCTAAAAATGAAGCGCAAGTTCAAGGTTTAAAAATGATTGAACAGGCAAAAGCAGCAATTGAAAGCGAAAAAAATGCAGCAATGGCAGAATTGAAACTTCAAGTTTCAACTTTATCATTGAGCATTGCAGAAAAAATATTGAAAGA
>NZ_JAYWDT010000283.1:0-11526 GCF_043779715.1 Flavobacterium sp.
GTCAATTCGTCTAAATAACTAAAAACCAATTCAATGTTTTTATCGTGATTTTCCAGTTTCTTTTGAATTTGTAGAATATCTATTTTTAAATCGGTTGTATCCAAAAGCATCTGTCTTACTTTGGTAAATATCCGCATAATTTGAATATTAGTCTGAATTGCTTTATCACTATTCAATACACTAGATAGCATTAGAACTCCGTGTTCGGTAAATGCAAAAGGTAATTTTCTAGTTCCACCCCAACTTGATGTCGCAATTTGCGACTTCAAGATTTCAAATTCATTTTCAGATAGTTGAAACATAAAATCTTCAGGGAATCTAGATAGATTTCTTTTTACTTGTTCGTTTAATCTTCTAGTTTCTATGTTATAAAGTACAGATAAATCGCGATCAATCATCACTTTTTGATTTCTAATAAAGTAAATTTTATTAGAAATTGTTTCCTCTGAAATAATTAGATTTTGGCTCATATATTTATTTTATTAACGAAACAAACTGCTTCAATTTACCGCTTTTGCTTCGTTCTAATTTATCTTTTCTAATAAATGTAAATGTCAAACCGTTTTCTAAATAAGTTGTAATGGCTTTTTCAATTTTTTTAATTTGTTTCAAAGTCAAAGCTGTATCACTCACATATTTCACTTCAAAAGTATCGATTTTGGTTTGTTTTATCACAAATTCTTTTACATTTCCGTCGTCTTCAATAATACTTTTGGTTACATAATAAAATGTCAATCCGGGTGATTTTTTTCCGCTAGGAAGAATGGCAATGTCGTTGGTTCGACCAATTAATTTCTTTAAAATTGGTTTTTTAAAGGTGCTTTTTTTATCAAGAATTCCAACATCGCCAATGTCATATCTAATAAACGGATGCGCTTTGTTGTATAACGATGTAATCACAATTCGTCCTTCATTTCCGTTGGGTAAAATAGCATTGTTTTCATCCAAAATTTCTACAAATAACGTTTCCGAATTTACTTGCCATTCATTATTTGGATTTTGAAATGCGATCAAATCAAGTTCGGAAGCTCCGTATTCATTTACAATTGGAATGCCAAATTGTTTTTCCATCAATAATTTATCTTCTTCAAATAACATTTCTGAAGTAACAATACAACATTTCAACGTTGGACAAACCGATCTTAAAACAATGTCTTTTTTTTGAAGAAATTTGGCAAATAAAACGATAGAAGATGTGTAACCATTGATGTAATCAAATTTTTCATGCTGAAATTTTAGTAAGATTTTTTCCAGAATTTCATCTGATAAATCAAAAATGGTAAATCGGTAACTATTTTTAAACAAATCTTTCAATCGTTCTTTTTTATTTCCGATGAAATCTAGTGGAATTCCATAAAAACGCGCTTGTAATGATGAATTAAAATCGATTCCGAACCAACCAAACCTATTGATGATATTTGCCCAAGTTAACGCATGACAAAATTTATCTTTCGCAAAAATAAAAGGATCGCCACTAGAACCAGAGGTTTTATTAACATAAACATTCTTGACAGTAAATCCTTCCGAAAGTCTTTCTGATAAAGGTTTTTGAAAATCTTTTTTAGTCATTATGGGAAGTTCATTCCATCTCGACGTTTCGGGATCAAAAAATGTTTTCCCCACAAATTCTTGGTAAGATTCGTTGTTTTTTAAATGATAATCAACAATTTTTTTTCTTTTTCGAATGATAAAATCTTCAAATTCGGCATCAGAAACGGCTTGAATTTTTTCAAATTCAGCTTTTGCTTCCTTCATCGGAAAACCATTTATTTTGAGCGATAAATTGAAAAGGTTGAACACAAGAAAAGCTATTTTGTTCAAAAATAGTAAAATCTAAAACTTTTCCATCAATTAGCTTTAAATTCTTTTTAAAACAAACTATTTTTGCACGACAACTAACAACACAACAAAATGACAATTTTATTACTTGGTTCTGGTGGACGCGAACATGCACTAGCTTGGAAAATGTTACAATCAGATAAATGTTCTAGACTTTTTGTAGCGCCAGGAAACGCCGGAACAGCTCAAATAGCAACGAATGTAAACTTAGACATTCTGGAATTTGAAGCTATAAAAACTTTTGTAATTCAAGAAAAAGTGGCAATGGTTGTTGTTGGTCCAGAAGATCCTTTGGTTCTTGGGATTTATGATTTCTTTAAAAACGATTCGATTTTAAAAGACATTCCAGTTATTGGACCATCAAAAAAAGGAGCACAACTGGAAGGAAGTAAAGAATTTGCTAAAGAATTTTTAGTAAAACACAATATCCCAACAGCAGCTTATGATAGTTTTACTGCAGAAACGGTTGAAAATGGCTGTCAATTTTTAGAAACATTACAACCACCGTATGTGTTAAAAGCGGACGGATTAGCTGCCGGAAAAGGCGTTTTAATCATTCATGATTTGGCAGAAGCCAAAGAAGAATTACGAAACATGTTGGTTCGCGCCAAATTTGGAAATGCAAGTGCAAAAGTAGTTATCGAAGAATTTCTTGACGGAATTGAATTGAGTTGTTTCGTTTTAACCGATGGGAAAAACTATAAAATTTTGCCAACAGCGAAAGATTATAAACGTATTGGCGAAGGTGATACAGGTTTGAATACTGGCGGAATGGGTGCTGTTTCTCCAGTGCCGTTTGCAGATGCTGTTTTGTTAGAAAAAATAGAAACCAGAATTGTAAAACCTACAATTGCTGGTTTACAAAAAGACGGAATTGAATATAAAGGTTTTGTTTTTATAGGTTTAATAAACGTAAAAGGCGAACCAATTGTTATCGAATATAACGTGAGAATGGGCGATCCGGAAACGGAAGTTGTTATTCCGAGATTGAAATCTGATTTGGTCGAATTGTTTCAGGCTGTTGCCAATGAAAAGCTAAATGAAGTTTCATTAGAAATTGATTCTAGAAGCGCCACAACAATTATGATTGTTTCTGGAGGATATCCCGAAGATTACGAAAAAGGAAAAGCAATTTCTGGACTAGAAAGTATAGAAGATTCTATAGTTTTTCACGCTGGAACAAAGACCGAAAACGGGCAAGTTGTAAGTAACGGCGGAAGAGTTTTAGCAGTGACTTCGTTTGGGAATGATTTTCAAGAAGCCATAAAAAAATCTTATCAAAACATAGACAAGCTACATTTTGATAAGATGTATTTTAGAAAAGATATTGGTTTCGACTTACTTTAAGAAAGAGTGAGCCGTAGTATCTTGGTTTTCTTCGTTGTTATCTTTGTGAGATTGTAATTGTTTTGTCCAATACCAAGTGTAATAACAACAAATAATTATAAAAGCCCACGAAATAATATTAGCCAACCACCAGTTACTAAGTTCTAGAGAACGTAAAACTTCGTGTAATCCTAAAATTATATTATCAAATAACCATTGTATTCCTTCAAAAAATGATTTCATCTTTTTTATGTATTATATTTACAAGGACAAAAATATAAAATTTACTCATGATAACAAGCGTTTTTAGTAAATCTCGACCAATAAATTATATTTTAATAACCACTTTGTTGGTTTTATGTTTTTTATTGTTTCAATTTCAATCTAATTTCAATACCATTTCAGCTTTAGAAATAGGTAAAAAAATTGTTTTATTATTACTATTAGTTGGCTCTTTATACATAACAAATTTTATTACAAAAAAGAACGGATTAAGTAAAGACAACAGTTACACGTTCTTTCTGTTTTTTGTTTTTCTGATTTTGTTTCCCAAAACATTATCTAACGGATCGTTAATTATCTCAAATTTATTTATTCTATTGGCCTTGCGAAGATTAATATCGATGCAATCGTTAATCACACCAAAAGAAAAAATATTTGATGCTTCCTTTTGGATTTTTACCGCAACGTTGTTTAATTTTTGGTGTATTTTATTTATAGTATTGGTTTTTATATCCATTATTTTTCACGTTTCTAGAGATTATAGAAACTGGACCATTCCGTTTATTGCTTTTTTTACTGTTTTAGTAATTTCGGTTTTAGGCGCTTTAATTTATAATCCGAGTCTTATTCAAAATTATATATCAAAAATAGTAATAGATTTTGATTTGAAATATATAGAAACAATTTTTCAGAATATTGCTTTATTTATATATGTTACAACGGCCTTAGTAGCTTTTGTAAGTATGATTTTTATATTGCGAAATAAATTATCTAATCTGCAAGCGTCGTATCGGAAAATGATTTTTGCGTTTATTATTGGATTGGCAGTCTTCTTTATTTCACCTAATAAAGACAATAGTTTTCTTATTTATACCTTTGTGCCAGTGTCTATTATGCTAACGAATTATCTAGAAACAATAAATAAATATTGGATAAAAGAATCTATTTTAGTAATAATTCTAACAGCTAGTATTCTAACTTTTGTGTTTCAGTTATTATAATTTATCGCCATAAGCCAAATCTCCAGCATCGCCAAGACCAGGAATAATATAGTTTTTTTCATTTAGTTTTTCGTCTAGAGCAGCAACCCAAAGATGACAATTTTTAGGCAAATTTTCTTCAAGAAATGCAATTCCCTCAGGAGCAGCAATTACTACTGCAATATGAATCTCGTTAGGAGTTTCTTCAGTCATTAGTTTATTAAAAACCGCTACAATAGACTGTCCTGTGGCTAACATAGGATCTATTAATATCAGATTTTTTCCTTCAAAAGAAGGCGCGGCTTGGTACTCGACTAAAATATCGAAAGCATCATCGTTGTTGTAATGATGACGGTAGGCCGATACAAATCCGTTTTCGGCATCATCAAAAAAGTTCATAAAACCAGTATGTAAAGCCAATCCGGCACGTAAAATAGAGCACAAAACTACGTTTTCGGCAATGGTTGTTGTTTTTTTAATGCCAAGCGGCGTTTGCACATTGATATCTTTATACGAAAGGGTTTTGCTTAATTCATACGCCATTATTTCGCCAATGCGTTCTATGTTTTTACGAAAACGCATGCTGTCTTTTTGGATATTTACATCACGAATTTGTGCTAAAAAATGATTAAGAATACTATTTTCTTCAGAGATATAATGAATGTGCATTGTGTGAAAATTAACTGTTAATTTGGTTTGATAAAGGTATAAAAAGTATATTTGTATTCAATAAATTAATAAAAATTATGTTTTCACAATTTGCCTTTCCAATTTTTGAACAAAGCATCAATGATTATCACAAATTTGATGATGTAAATCAACCCATCGCAAATCCATATCCAAAGGAAAAAATAGAACATTTATTGTATGCTAAAAATTGGGTAGATACTGTACAATGGCATTATGAAGACATTATTCGTGATCCGAATATAGATCCAGTTGAAGCTTTGGTTCTCAAAAGAAAAATCGATGCTTCTAACCAAGTTCGTACTGATATGGTCGAATATATAGACAGTTATTTCCTTCAAAAATATGCTTCGGTAAATGTAAAACCATCTGCAAAAATAAACTCAGAAAGTCCTGCTTGGGCATTTGATAGATTGTCAATTTTGGCACTTAAAATTTATCACATGAACGAAGAAGCAACTCGCGAAGAAGCTTCGGCAGAACACAGAGCAAAATGTCAAGAAAAGTTAAATGTTTTGTTAGAACAAAGGAAAGATTTAACCACTGCAATAGACGATTTACTAACAGATATTGAAGCTGGAGATAAATATATGAAAGTGTACAAACAAATGAAAATGTACAACGACGACGAATTGAATCCTGTTTTGTATCAGAATAAGAAATAAAATAATTGTCCCAAATTAAACATATTTTAGTAATTAGGCTTTCGGCAATGGGCGATGCTGCGATGACAGTTCCCGTTTTGAGAGCCTTTGTTTTGCAGTATCCAGAAGTAAAAATTACGGTGGTTTCCCGACCATTTTTCAAACCTTTTTTTGACACAATTCCCAACGTAAATTTTTTCGGAATAGATGTAAATAATCGACACAAAGGATTTTTAGGACTTATAAAGTTATTTTTAGATTTAAAAAAGCTAAATATCGATGCTGTTACCGACTTGCATAATGTTTTAAGGTCTAAAATTGTTAGAACCTTTTTTGCATTAATAGGAAAAAAAGTAGCCGCTTCAAACAAAGGAAGAACCGATAAAAAAGCATTAACAAGAGGAGAAAATAAAATATTTAAACCACTAAAAACGATGTTCAATGTGCATTGTGATACGTTTAGAAAATTAGGTTTTGATATCGATTTAAGTAATCCAACTTTTCCTAATAAGGCTGTTTTATCCCAAAAAATAATTTCAATTATTGGAAATAAAAATGAAAAATGGATAGGAATTGCACCTTTTGCACAATACGAAAGCAAGGTTTATCCTTTAGATTTGATGCAGGAAACTATAAACAATTTGTCTAAAAATAATGATTATAAAATTCTGCTTTTTGGTGGAGGCAAAAAAGAAATTGATGTTTTAGATTCGCTTTCAAAAGATAATAAAAACATAATAAATATTGCAGGAAAAATTACTTTTCAGGAAGAATTAGACTTAATCTCAAATCTCGACATGATGCTTTCTATGGATTCTGGAAATGCACACATTGCAGCCATGTTGGGTGTAAAAGTAATTACACTTTGGGGAGCAACACATCCTTTTGCTGGTTTTTCACCATTTAACCAGCCGTTAAAAAATTCATTGGTATCTGATAGAGAAAAATATCCGCTATTACCAACATCTGTTTACGGAAACAAAAAAGTTTTGGGTTATGAAGATGCGATGCGAACTATTTTGCCAGAAACAATTGTATATAAAATACAAAAAGAGCTTAATTAAGCTCTTTTTTATTCTATGAGGTAAAATTATCTTCCAATATACATTACGTTAATTTCAGAGTAATTACCTAAAGCCGTGCTATTCCCAATTACGTGCGGATTAGCTTCAGTAATGTTATCATCGGCAACTCCCCAGTATGAAGCGTTTAAATTACAAGTTTGACCAGCGTTTAAACTTATGGTTATATTTATATTTGTTTCGTTGAAAAGCTCTAGATAATCTACCGTGGTATTACTATTGTAAAAACTAGTAGAGTGAGTATATTTTCTATAATCTACTGCATTGACAGTAAGTTTAAAATTACCTTCTACAAAACCCACTTTTCCTGAATCAAGATCTACCGTTCCAGCACCAAGATAACCCGTAAAATAAATCGAATATTTTCCCGTGTATGGAGCAACAAATGATTTTGCATTCAAATTAGGAATATTTGTATAGGTAGATGCGGTTGTAGCTACTGTTAAATTTGCATTTTGTGCAAACTTTGTATCAAAATAACGGTGTACCTGTGACACCCAATTAACGCCATCCCAAAAATAAATCCCAGGAATTACACCATAAGTTCCCGCTGTAGTATTTGTATTAAAAACCATAGTTCCTATTTCTGAGACTGTGTTTGTTAAAAAAGCTCCTGTTGCAGGATTTTTAACAGGCGCTGCTATATTTGTGTCGGTTAATGCTACACGAGGCATAAGTAATCCGTAATTGTTTGCGCCAGCAACAACATCAAGAGCGGCGTTTGGGGTTATGGTTCCTATTCCTACTTGCGCATTTACAATTGTTGCTAAAAATAAAAAGAACGTAGAGGCAATTTGTGTTTTAAATTTAATGGTTAAAAGTGACATTGATTTTTTTTGGTTTAGTTTGTTTTTTTATTGAGAAAGCAACAAAAATACAATCATTTTTAACCTATTGTCCTAAAAATCAATAAACTCGATAAAACCACAAAATTTATCGACTAAAAGATAAATGCATTAAAAAAGGAGCTAATTAGCTCCTTTTTTAACAATATTTATATAGTGATTAGCTAAACATCATCATAATCTACAAAAACCTCGGCCGATGTGGGATGTGCCTGACAAGTAAGAATTAAGCCTTCGGCAATTTCTTTATCGGTAAGAATAGAGTTCTTTTTCATCTCGGCAGTACCTTGTGTTACACGAGCCAAACAACTGCTGCATATTCCGCCCTGACAAGAATATGGTGCATCGATTCCTTGTTTTAAAGCTGCTTCGAGTAGAGTTTGTTTCGATGACATTTCAAATGTTGCTTCATCTCCATCTACTAAGACAGTGATTTTTGTATGGTCATTTTTTGTTGTATCTATCGCATTTTCTTTAGTAGAAGCAGAAAATAATTCGAATTTAATATCTTTTTCAGCAATATTTTTTTCTTTTAGCACATCAGAAACGGTATTTATCATTTCTTCTGGGCCACACAAGTAAAATTTAGAGAATGCTGTGCCAACATGCTTATTATTCATCACAAAATTCACCACCGATTTGTCTATTCTTCCAAAAAGAGAATCGTCAGCCTTGGATTGACTATACACAAAATGAACAAAAAATCGCCCTAAATACTTTTGTTGTAATTCGATTAGTTTGTCATGAAAAATAGTTTCTTCAGCAGATTTGTTTCCAAAAACCAGCACAAATGTACTTTTAGGCTCTTGTAATAAAACAGATTGTAAGATTGCCATAACTGGAGTAATTCCGCTACCAGCTACAAAAGCTAGATAGTTTTTTTGCTTTTCGAGATTAGGTTCGAATGTAAATTTACCTTCAGGAGTTCCAACTTCGATAATACTTCCAACTTTTAGTTCGTTATTGGCAAATTTCGAAAAAAGTCCATTTTTTATCGCTTTAATTGCAATACGAAGCTCACCACTATTTGGCGAAGAACATATAGAATAAGCACGACGAATTTCTTGCCCATCTAAAGTTAATTTTAAATTTACGTATTGTCCAGCATCAAATTTATAAAAATCTTTAAATTCGTTAGGAACATTAAAAAGGATAGAAACTGCCTGAGAAGTTTCTTTTTTTATTTCTTGTATCGCTAGTTTGTAAAATGTAGACATATTCGATTCTTTTTAGCAAAATTAAGAAACACGACTGACATATTATTGTAACTTACAAAAAATTAAAAAAATACTTTATTTTCGGAATTTAAAAAAGAAACGTATTTTTACCAGTCATTATACTAAATTTAACTTTTAGAAGTTAATGATTAAAAACCTTTTACATTGAAAACAAACAGTTTAAAATATATTTCATCTTCACTTTTATTAATTTTAGTTGTAGCTTGTTCTACAAAGAAAAACTCTTTTGTAAATAGAAATTGGCATGCTGTAAACTCAGAATATAACGTTTTGTATAACGGTGATGTGGCTTTGCAATTGGGTATTAATGATTTAAAAATCGGATACAAAGATAATTTTTGGGAAATTTTGCCAGTAGAAAGAATGCAAATTCTAGAAGAAGCAATACTGCCAGGACAGAAGACAAAAAATCAAAATTTTGAGCGGGCTGAAAACAAAGCAATCAAAGCAATCCAGAAACATTCTATGAATATTGATGGTAAGGAAAAAAACAGGCAAATGGATGAAGCACATCTTCTTCTAGGAAAATCACGCTATTATGACCAGCGATTTATTCCTGCTTTAGAAGCTTTTAATTATATTTTGTACAAATATTCTAATTCCGACAAAATATATGAAGCTAAAATTTGGAGAGAAAAAACAAATATTAGATTAGAAAATGACGCACTAGCGATTAAAAATCTGAAAAGGCTCCTAAAAAATAGCAAGATAAAACCACAAGTTTTTGCCGATGCAAATGCGATTTTGTCGCAAGCCTATATTAATTTAGAACAAAAAGACAGTGCCATTGCACCACTAAAAAAAGCATTGGTTTCGACCAAAATAAAAGAAGAAAAAGCCCGTTATCATTTTATTTTAGGGCAATTATACCAATCTTTACAATACAAAGATAGTGCCTATGTTGAGTTTCAAGAAATTATTGAAATGAAGCGAAAATCACCCAAACAATATGTGATGCAGGCGCATGCAAAACAATCAGAACTAGTAGATCATACACAAGACACGGTTGCGTTTCTGAAAAAATATGCTAAACTTTTTAAAGACAGAGAAAATCGTCCGCATCATGATATTTTAAATTATCAAATGGCTGCATTTTATGATAAGCTGAACAAAAAGCAACAAGCTATTAAGTATTACAATAAATCATTAAGGTCTAAATCGGAAGATACTTACTTGCAAGCGACAACCTATAAAAATTTAGCGACAATTTACTTCGATAAAACTAAATACCTAATGGCTGGACAATATTACGACAGCACATTGACTAGATTGGTGAAGAAAAATCGCGAGTATTTTACCATTGCAAAAAAACGAGAAAACCTTGTAGATGTTATCAAGTACGAAGGAATTGTGCAACATAGTGATAGTATTTTAAATATAGTTGCCCTTTCTGAAGGTGATCGAAAGAGCTATTTTGAGGATTATATTGCAAAAATGAAAGCTAAAGAAGAAGCTAAAAAACTACTTGAAGCCAAGCAAAAAACATCAAATACAAACACTGGAATTCAAGTCATAAAAACCGATATAAAAGGCAGACAAAAAAGCGATTTAAACGAAACTTCTTTATTACCGCCAGGAGCTAGTTTTGATAGTAAAAATGATGACGCATTTTATTTTTACAATCCCGTTACTGTCAATTACGGTAGAGTAACGTTCCTAAAAAAATGGGGGAAACGAATACTAAATGACAATTGGAGATGGTCTGCTCAGTCTTTAGACATAAAGAATCCAGAGGAAGTTGCAGCCAACAATACAAATACGAAAATAGAAGAAATCTCAGAAAAATTTCAAGCAGATTTTTATTTGAAACAACTTCCAACATCACAAAAAGTATTAGACAGTTTGGCAAGAGAAAGGAATTTTGCAAATTATCAGTTGGGTGTTATTTATAAAGAAAAGTTTAAAGAATACGAATTATCGGCATCTAAATTTGAGTTGTTATTAAAGAGCAATCCCGAAGAAAGATTAATCTTGCCATCGATGTATAATTTGTATAAGATATATGAGATTACAAATAAATCCAAAGCAGAAGTTGTTAAAAATCAAATAATTGCAAATTACCCGAATACAAGATATGCGCAAATTCTAAGCGGAACAATAGTAGAGGAAAATGCCATTGCACAAACACCAGAGGCTGTTTATAAAACAATTTATAAGCAATTTTCGAACCAAGAATACGTTACGGTTTTAGAAACTATCGAGAAAAGTTTAGCGCAATTTGCTGGCGATGATTTAATCCCAAAATTTGAATTGCTAAAAGCAAGTGCAATAGGAAAAATAAAAGGAGTTGAGGAGTATAAAAAATCTTTAAATTTTGTAGCTTTAAACTTTCCAAACACAAAAGAAGGAAAACAAGCCGAAGACATTCTTCGAACAAATATTCCTATCTTAGAACAAATGACTTTCAAGAACGATACACTATCTAAAAGCTGGAAAATTTTATATAAAGCAGGTGCTCGAGATGCTGATGATACCAAAACATTAATCGAAAAAATAAATAAATATATAAAAGAGAAACAATATGATACCTTTTCAGTTTCTTATGATGTGTATAATGAAAGTGAAAATTTTGTAATCATACACGGAATAAAATCGAAGGAATACTCAGATTATTTTGTGGAGATTCTTAAGGACACTAAAGATTATAAAATTGTAACTCCAGC